>JAIYDC010000146.1 GCA_027487685.1 Pseudomonadota bacterium | reverse complement strand
TTAGAAAAGTCTTTCGCCTTGCCAAGAGCACCATCGAGCGAAGGGAGCTTGGCCAACCCCCCGGTTGAGAAGAGAAGAGTTAGGAAAAGATACTGCATAAAAAACTCTTACTTCCTTCTAAGCTCGAGGAGGACCTCGTTGCGCCGGAAGAATGGGATTGTCCATGGTGGATTGTAGCCAGCAAAGAGAGGCCCGGAGATGACTTCGTACTGCCCCTTCCGGTTGATCCAGTCGATAAGTTCCTTGGTCTTTTCCCGATTGGTCTCTTCACGCCAGAGACCGGAGAATCGGATGACACCAAAGGTTTGAGCAGGAATTTTTGCGAGTTCTACCCGAGGATCCAAAGGTTTTGGCAGGGTCTCAAGGGTATACTTTCGCGGCATCGTGAAGGTCATAACCTTAGAAGTCCCAGTCTGGGTCATGGTCACCGGGGCCGTCATTTCGATCTTCTCATTCGACGTCGCATTTTGCGTCACCGGAGCGGTCATCGAAATTTTTTCTCGCTTCTCGTTTTTCCCAAAGATGTAATCGGCCAGAAGCTTAAAGCCTTGCTTTTGCGATTCTTTAAAATCACCCACGACCGCAGTCTTCGCCACGATCCGTGGCGAATAGGTGCGGACTTCGATTTTTCCGCTAGCTTCAATTAGCTGATACCGAGGAGTTTCTTCCGTTCGAATACCAACAATTGAGCAGCCTGTAAGGGCCACCACTGAAACGAGTGGCAGGAGCGCTAAGTATTTCATCTGTTATGGGAGCACAACGAGTTGTCCACCGATGTGGGCCGGGTGCATGTGGCACTTCATCTGGAAGATCCCGTCTTTGGCTGCCTTGAATGTGACAACTTCTTTTTTTCCTTTCTTCACCACTTTGGTGATCTGAAAGTCTGGGAGGAAAAAGCCGTGATCGCCAGAGGGAACGTTGTTGACAAGTGTGAGCTCGACATCATCACCCTTCTTCACCACGATGGTTCCCGGGAGCCACTGCTTGACGGTAGAGGGTTTTCCATCAACCATAGGGCCCTCGGTTTCGTAGTTTACGAGGGTGACAGCACGGGTCTCAGCGAGTGCCGAGAAGCTGAGAACGAGGGCGAAAGAGCAGACCAGTGATTTCATAGGAACTCCCTGTTTAACGTCAAATTTAAGCCTTCTCATTGTTAATCAGCTTCTAAGGCTTTACAATAAAAAACCGTTTTACAATAATGGGGTCCATTGGACTATTAATCACACCGCAAGTTGAAAAGGATGAGTTATGGGATTTGGACGTAAGAGCAAGGCCGTAAAGATGTCTCGCCGCAAGGAACAAGAGAAGAAGAAATCCAAGATCAGAGCGAAGATCGCCGCTGGAAAGACCAAAAAGAAGTAAGTCAGAACTTTAGTTTCGGCATGAAAGGCCCAAGGGATATTTCTTTTGGGCCTATCACGTGCATCAAAATGCGAATCTTCTCCTGTAGCGTGCTGGCCCCCATGACCGCTTTCTTGCTAGATATTTCATCCACCAAAAACACCGTACAATAGTTCACAAGAAGCTCAGCGTCGTCGAGTGTCTTTGAGAACGTTTCACGCTGAACAGGGTCAGGTAGGAAATGGAGCGCCCAGTCTTCGAGCAGAGTCCTAAAACTCTCAAGCTCGAGGGAGAAGGAATCATCAAGAGTGAGGTCCTCCTCCAGGATCTTGGAGGAATAGACCAAATAGGGATCCTCCGATTCAAACTCCAAGGTCCGGCACTTGATGGTCCCCGTGATGTAGATGTCCATGCGACCGTCCGGGTACGATGAAAGAATATGCGGAAGGCCTGCGACGCACACCTGTCCCCTGTAGAGGTTCGAAGGGTTGTAGGGGACGATCGCAATCGGGACCTGCATCGCCAGTGCATCGCGCACCATTTGCCGGTAGCGTGGCTCAAAAATATGAAAAGGCAGAGTCACCTTTTTAAAGAGGAATGAGTTGGGTAAGGGAAAGAGAAAAAGTTTTTTATCCATAAGCTATTTCTACCTAAGGTAGGCCCGCCTTTTCAAGATACTCTTCCATGCGCCTCACGTGCAACCCGGGAGTCTGATCTTTTTCTAGCCTTCTTGTCACTGCCCTAAGCCCTCGAACTTGGGCTTGGACTTCGATAGATATTTTACCTAGAATTTAAGTTAAGTCTTTTCATCGGAGGAAACTGTGAAGAACCATTATCGGCTTCTCTTGGGCCTGGTCCTTGGTATTGTCCTGGGAACATTCGCTCATACCCACCGGGAAGAGGCCTGGCTTGGATTCCTTAACTTGAATCTCATGGTGCCGATCGGTCAGATTTTCCTTCGCCTATTGTTTATGATCGTCGTGCCCATGGTTTTCTCGGCCCTGATCCTCGGCGTCTTTGACCTGGCCCGCCATCAAGGCGTTGGCCGCGTCGCCTCGCGCACACTCTTCTATACCGTCGTCGCGAGCACCTTTTCTGTCTTAATTGGCGTGGGCCTGGTGAATTTTTTCCGCCCCGGAGACGGCTTTAAGGTCGACCGCTCAGTCTTCGAGGCATCCCGCGATAACGTCCAGACCATCTCCGCTAATGCTCAGGCATCGAAGAGCTTTGCTGAAGCACTGGTGAGTGTCATCCCTAAGAATCCCCTCGACGCTGCGGTCAGGGCCCTCGATGGCGAGATGCTCTCCCTCATGTTCTTCGCCCTCTTTCTGGGCTTCGCCTTCCACCTCCATCAAAAATCTTCCGGCAAGTCCGAGCTCGCCGTCATGGGGGTCCTCGACGAACTCTTCCATGCCTCGCTTAAAATCGTCGAGCTCGCCATGAAGATCGCTCCGGTGGCCGTGTTCGCTATCGTCTTTAATACCGCTTTTAAGTTTGGCCTAGAGATCTTTGAGTCTCTTCTGTATTTTTGCGCTGTCGTAGTCGGAGGACTCCTACTGCAACAATTCGTTGTCTACTCTCTTATGTTGAAATTCATAGCCAAGCGCTCACCCTGGGCGTTCTATGCCGGATGTCGGGACGTCCTTCTCTATGCCTTCTCAACCTCATCGTCGAACGCTTGCCTCCCGAAGTCCATCGAGACCGCTGAAACGAAGCTGGGACTTACTCCGGCGATTTCTCGCTTTGTTCTGACCGTCGGTGCGACAGCGAATCAAAATGGCACGGCCCTTTTTGAAGGTGTCACTGTCCTTTTCCTCGCCCAGGTTTTCGGCATCGACCTCTCCACGGGCCAGCAGTTCCAGGTGGTCCTGATGTGCATCATCGCAGGGATTGGCACGGCCGGTGTCCCCGGTGGCTCACTTCCGCTGATTATGATCATTATGAATGGAGTGGGAATTCCGGCGGAAGGGATTGCACTCATCCTGGGCGTAGATCGGTTCTTGGACATGTGCCGCACGACCCTTAATGTGAGTGGTGACTTGGTCATCGCCGCCCTGGTGGATGAGCGCCAACCTTCCTAGAAGACGAGCTCCTCGCGAGTGAAGAGCACCGGGCATGCCGGCGACTCGCTTGCTCCGGCGATGGGCAGAGGAAACGTAGAGAGAAAATAGATTCCCTCGGGCACATGGGCCATCTCGAGGCACTCCAGGATCGCACCCGCGCTTAGAAGAATCTTATGAACGGGACGCTCTGAAGAGCCGGGACAATAGTCGCTCGACTTCCACGTGGTCCCGAAGAGGGAGAAATTCGGGAGTGCCACCAGCTCATTTGCGGCCTCGGGAGAAAGAGTGAGGATCGCTGCTGGATCATGATGGCCGGCAGGTGTCTTAGGCGTCTGTGCCGTCGTCAGAAGGAGCTTCCCCGGAAAGGGCCTCCCTGCCAGAACGCGATCGAGATTCTCTCGAAGCTCTCCCGCGCTCACCTCCCAATGCGGGTGATACCGATCTCCAGGAAGCTTCACCACCACCGCTGGGCCGAAGAAATGTTCCGGGTGCCGGAAGTAGTGATCCATGTCCTTTCCGCCAGCAACGACATGTTTCTGGGCCTCAATATGGGTCAGGCTATGGGAGTTCAGGACATGGGTGTCGTAGTTCACGGGAGGGAGTGATCCGGGAAGAATTGAGTAGAGATTCTCGCGGCGGTAGGCAAAGCCCTCGCCCCAAAGCGCCTTGGTTGTCTCGAGAATTGGCTGAGCAATCAGGTACGGCATTTGGCAACTCCAGTCCAAAATTCCTATGGGGAATAAACCCGTAAAGATTGACCCTCGGCGTCCGAAGAGACAAGTACTAAATTACTTTCCTAGGACTGAAGATGAGAAAACTCACTCTAGTATTCCTCCTCCTATCCGCTCCGGTCGTTGCGAACGATGAGAACTGTGATGAGACTCCTTCAGGTCAGTCAGCCCTGGCGCCGGTGATTAGGGTGGCGCAGATGGCGACGGCGAATCGATGCCCGAATGCCCCGGATGCGAGCAGGCTTCGCCATATTTGTATGAGTATCTCTGAGCGGGTTCGAGATCCTCAGCCACTCGCCCCCCATTACAACTTTGAGTACGAGCGGAAGATTCTCGAAGCCTCTTGTGTCAACATCCCAGGGGACTCCGAGGCCGTTCAGAACCAGAAGATCCAGCGAATGTGGCAACAACTCGAAAGTACCCTTATTTGCAATAGCACGAGCTTCGGGGTGAATAATGGGGGTCTGATCAAATTCGCGATCAGTAGTCTATTTGATGACCTCATCGAAAACGTAGCGATCTGGAGGGTCAACCTGAATAAGGTTGATGCATCAGACAATATGACTCCTCTTGACTATCTTAAGGCCAGAATCGATAACTCCCAGGGCACAGAGAATGCGCGCTTCAGATCATATTTCACCCGGCTCCGCAATGCCGGGGCCAAGTACCGGTCCGAGTTGTGAAAAGCCTTTTACTCCTCATCCTTATTCAGCTTTCGATACCTGCTCTCGCTACAGATGAGAATTGTGACGAACAGACACCCTTGACACAAGCGGCAGGGGAGCTCGCCTTACCGAACTGCATTCGGAGTCGTATCCGAGCAGAGGCCTGTAGAGACTGTGGTTCTAACTTTCTACGCCGCTACCCTGGCCGGGCCCCTCAGCTCTCGCTTCAGGAGACGCAGGAGAAATTTCTTAAATCAGCTCTTGAGGAGTATAGGAAGAGCGTTTCCCACAATCTTCTCGAGGCCGCAAAGCTCGCCACTCTGCCTAATACAGGATCCTCTTTAGAGCAGTCGCGGCGCAGTTGTCAGATCAAAGGCCCCCAAGACTTTATGAATGGCTGTGGTTCGGAAGCAGCAACACGTCTACTTCGAGAATCACCGCTGCTGAGAGATATCACTCGTGAAACGGCCAACGAGCTGGCCCGCATCCTTGCGACAGATCCAAACGTAAGACCGGAGCCAACTCTTCTAACACGAAACACCCCGGCATGTTTCGTCCCCGAGCGCCATATCCTTTATCTACAAAGTTCAGCTCTGGAGGAGATGTTCTCACCCGCGCTCATTCGTGCTTTCCAAAATGTACCTCCTAACCGCTATTCCTCCATGGAGGAATTTTTCCTGTCACCCGAATTTTCTAGGAACTATCAAGGCGACATAAGTGAACTAAGAAATAATTTAAAAGTTCATCCACTTTTGAATACAGCTTTTTCTACACCCGCCCAGGCGATCGGCTTTCTTTCGTCAATCCGGGCCCCTCAATCCCCTGCTCGGCTCAGAGAGGCACTCTATAATAGAACTGCCGGAGATCGGCTAGACCGACAATTAGCAGAGAACTGCGAAAAGTCTTTCACCGCTATCAAACGTGCTCTTTGTTCAGAGAATTTCGAAAGCGGCAAACTCGACCTCGATCCGGGCACAAATTTTACCCGCCTCACAGCATCAGAACTGCCCCAATCTGAGGAAGAGCTCGCAGCGTCTGAAGAGCTCATCACAGGTAACCTTCAGTTCCTTAGATTATGTCCGCGGGTTCCGGATGCAGCGGCGACGAGCCTCACCCGTGAAAACCAAGAGATCGGAATGGGTCTAGATCCTGAACAAAGAGAACTCCCATACGATACCTTTAGATCTCATCGGCACAGGAAAGACATTGGAGGCCTTCAAAACCTGCTTTGCGGCATGACCGAACAAACCTGCACCGCTGGAACATTTAACTGCCGCATCTTCCGAAAACTCCAACAACTCCGGAACCCAAACTCCCCCGAGGCCCGCCTCGCGAACTCCACCAACGACTCCGCTCGCGAACTCCTCCGCTCTATGGTCGGGGACGCCACCGGGGTCGACCCGAAAGGCCGTGAGGTGCTGATTGCGAACGGTCTTCTCACTCGCAGGGATGGATCCTACGTTGAGCTACCTCAAGTCCAGGAGCGCCATCCTGAATATCTTGCCAGAGTTGCTAGCGAAGAACATGATGCCCCAAACAGCTCAGGAGCAGATCGCACTGCGGAAACTCGGTCCGAGCGTGAGACGGCCCAAAGGGATAACCCACGGGATCGAGAGCGTGCACCAGCATCACAGGCCACGTTTCTTCCTCCCTCTAATGAGGCTTCTCCTGTCGCCAGCGCAGCAGCGGCCCGAACAAACACCGAGCCTGACCTCAACGGCGTAGTCAATGACCCCGAGGACCTCCGTAAAGTCCAGGACGAACTCCGCCGACGGCTGGGGGCACTTCCTCCCGGGCAACCACCGAGTACTATAGAGGCCCGGCAAGTAGTAAGAGATGCTTTCAGCGCACAAAATCAACCTTTGACCCCTGCCCAGGAAGTAAATCTTGCGGATCAAATCAGAGGTCCTAGGACTGAGACCCCAGTGACCCGGAGTGTCCTCAACGACCTCCCCGGAACAGGACGTAATCCCGCCGGCATTTCCGATACACCAACGCAGCTCCAAGACTGGCGCAATAAAGAGATGAACCGGGCCCTTTTGGGAATGGCGGGGGCCCGCGGGCAATCGCCAACGGACACTGCTCGAGCAGCCAACGCTGCGCAAGGAGCAGAACTCACCCGAGTGGCGCTCAACATCGGTGAAGACTCACGCGTCACCCTCGCTGAAATCTTAAACAGCAAAATCAGCGGCAACGACCCTGAAACCCAGCTCTTAAAAGTCCTGCTCCGGAACAATAACAATTTCGTGCTCCAGGTCCGTTCTATGAACTTCCGGATCCAGTTCAATCCGGCCCAAGGGTTCAACCTCTTGCTAGAATCCGGGGACCAAAGAGAGGCCGAGAGGATCAGACCTCAGCTCGAGAGTTTTCTCCGACGCCTTCGCGCATGATTCTTCACAATCCAGGGCAAACATGATCTAGTGGGGGCGTTTTTCAAAAAGGACGCACCATGTATAAGAAGGCCCTGACCTCACTCACTGTGTTATTTTTCATGATGGGTTTTATCACCTGCTTAAATGACATCCTTGTCCCCTACCTAAAGCAAGTTTTTAACCTCACCTACGGTCAAGCGGCCCTGATCCAGTTTTGCTTCTTCGGTGCCTATGGCCTCACCTCCATCCCCGCCAGCCGGATCATCGAACGGGTGGGCTACCAGCAGGGCATGGTTCTGGGCTTTGTGGTTACTGCCCTGGGATGCCTGATGTTTTTCCCGGCGGTCTCATTCCATATTTATGGCCTCTTCCTTCTGGCCCTCTTCATCCTTGCTTCCGGCGTAGTCCTCCTGCAGGTTGCTGCCAATCCTTATGTTTCAGTCATTGGCACCAAGGAATCAGCTTCCTCACGACTCACCATGGTTCAGGCGTTCAATTCTTTCGGCACGTTCCTGGCCCCCTTTTTCGGCTCTTATTTCATCCTCCGAAGCCTCGAGAAAACCACTGATGCGGCGGCAGTTCGTTACCCGTATCTCCTGATCGCCGTGGTTCTCGTCGTTATCGCGATTGCCCTTTATAAGATGAAACTTCCTCCTATCGAGTCAACAGAAGAAACATCTGAAGGCTCATGGAAAAAAGTCCTGAAAGACCAAGGCCTTCTTCTGGGAATGCTCGGTATCTTCACTTACGTGGGAGCCGAGGTTGCCATCGGGACCTTCCTCGTAAACTACATCATTGACCTCATGCCCATGCCCGAGACGGAAGCCGCGACCTATGTCGCCATCTATTGGGGTGGAGCAATGGTAGGCCGCTTCATTGGAATCTTTACCCTGCGTGAATATGCCCCAGGTAAAGTCCTTTCAGTCCACGCCGTGCTGGCCATCTCCCTCATCTTGATTTCAGTCAACTCCACTGGTCTTGTTTCCGTTTATACGATGATCCTCGTGGGTCTGTGTAATTCGATCATGTTCCCCACGATCTTCACTCTGGGCATTAAAGACCTCAACGGCGGAGACGCCCAGAAGGGATCCGGGCTCCTGGCCACAGCGATCCTCGGTGGTGCCCTCGTTCCGGTGCTCACCGGACAGATTGTCGACAGCCACGGCTTCCGCCTGGCCTTCATGATCCCGGTTGTCTGCTACGGTTACATCGCAGTCCTAGGACTTCGGAACGTTACCGTTAAAGCACTCGCCACTGAAAAGTTTCACTAGTCCGGTTGCCGACGATATCCTCAACTGTCACGTCGACGGTATGTTGGCCCGGGGGAAGTGAAAGCTTCCCCCGAGGGTCTTCTTTGGTGAAAGTGAGATTGAAGAAAAATTTCCGGCACTGATAATTTCCGCAGGTGCCATCGAGATAGAAATCATTGATGTAAAGCGTGTCACTCGTCCCACCCGGGAGATGAATGAACTCCCATAAAAGCCGCTCCTCACCCTGATTAATCCGGTAGGTAATCTTATAGGGAGGAAGTATGAACTTATCGTGGAGGGTAAGATCACTGGCCTCAACGAACAGTCCATGAGGCCCCCGCACTTGGGCCGACTCCAGCGGACGGTGATTTTGATGAATCCCGATTCGATTAATCACCGGAGGCTTAGTATCGGCCAGGGTTTCTAAAAGAAGAAATGGATTCACGTAGAGTCCGTCCTTGGCAACCACCAGGAGGTGAAGGTGGTGGTACCGTTCGCCAAAAGTCGTAACCGGCCAGGGGACCACATTCCCAATCAACGCACCGGCCGGAATTCTCTCCCCGCTTTTCAAGGCGGCGAGGATCTCCTGAGGGATCGTCCCCCGATCCACGTGGTGATACTTCCAAACAAAACCTTCGTCGTCTCGAATGGCAACTTCCCAATAAAGGGGGTTTCCAAGGACATAGTTCTCAATGTTGACGACAACACCTCCAGCGGCGGCAGAGATAGGCTGATCAATCCTTGAACGGATATCAAGACCGTCATGCCAGTATGGAGAACCTCCGTAGTCCTGGTAGGACTGCATGCTGTGCCCGATGGATAACAGAGGAAAGGGCCAGGGATGCTGCCTCTGAGCGGCAAATGAAGCTGTGGCGAAACCATCGGCACGGGTCCGGAGTTCCTTCTCATGGGCCTGGACAGAAGTCGCGACTATGAGAAGAAGGAGAAGCACGAATTTCATAGGGACCTCACACAATAAAAGCGTTAAAAACATCCGGTGGAAGAACGCCAGACAGCTTCAGGCCAACTTTCAACTCCTTGGCCCGGCGCGACTCCCGCCGCGGCTCGACTTCGGTGTTGATGTAAACCACTTCCCCCAAGATCGGGTACTGAAGCTTATGCTCCCCGAGCTTTGTGAGCCAGAGGATGCGATTGTTTTTGAGAAACGAGCGGTTGTGCTCAGAGATAAAAAGTCCTAGGCCATAGCGCGAGACATCCACCGCACGGACCTCGATCTCATTTCCTGTATCTCGAGCACCGGTCAGGGATGGCTTAAGTGCAACTGTGTAATCCCGGTTGGTTGGAAACTGCTGTCGCGGGTAGGTGCGAAGCTCGAGAGTTTTGATTTCACGGGGAAGAGAAAAGGAAAGAGACTGGGAATCATCTCGAAATTCATTCACTTTAAAAACCGTGGTTCGGTACTCGAGCTTAACGAAAAGAGGGAGCTCGCGAGTGACGTTATAGCGCCGAGAATTAAAGCTCACGACCACCTCGCGGTTCACGAAATCGATCTCAAAATGCTGGATTGGGATGACGGTCCTTCCCAGGCCATGAGACTGCCAGAGGACATTATCTTCGAGGATCGAAGACCGTTGAAAGATGCGAACGATTTCCCTATTGTCGTAGGTTGACCTGTAGTTATCTGCGATGTTCATCATATAAGCTTCCTAGAATTGTCTGCATTTGACAAATTCTCTCTCAACAACCGACTCTGCCTCTCAAGAACGCTTCGCCCATACCTATTCATATGTGATCATGTCATAATGGTTTCCGGGGTTTACCATGAAATTAACATTCGCCTTTGTCTTATGCTTTCTATGTTACGGCTGCGGTATGCAGGAGCTGGCGTTGGATAACGCCGACAAACTCCTCTCCTATCAGATCACTCGCCGCCTTCCCTTGTACTCTGATCAAAAAAAACTCTTAAATAAAGATATCGTCTCTTTCTTAAATCAGGAAAAAACCGTCGCCCAAGATCTCCTGCCAGTCATCGATCAGATCGACGTCACCGCGCCAGAAAAGCTGGGGGGGACGTACCAGAAGCTCGAGGGCTTTTATGCGATTATCGCCCGTGACTTTTCGGGGCTGATCGCTACCCAGATGGCCCGTTTGGACCAGAAGCAGCAGGAGGAAATGTTTGAAACACTTGAGGATGAAAATCGGAAGTTTTTAAAAAAAGAGAAAGAGGACCGGATGGATGATATCGAGGAAAGCTTCACCCGCGCTTTTGGCTCCATCACAGGACCTCAAAAGCAGCTTGTGCGGACCTATAAAGACTACTTTCACTCTAGGGCACGGCAACGGCTAGACCGAAGAATAAAACTTCAGCAGGAACTTAAGATCATCTTTAAAGAAGATCGATCGCAGGAATCACGCAAGGAAAAGATTGAGAACACCTTCGCCGCCTACCAGAAGGAAGTTCTCCTGGATAACAAGAATCTCGAGATCTTAAAGAAGATCGTGCCGACCCTTTTGAAAAAACAAAAGGAGCATTTGAGAGGTCACATCGCAAACCTGAGAGAACTCTTGAAGTACTTTTTAACGGTGGACTACTAGGCCGCCCGCATTGGCCGTCAAACTTCCCCGGCCGTCCTCATCTTCCCCACTTGATGACCATGTATTTCAAGACTTACCTGTGGCATTCCCTTTGCAAAGTTCTCGAGCCCAGGAGGATGAAGAGATGCTTCTCAAACGGCCAAATAGGATTATCCGCTACGCAGTCATAGGTCTGGGAGAAATTGCCCAACATGCCGTACTGCCGGCCTTTCGGAAAGCACGAGGGAACTCAAGTCTAGAGGTCCTTGTTTCTGGTGACGCCGAAAAACTCCAGCGCCTCGGGGAACTCTATGGCGTCGCAAAACGTTACCACTATACAGAATTTGAGGACTGCCTGAAGCGTGGGGAAATCGATGCGGTATACATCTCCACACCGAATGCCCATCACCGCCATCTGATGGAGATGGCGGCCAAGCATGGCGTCCACGTCCTTTGCGAGAAGCCACTGGCCGTGACTGCCGAGGACTGCCTTTCGATGATCGCGGAAGCTGAGAAGCACAAAGTGTTTTTGATGGTGGGTTATCGCCTTCATCTTGAGCCCGCAAATCTGGCAGCACTCAGCGCAGCTCACACCAAGCGCCTCGGGGAGCTCAAGGTCTTTAACTCTGTCTTTACACTCCAGGTCCGTGACCCAAGCAACATTCGGCTCGAAGAAGTCGAACGAGGGGGAGGTCCCCTCTACGACATTGGTATCTACTGCATCAATGCCGCTAGGCAACTTTTTAGGGCCAGGCCAATCGAGGTTTTCGCTCTCTCAGATCGGACGAGGGACTCGCGGTTTAAGCGGACCGACGAATCCGTCAGTTGCATCCTAAAATTTCCCGAAGGACGGATAGCAACCTTTACCGTCAGCTTCGGTGCCTTCGCCACAGCGGATTTTGACCTCATTGGCACCAAGGGACGCTTGCGCCTGGAGAAGGCCTACCAGTTCGAGTCGACGCGCACCCTAAAGATCTATGAGGATCACAAAATTACAACAAAAAAATTTTCACGCCGCGATCAGTTCGCTCCGGAGATCACGTATTTCTCTGACTGCATCCAAAAGAAAAGACGGCCTGAAATGTCTGGAGAGGAGGGTCTCGTGGATGTGAGAATTATCGAGGCGCTGCTTCTTTCAATCGACCTGGGGTCTCCGATTACCATCGAAGAAATGAATCCGAAGGGGCGGGATAAAGAGATCTTAAAGCTAAGTCCCCCATCGCCTCCTTTCGGAAGGATCTTCAATGTATTCTCCTCGGGAAATATCAAGCACTGATTTATTAGTAGGGAAACTGAACCCGACTTCGATGGTCTACTAAGAAGGGGCCTCCTTTTTATGCTGGTAAGAATATGTGGATACTCGGTGTTCAGGTCTGCCCTCGAATGCATAATTTCTAAAATCTTTCATCAACTTGAGCATTGAATTCTCCGATTCTAAAGAGATCCTGGGTCAATCCCCAGGTCAACCACGTATCGTATGAGATTCTCGAGGAGAGGACTTATGGGCCAGGGTAGTAAAACTAAATCTGCAGCAACGATGGATGATGTCCTCGATCTGATTGGAGAACTAAAAGCAGGGAACTTCTCAAAACAATTAAACAGCACGTTGGATCCGAAGCTCAAAGATCTCGTTGACGGCCTCAATGACCTCACAAGAATATTGGCCGCGAAGACCGACCAAAAAGCCAAGGACACTTCATTTATTGTAGAGTCTCTCGGAATTGGCACTTGGAAATGGGACCTTGTCACAAATAGTCTTGAATGGGACGAAAATATGTACCGCCTTTACGGCGCCAATCCGGATGACTTTACCGGTGCCTATGACGCTTGGGAAAGTTCATTATCCTCCGAATCGAAGGCCGAGGCCGTTAAAGAAATAAATACTGCCATAGCCGGTGGAAAATCGTTTGATACAACCTTTCAGGTCGTCCAAAGAAATTCAGGAAAGGTTCAAGATATTCGTTCACGCGCATTTGTTATTAGAGACAGTGACGGAAAACCGCTAAAAATGTGGGGAATTAATATCGATCGTACCAGAGAGTCGGAGCTAGAACTTGAACTCAAGATGGAGCAGCTTAAGGTGGTTAAAAATGCCAAGCTGGCCACCCTTGGCGAAATGTCGGCCGGTGTTGCTCATGAAGTGAATAATCCTCTGGCCATTATCATGGGCAAAACGACAATCCTCCTTCGCAAGGTCAGTGAGCACAACTTTGACTTGCAGTCTGCCATTAAAGAACTAAAGACGATTGAATCCGCGGGAGGAAGGATTGCGAAAATTGTAAAATCGTTGCGAACATACTCGCGCAATGCAGAGGATGACCCATTTGAAGAGACCAGAGTTTTAGAAATCATTAATGATACTTTTGAACTCTGCAGAGAACGATTTAATAAGGCGAACATTGAACTCCAACAGGATGTTGACCCTTCCCTATCCATTCGTTGCAGACCAGCACAGATTTCTCAGGTGCTCATGAACCTTCTCCAAAACTCCTATGATGCTGTAGCAGGTTTGAACTCTAAGTGGATCAACGTTACCGCTCAACAGGAGAATGGAATCATTCAGCTTCGTTTTATGGACTCAGGCCCAGGAATTCCGGAGGCCGTTACTGAAAAGATGATGCATCCATTTTTTACCACCAAGGGTGTGGGCAAGGGCACTGGTCTGGGCTTGAGTATTTCAACTGGCATCATCATGACACATGGTGGAGTACTCGCTTATGATAAGTCAGCTCCCCATACGACTTTTACGATCTCATTGCCTCGAGCCCAAAACTTCCAAACATCCAAGGCCGCCTGATGAAACTCACAGATGTTTCTATCTTAGTCGTGGATGATGAGTCAGATCTTCGTGACATTCTGGTGGAGGAGATGGCGTTCAGAGGTGCCAACGTGAAAGGCGTAAACAATGGCAAGGAAGCTTGGGAGGAGCTGAATAAAACGAAGTACGACGTCCTACTTTCTGATGTGAGAATGCCTGATGGTGATGGTATAGACCTCGTGAAGAGAATTGCAACGGGGTTAACCCCAAAGCCACTCCTGTTGCTTTGTACTGGGTATGCCGACTTAGAAATGAATGAAGCTCAAAATCTCGGAGTGGTTGAGATCATTTCAAAACCTTTTGATATCGATCATATTGCCCAATTAATAACGGATGAGCTCGCTTTGGCCAAAAAAGTGGCCTAGAACATACCCATAGGAATCTCCACTAGTTAAAGGTCTACTTGCGAGGGGGAAGATCACACCCCCATATTTCCTACATTCCCCCTCTTGACGACCCGTGTGGTTTTGCATGAAATACAGCGAATTTATTAACACTCCGGCCTTTCGACCGGGTATTCAAAGAGCCAACCATGTCAGGAAAAGGTCCCGTATCCCAATTCATGAACCACCACTACCGTCACTTCAACGCCGCAGCGATGATGGACGCGGTTAAGGGCTACGAGGCCCACCTCGCTAGCGGCGGCAAAATGATGGTGACTCTGGCCGGCGCCATGTCAACCGCCGAGCTCGGGATCTCCCTGGCCGAGATGATCCGAAACGATAAAATCCATGCCATTTCTTGCACGGGAGCAAACCTAGAGGAAGATATCTATAATCTCGTGGCCCATGAGCACTATGAGCGCATCCCTGACTGGCGCGGGCTAACGAAAAACGCCGAGCAAGACCTCTACGACCGTCACCTTAACCGCGTCACCGACACCTGTATCCCAGAAGAAGCAGCGATGCGAAAAATTTGGGCGATCATGGCAGCTGAATGGACCGAAGCCGAGGCCAAGGGCGAGCGCTGCTTCCCGCACGAATTCTTCTACCGTGCGCTGAAGAAGGGCAAGTTTAAAGAATTCTACCAGATCGACCCTAAGAACTCCTGGATGCTCGCGGCCGCCGAGAAAAATATCCCTATGGTCGTCCCTGGCTGGGAGGACTCAACTCTCGGCAACATGTACGCCTCATTCTGCATGCGCGGAGAGGTTAAGAACGTCCACACCGTTAAGACTGGAATCGAGTACATGACCTCCCTCGCCGAATGGTACATGAAAACCGCTGAAACCAGCTCCATCGGCTTCTTCCAAATCGGCGGGGGCATCGCCGGTGACTTCCCGATCTGTGTGGTTCCGATGATCCGCCAGGACCTTGAAAAAAATGATATCCGCCTTTGGGGCTACTTCTGCCAGATCTCTGACTCAACCACCTCTTACGGCTCTTACTCCGGCGCAGTTCCGAACGAGAAGATCACCTGGGGCAAGCTTTCCAAGGACACTCCGAGCTTTATCGTCGAAAGTGATGCCACCATCGTCGCGCCCCTGATGTTTGCCCACATCCTGGGCTGGTAGTTAAAAATTCTTTAATGCTGCGGGGATCTCAAAGAGATCTCCGCATCTTCTAGAGACCCCTGTCCACCATAGACGAATTTCCAACACTCACCTGCTAAAATCTGTTCATCCTCAGGATTATCTATTAGTCTTTTGGGATGATTAAATACTCCGAAGCCTTTATCAAAGAAATGCCCAAGTCAGACCTCCATCTTCACCTCGATGGCTCACTACGAATTCCCACTCTGATTGAGATGGCCAAGAAGAACAACATCAAGATGCCCTCCTACACAGTCGAAGGGCTGCGTGAGACGGTGTTTAAGTCCTCCTACACCAACTTGGGCGACTACCTCCACGGGTTCCAATACACCTGTGCGGCACTCCGGGACCTCGAGAACATCGAGCGCTCGGCCTATGAGCTCGCGGTGGATAACCAGCAAGAAAACGTCGCCTACATTGAGGTCCGTTTTGCCCCCCAGCTCATGATGGACGTGGACCGGGGCCTCACTATGGAAACGGTGATGACTGCCGCCAACAAGGGCTTCGAGCGGGCCAAGAAGGAATACAATAACTCTCCTGAGGTTAAGTCTGGTCAACGGCCGGAGTTTGACTATGGAATCATCAGCTGCGCCATGAGAAAATTTGGCCCTAAGGGCTACTCCCCCTACTTCACTAACTTCTACAAGACGATGGAATTCTCAAAAGAGATGGAAGTCATCAAAGACGCTGCTCTTCAAATGGTGAAGGCCGTCGTAAAACTTCGGGACGATAAAGACCTTCCTATCGTGAGCATTGACCTCGCGGGCCAGGAAGACGGCTACCCTCCTGGAAAATTCCGGGACGTTTACGCCTACGCTCACAAGAACTTCATGCACAAGACAGTTCATGCCGGCGAGGCCTACGGTGCCGAGAGTATCTTCCAGGCCATTACTGAGTGCTACGCTGACCGGATCGGTCATGGGTACTATCTTTTTGATGAAAACAAGATCAGTGACCCGTCTGTAATAGACAAGAAGAAGTACCTCGCGGATCTCATCTCGTTTGTCGCCGACAAGCGCACAACCATCGAGGTGTGCCTCACGAGTAATCTTCAGACCAACCCGGAGATTGCCTCGATTAAGGATCACAACTTTAAGCACATGCTCGCCAACCGTATGTCGGTCACAATCTGCACTGATAACCGTCTGGTCTCAGACACCACGGTTTCAAAAGAGTTTCAGCTGGCCGTTGATAACTTCGACATCCCGGTGAAGCACTTAAAAGATATCGTGGCCTATGGCTTCAAGAAGAGCTTCTACCACGGCAGCTATATCGATAAGCGCAACTGGGGCAAGAAGGTCATGCAGCACTTTGATACCATCGCCAAGAAGCACGGCCACCTCGAGTAGCTTTGCCTGCCAGACCGTAAGAATTGTTTAATTTTCCCGCAGTTAATGCGGCGAGCATTCTTGACAGAAATCTGTTGATCGCAGAAACTTCTAAAATATTCCCATTCGTTATGGAGACGTGCCCGAGTGGTCCAAGGGAACGGTTTGCAAAACCGTAAAGCCGGCGGTTCAAATCCGCCCGTCTCCTCCAAAATAAAAAAGCCCTGATGCAAATCGGGGCTTTTTTTTGAAATAGAGGTCTATTTATGGCGGTTTCAATAGAAGAGTTGTCAAAGGCCCTGAAGTCCTTAGAAGATGCACTTGCTCTTCCTAAGAATGATATCGTCCGTGATGCCAGTATTCAGCGCTTCGAATTCTGCGTCGAACTTTCCTGGAAAACAGCAAAAAAACATATGGGGACCTCTACTTCGGCCCCCAAGCAAGTGATCAGAGAAATGGCCCAGGCCGGTCTAGTCAGTGATGTAACTTTCTGGTTTGAGGCACTAGAGGGACGGAATGAATCCTCTCATTCCTACAATGAACCGGTTGCAGAAAAAATCTATGCACTCGCAAAGACCTTTCTGCCAGTGGCCAGAGAGCTTGAGAAAAAGCTTAAATGATAACTCACAAGTTTGGGCTGAATGAGGCGGAGATAAGACTCGTCTCTTCTTTGGTCCTGGCCCCCCTCAAAAACCTCGGAGCGAGGGTTTGGATTTTTGGATCCCGAGCACGAGGAGATCAAACATCTTTTTCTGATGTAGATATACTTTTTGATGGCAACATTAGCAGGGCCGATCTGAGTATGATCAAAGAGGCGATTGAAGAGAGTCGCTTTCCGTACAAGATTGATCTTGTGAACATCACAGACATTGCGGAGAGCTACCGTGATCAGATCCTACGCGAGAGACGTGAAATTAAATCTATTGATACTGATGGTTGAGGATTAAAGATAGGGGGTTCATAATGAAAACGCCCCTATCTTTGTGAAAAAGATGACTAACGAGATACTTGGACGAGAATGAGTTCCATATATCCGCGAGAATTTTAATGTCGCTTAGAACATGAATCCGGCCGATCGTCTCTTATTAAAAAATTCTCAAATGCGAGATCATTGCTTAACGCTTTAGAGTGACGGGAACTTCATAGCATATCTCCTATTCGGAATATTTTTACTCACCTTTCCTAGTTGGCCTTATCCAATCTTTGCTCATCCTTAGACTTTAAATTGACCAACGTTTGTTTACACCTCGCTCTAATTCGGCTATACCCGGTCAAATTTATTTAATCCCTTGCTATTACTTCATAAAATATAAGGATCTATGAAGAAGTTGTTAGTCGTTTTCCTCGTATCATCGTTTTCCCATGTTGCCCTAGCTGAAGGAACTCAACCAAAACACATTATTTCAGTTGGAACTGAAGGCCTTGGTTGGAGTAGTCTTGGAAACAAGTTTGATTGGGATAAGGATAAGTCTGGAATTAAAGACCAAGAGTCTTCTAATGGAGAACTTGCCCTTAACTATAATTATGTTTTTTCAAACCGAGTCATGATTGGTGCTGAACTTAGCTATTCGATGAATAAGTCAGAAAATGAGAACGATTCGGGAGATAAAGAAACTGAAGAATCAACAACCTCATCTTTTGCTCTTTCGGTTGGATATAACTTCAATGAAGATTTATTCAATTCTTGGTGGATAAAAGGTTCACTTGGTGAAGGTTCAATTAAAACTGAAACTGAAGACACTACAGAAACACCTGCTAAAGAAGAATCTGATATTGGTGTAAGCTTCTTCACAATTGAAGCTGGTAAAAGATTTAGCTTCGACTCTTGGGGTTTGAAGAATGTTTCGTATTCTCCATCAATCGCCATCACATCTGCTACATACAGCGGAGATGCGGACGATGCCGGACTTGAAACTTCATCGTCTGCTCAATTTAATATTCTAAAGTTCGATATTCTTTTCTAGAAATCTCCTTTCTCAATTTCAAGTTTGAATGTCTATGGGGTCAGCTAATCGCTGGCCCTTTTTATTTCATAACTACGAAAAAGTATCTCCGGATCTAGCGAATCTGACTTATAAAGGCCCTTGATATCCTCGCTATCAAAGGCCTCACTCCTGCCGCATTTCAAAAGACCAAGAGCATGATTCTCTGGAACTAGTATTGTGGGATTTCTAACTACCTGTGGTGTTCGGCCTCATGGTCGTTTTGGGTTTAAGGGGAGACAGAATCGCTAAGGGATAAAATCCACTAAAGTTTTTCCCTAGAATATCCGACGAGTAGTAACCAAAAACGAATAGGAGAATTAAGTATGAGGCATTTAATTTTAGGATTGTTAATCGTTTCTGCTGCTTGTTCACACAAGTCAGCTCAACGACTCCCTGCATCTCCTGAATATTCCGGGGAAATGAAAGTTATTCTTAGCTTAAAAGATAAAATTGACGGTAAGGTCGTGTCGACCATTGAAATTTTCTCTAATAACATTAGACCTAATGTGAGCTCTGTAGATGACAAGTACCGAGTAGAGATTGACGGGACAGTTGTGGACATCCCAGAAAAAGTTATAATTTCTGTTACCTCGAGTAGAGGCTCTTATAGTTCTGATGAAAATTCAGGTGGAATCGAGACAGTTCAACCTACCGCTATTTGTATGGTGGGTGGTCCGTCATCAGGCTCAGTTCTTGAGTCGAGATACCTCACGTACTCAGATAACTATGCGGTCATTAAAGATGAACTCAAACCAATCTACAGTGAAGGGGCCTGCAATTTTACTGAGATTTATAAGCCAAAAAAACGATATTCAGAACTACGGGCTTCTAAAGCAATCGCTATTCTGCAAACAGTTAAAAGCATGATGTTAGCTCGCTAGATTCTAACTCAGGCTTTTTCGTTTTGGAGGAAAGGGTGGATGTATCTAGGATTACTGTCGAGATACATCGCGCTCGCCACCTTATAAGTGACCCATTCTCGTAGGCCTATCCATGGGACACTCGGAAACCGCGGAATTGCTACTCATACGTGAGGATTAAAGATCGGCGGGGGAGGTTACATGACCTGGCCCAACCCCTGGTCCCAAGACCACCTCAGTCAACTGAGGCCCATCGAAAACACCTTCAAGCTTGAGTTGCTTGACCATACCCATCTGGGGGCCCATCTTACGCTAATCCATCCCGAGCATTTTATAGAATCCACTCGGTGCCGAGTTCCACTATTCCCCGGGCTTGAAGACTTTCGGCCAGCAATTCAGAGGGGAGATTTGCCATCTTGCCCTTGGGTGTCCTGTACCAACTGTCTTTGTTCCAAGCACTGTCAAATCCATTGAAAACCTCCTTGTTGTTAGGGAGGTTTTCAATCTCAAGGTTCATGAAACTGAACAGACGGGGTACCTCGACGATTTACAAGGACCAAGAGCAAGAGACCAGAAAGTGTGGCCGAGAAAGACAAGATCAAAGGATCGATGCTTTTCTCCGATTTTACTGACGCTATTCCATAAATCGTCGACCTACCACGCTACTTTAGGCAGGATGGACTCCAGCCCTTTAACGAGGAAGTCAGGATTTGAATTAAAGGGACGGTGGAATGGTCCCCACACTTTTGTAAGGGATTAGTTCAGGCAAATCTACAATTCAAAGGTCACAAATTGTGATCTCTGGGTCTGTCAGCTCAAACTGTCGCGAACATGCGGAGGCTTACGCGAGTGTGCCTAAAATGGCTTAAATTTCATTTAAATACCAAAAATGGCTAGATTAGGAACGTCTCCGCTAAAACTAAAAAAGCCAGACCTTGTTTCTAGGTTTTAACTATAAGCACTAATGGCAGGTCGACTTGTCCCGAAGGAAGTTTGCCTACATCCCCAAGGTTGGAGGTCATCATATTTCGATGCAATCGCAAACGAGGTCTCTGCTCGACATTTTTCTCCATCTATTTAAACGGGCAGATTGGTTTGTGCGAAGGCCAAATTTGATTTAATTTTAGAGACTAAAGTCGTTATAGATATGATTAGTGTATTCGAGTGCAACTAATCCATCCTTGAACATTTATCATCTCCTCTTATCATTCCTAGCGGATTAATTCCAGGTTCTTACAGGCAATCTCATTTCCTAGAGTACATCCGTATTCGAAATATTTCTTTGCGAGATCAAATCTATAGGCCCTTTCGTGAATAAAGCCGACGCTCGCACAACTGAGAGCATCTTCCAGCTTACAGCCGATCTCATAAGCAGGGAGTGCTTTTTCATGATCGCCACTATCAAGATAGGATTCTCCCAGAAGGTAGCAGGCCTTAGACAGTTTTCGATCACAATATCTCTCATAGACACGAACCTTGTCTTGCCCAGTGCTTTTCAGAGCGTCGCGAGAAAGACAAGCCTCGAAGGATCCCACCTTGCAGGCCTTATCATAAAGGGCAACGGACTTTAGTGCGTCTGTGACTTCAAGTCTTTCAGCAAGCTTCAGACAGCTGAAGCCATGCCCGGCTTCACAACGTTCGAGATCATTTTTATCTTTTTCTGCTTCCGTTAGGTTTGAATTTCTATTTTCCCAAAAACACCCGTGCAGATCACCTATCGCGCAACCTTGTTTGTACTGATCCTCCCATTTTGTATCCGAAAGGGTTCCGAGTTCAGAACAGGAAGATCCATCACCAAGGTCGCAACCTTTCTGAAGTAGGGACTCAACTGAACTCCTGGTTAGAAATTTTCCAAAGGAGAGATAAGAAGAAAAACAAATAGAGGCGACGTTTTTATTCAAGCAGGCATCAACATAGAATGCTTCTTTAACAGCTGGATTGCCCCACATATTATTCTGAAGTTCGATGCAACTTAAAGGATCGCCGTTCTTACATCCTGTCGCAAAAAGCTTATTTCCTTCGTCATAAGTTTTTTTGTCGAGAGATTTTAAGAGCGCATGAAAATAACACTGCTCCCCTTTTTGGATACGACAGTTTTTTCGGAAATTATCTTCAGAGAGTTCGCCATTATCAAGTAGATCAAGCATTCTCTTGATGCGGCAAGCCTTACCGTTTTGAGTATTCAAGCACGATGCTTTTATCAACAAGGCACCTCTATGCTTATTACCGAGAATCATTTCGATGATGCCTGAATGAATACCCCTATCATTCGCCTTCTTGACATAGACCAGAGCACCTTCAAAGTCTTTTCTGGAAGCTAAGATGATACCCAAATAGAGGCATGCCCCTTGATAATTCTCCTTGCAAAGAGATTGTGCAAGCGCCATCCCTTTTTCTTTATCTCCAGAAAGATAGAGTGAATCGACGCTCCCAAATTGAGAGCGATAAAAATACGAAGACTTGTGATAGAAGCTCAGGGACTGCTCAAGCTTTCCCTCTCTAAAAAAATAGTCCCCTAACTCAAGACACGCAAGTTCAGAACCAAGTTCACAAGCCTTTGTACCTGCAAGGGATGCAAGATTCACATTTCTCTGTTGGATATAGTTGCTCCAGATTTTAGCGCATGCTATCCGGTCATTCTTATCGCAAAGTTTTCCGTAAATCTTGTTGGCGTCGTTTAATTGCTTCTCATTCAAAAGACGGGTTGCGTGAACCAGCTCATTGTCATCGAGTTTAACTGGCCTGTCCCTATTAGAGGAGCAACCACTGGTTATAACTAATAGTAATGAGAAAAGAATTCTTAGTGATTTCACGAACAGGCCCCAAATAATTGTATCGTTTAAAAAAATGTAGCAAATGTCGGATTTATTGTCTAAGCCGCAAGGCCAGGGAGTTGTGCATTCTTTTAAGATAGGTGGCTACTTAACCCCATCCTCAGGGGAAGTTGCCACTCTGATCATTTATTACATGCCTTAGAAACTCTAAACATCAAAAGCTAACGTTGACAAAAATATCCACTTTTTTAGCCCAACTTCCGCTTAATCCCCTGAATCACCCGATCCAGCGATCCAAGGAACGCCGACCGATCCTTCTTATCAAACGGCGGCGGCCCACCTCGCGCCTCACCAAGCTCCCGCAGGTGCTTCATAAGCTCCCTCGTCGCCATGGCGTCCCCGATCATATCTTCGGTGAACTCCTCTCCCCTGACGTTCAGGACCCGGGCCATTTTCTTTAAGCACCGGTCAGCGAGGGGAATATCCGCTGTAATACAAATATCGTTGTCCTGAATATTGTCCGCGATCCAGTTATCCGCTTCATCTGCCCCCTGGGGAACAACCTTCATTTGAAAAAGCGGGTCCGGCGGAATCATAAGCGCCTTATTAGCGACCAGAACCACAGGAATCTGGTAGCGCATGGCCACCTTATAGGTTTCTTCTTTAACCGGGCAGCCGTCGGCGTCGATGTAAATCGTAATCATAAAGTTATTTTCTCTTCCCCTCTGTCGAAGGGCCAGTCATTAAATCATCATGAAGGAAGACGCCTGACGTTTGCAGGAAGATGAAAAAGCGATAGGCTTTTAAGACCATGAAATCAATGAGCACCATCCGAAGAGCAACCCCAGAGGATGCAGCGATCCTCGCCGCTGCGGAAAGAGAAATCGCCAAGATCCCCGGGAGACTTGCGTCGCGACCCGATGAACTAATAGACGAGCATTTTCGGGAAAAGATCATCGCCCTTTCTAAAAGCGAATCCGGAATCTATCTTGTCATCGAGGATGAAACTGGAATCTTGGGACATGCCCTTCTCGATCCCCATAAGCTTGCCGTGACCTCACATGTTGCCGTACTGACTATCGCCATCCACGAGGGCCATCAAGGCCAAGGTATCGGACGACGTCTTTTGGAGCACCTTATCTCCTGGGCCAGAGCAAATCCGAGAGTCGAAAAAATCGAACTCCAGGTCAGGTCTTCCAATCTCAAGGCTATTGAACTCTACCGAAAATTAGATTTTATCGAAGAAGGTAGAAAACTCAAACGACTTAAGTATGGCAAAGATCACTACGTAGACGACATCTATATGGCGATCTGGGTTGGAGAAATAAAGGCTTAGCTTAGCTTAGCCTATCCTCACCGCTTGATGGTGCGAAGAAGCAAAGAACTCTCGGTCCAGGAGCTTCCTCGATCGCTGTTCAAGACTCACTTCGTAGAGAAGACCTGATCTGGTCGAAACGTGGGCGGTGTTCCCATTAAGACTTACCCCGCTTGGAAAGTGAAAGGGAAGAGCATAGAGGAATGCGTCTGTCTCCCTCTCCCAAATGCAGAGAAGGCTTCCCCGCTGGCCCGTTATTACAATAAAGTGATCATTGACCTGAATGCTAAGGGCATCGGAGTAGAACTCGTCCAGAAGGAACTTCGAGGGAAAGGGCATGAACTTACACTTCCCCGTTTGAAGATTGAGCTTCACAAAGGGGACAGCAGTAGTCCCAGGATCGTGGGGAAAGTCTGGAGGAATTCGAAACAAGCAATACACCTCATCCCCGATTTTAAGGAAATGCTGTAGCCCGAAAGTGTAAGGAAGTTCAGGGAAATAAAAGTGCCGGGACTTTCGAGTCTTAAGATTAAAAAGCTCAAAGCACGGTCCGTTTGTCTGAGGTCGCTTTGGGGAGTACCAATCACCATTATGGGCCAGAAGAATGGTATCTGTAGCAGGTTCGTACTCCAGGGCATGAACTGCGTAGCCAGAGGAGTCGATAATCTCTATCACCTCCTCAGGAGCATCTCCGCAACGTAAAACGATCTTCGACTGGCCAGAACCAGAAACCTCCGAAGTCCCAAGGATATTATTCTGAGTCCAGAAACCATGCCCAAAAAAAGAGTGGTCTGGAATCGCCGCAAAGGCATGATTGAGGCCCGGTTGATCAAGCCGGAAAATAAATGACTGATTAACCGGAGGCCTGCGGCCAAATGCGGCGAAGCGCTGATCACAATGAGGGTCCTGAACAACATCATGGGTCTCGCAAGGTGTCTCGAAGACCTGCCGCTGACCCGTCACTGGATTGTAGAAAATCGTCTTGAAGCTGTGCCCCTTATGATACCCGCAAGTCACGAGAGTCTGGCCCAAGACTGAATTCTTATCTCTCATGGGGGTATCATAGCCTATTTCATTCGCTAAAATAAACCTCATTTACTTCCAGAGGTTTCGATCGCTCTTAAGTGTGAAGGGGCCTGCCTGATCAAGCTTTTGCCATGAATTGCCGATACAGAGACTCAGAGATTGGAGTTTTCTACGCATGAACATGTTCCTTTTTTGGGGTACCCTCTCATTGTTGACTGGCTGTACTATTGTGCCTGTGGGTTTACGTCATCCTGCCTCTCATGAAGCCTACCAGGCCCCACGGCCTTTGAGCCTTTCAGGACAGATGCCGGGAAACAAGCGCGAGTTAGAAATCTCCAGCAGCAAATGCCGCTGTCTTCCTGCTGTTCATCGGGGAGAAGCGCCGATCCAGGCCAATCAGGGCCCGCACTCAAGTAGCAATCCAAGGACATTTGACGAGGCCTTCGATGTTAACCTCAACGTATTGGGCGCCATTCGACGGGCCTATAACAACAGCTCACTTATCCTGGCAGACTACCAAAAAGTCATTGGCCCCAAAGATCTTATACTCAACCGAAGATCATTTATAATCGGTGCGACATACCCATCCCCCGTTGATGCTCGTCCGTTTCGTTGTCTTTTTGAGGCAGAGTTAGGTCAAATTGATCAGACACTTAAGGTCACCAGTGGCGAGGGCGAAGTTCATTACCTGAACTCCCGAGAAAACCCCTCAGCTTACGGCATCGGAAAACTGACCGACGCTTTTGGCGTAAGGGCCTTCGAGGGATACGAAGTTCCCCTGGAAGAGGATTATATCGTTGTGACCGAAAACAACAGGCCCGATCGTTGGCGCTACAACTTCGAATTAAAAATGACCTCAGCACCTGTTGCTGGGGGTTACAGGTGTCAGCTCGAAAATCACGATACAATACTCCTCCCCGATCAAGGTTAAGTGAACTTCTAAGTCATTCAGTTATGATTTGTTTAACTTTCTCTGGGCCCTTCTAAGGTATAATCAAAGCATGAATCTGTTGACCAGAGGTCGCCTATGAAAAGAAGAGAATTCATCCTGACTAGCTTCCTGAGCGCAGTCGCATTATCACTCCCTAGGACGGCCTTTTCAACCGGCCCATCGACGGCGCCAATTTTCCAGAGGAACGATCACAGGAAATTCTTGGAACTCCTTAAGCGCTCAAAAGGCAACTTCGGACGTCTCGCGATGACAGGTGTCGACCCTACGATCAAGTTCATCCACGAGCGCCAGGACGGAGATTTTGGGGCCCAAAACCCGGGTATTGCCTTCTATAACGATAGAATGGAAAATGCTGTGGTCGACGTGCCTATCTTTTCTCACTCGGTGGAACAAAACCCGGACCTCCCAAACCGAATCATGCTCATCCCACGCCGTGGAAAAAAATGTGTTGAGTTTGACGTCGTTGCGAACAAGGTCACAGCAGAACTCGACCTGGGCACCAAAAGTTTCTACGGTCACGGCTGCTACATCCCTGGCACTACTCTCTTTTACGCTGCCTCGTTCCTCTACAATAATCATAACGCTTCGATCGTTCTCTTCGACACGAAGACTGGTAAGATGCTGCGCGAACTCGAGATCCCCGGCGGCGCGGGAGCACACCAGTGCTCTCTCTCCTATGACCGCAAGTATGTCATCATGACTCTCTCGGAGCGTACCAAGACCCACGGTCCATCGATCCTTTGGTATGACATAAAAACCGGCCAGATTTTCCGCCGGGTCTACGGGATGCGGGAGCACGCGGAGCACTTTTCGGATCTAAGTGACGGGTATCTTATTTATACCGGTGGGGTGCAATCCCGGCAGGTCGAGACCGTCATCGGGAGTATCGATCCGGACAAAAATGTAAAAGGCTTTTCAGTGGGTGAAAACTTCCGTGAGCACTTCAGCGGTCTCTCTGTGAGCATCTGCGGTCTGGAAAACCGAGGCTTGTCATTCATGACAAATCTTGTTGAGTCATCGCTCTACATCTTTGATTATAAAACTGGCAAGCTTGTGAAGAGAATCCAGACTCCCACGCCACGTGGTCTGAGCCTGAGTAACGATGGAAAACTTATCTTTGTAACCTCGCTCATGGAGCGCCACGATCCACAGTCGATGGTCAGGGTTTATTCCGTCGATTCCTTTGAACAAATCGGTCAGTTCAATATCCCAGGAACGATGGCCTACTCAAGCCACACATCACATTTCAGAATCGGTTAAAAATCACCCCTCTCCGGCAAAGCTTACCTATTCAGTGAGAATAAATAATCTTTGTTACAATATCTTCGAACGCAAGGACTTCATCTGGAGAGATAATGAAAACTGCTTTAACCATCATGACCCTATCACTTTCAACCTTCGCCGTCAGCGCGCAGACCCCAACGATAGACTACTCACGTTGCAACTATGCTGCGAACCTCGAGGTCACACCGCTGAATTCCCAAGGCCAGATCCTCCTAAGTCCTGGGCAGCGAATTAAAACCAAGACCACGGAGGGCCGCCGCGAAAGCTATGTGATTGAACACACCGTGATGGGCAACAAATACAACTACGAAATAGTTCTCTCTCGCGACGAACAGAACCGTGTGATTCGGGTTCAAACAGGAGCGAATAGAGTCGATCGCCTGACCCTCAACCAAATGCGCCACATGCACATTCAAACGCAGATGAACTCTATCACTGCGGTGGGGGGGGCCAGACCTGGGCCAGATGGATCTCCGAACATGGAGCCGGTCTTTACCATTACCGACGAACTTGGGCATCAACACAGTCGATCCCTCTCGCAGCTCACACCATCTGAACGAACACAGCTCGGAATGAGCGAAGAACTCTACCGTGATCTTCGGCAAACCCAGAGGCGCGATCAGCGCACAGTCACTCGAATCGAGCGCGGCCTTCGCGATCTTCATAAGAACACGAACATGAATTTGACCCTAGGAGTTCAGGCGGAATTCGAGATCCGTGATGGGATCTGCTCACCAGTGTCTGTGGATCGACGGAATTTCCAAAGCCGTGACGGTTCTATCCAAAATGTACCGGTCTTTAACCGTGATGCCTGTGAAGAAATCCAGCGTTTGCACACCAAGCATAGCGAGACCATCACTCGCTGCCATGTAAGTGAAGAGGAGCTCACCAGAGAAGTCATGCAAAATTCTTCGCGGCTGCGACCGATCATCAACGTTCCTAATGCGACTGGGGGCCTTGTCGGAGGAATGGGCGGGGGTGGCATGAGCGGCAACAGCGGAACCTTGAGCCAACAGATCTTTATGCTCCAAGGTTATTGCCGAATGTTGCAAAATCCAAATAGGACTGAGGTCCCCTCTGGCGGTTCAGGCGAACCATCAGCACCGGTCACGACTCCACAATAAATTGGCCGAGGGGCGATCAGGAAGCACCGTCATTCGGCCATTATTCAAGTGAAAGGCGCCATTCGTCGTCGTTGAAGAGAGCGTGCTTTTGGTAGAACTCGAAGTTCCTTTTCACCGTACTGTCATTGGGCCTTTTCTGCGAGAGCTTCAGGTAAGTGTCTACGAAACGGGTAAACTGACCCAGACTCTGGTAGGCATCGGCGAGGATCCAAAGCTTTTCCTCTTCGTCAGAGGATGCATATTTACTCACAATATAGTCAGGCCAGGCGAGCTTTAGCGTGACCATTTCAGCGGAAGCGCCGGCGACGAGAGGAGACCCAAGCTCAGGCAGCGAGAACTCCGGCCCTCGGTAAATAGGATTGCCGAAGACGCGCTGGATGTAGGTCATGAGCGCGGGAGCTGCATCCCGAAGCGGGAACTTCAAAAAGACCTGAGAAGAATCCTCGAAGCGCTGAAAGAGTGACCAGGCTAGCGCCTCGTGGACCCGCCACTTTGCCCCTTCCTTGCGGAGAATCACCGGTAGCACCGGATGACCTCCGCGGGGAAAAATGAAGGCAAGGTTTCCACTTTCGAGGATTGTGTCGATCCCCGCGGCCATTAGCATGCGGTGGTTACGAAAAAGCTGGAAGTTCGTCAGGGGAATGAGATTGCGTCGAAAACGTGCCTCGTCCGTCAACAGATCGAGTCCCACGTCACCCACGCCCTGAGCGAGACTCTGCAAATAACGATCGTAGCTTTCTCGGATATCCGCGCCGGCCCGGAATTTTAGGACATCGACGCTTCCAGGGGATTCAAGCTTAAACTGGTCAAACGATTTGTCGTAGCTGTTTGACGTAATCCCTGCCCCACCGGAAAGGAATTTGAGGGGAACCGGGAACTCGTCGGCCCCACCACCCTGTTGCACGTCGATATTCATGGTGTTTATCAGTTCGGCCCAAAAGTCCTGGTAGCGGTCCGAATAAATAAAGCTCTTCGCTGCGAGCTCAAGCATTTTCACCCGAACGTCAGGCAGGACCCCCTCGAGTGCGTAGCCAACCTCGATCTGGAGCCGCCGCTCGCGGGGTGAAAAGAGATAGAGGATGCCCCTCCCACGAGTTGTTAATCCTATCTTGAGCTTCTGAAACAGTTTCTCAGCGTCGCGCTCCCGATCGGAGATAACGACAGCATTTTGCACTCCTGATCGGCGGTAAGCGGCATATATGCTCATTCGGATCGATTCGTCGAAACGATGATCCGAGGTTTCGTTGATGAAGACGTAGGTTTTATCCCCCCGGAAGCAACCGGAGGCCAGGACTGCAAGAAGGACGAGAAAACTAGGGCGCATAGGTACCGAAGAGATGTTTGCGAGTTCCTCCGTCAAAGTACATTAGGAACGGCTTCGCTTCCGGACCCAGGCCCGTAATGAAGCGATCCTGACCCTGATGCTTGAAGATCAGAAGGGGCGATTCGGATTCGCCAGTGGAGCGCATAAGCTGGATCATCCGGCCCTCTTTATCCTGAAGACCAAGGTACGACGTTTGGTCTCCGTAGAGCCCCATGATCAGCCGCGGCATACCCCGCTCATCCATCATCCAAATTCCCGGCGGCCCGTCCTTGGAAAAACCGATCTGCATCCGAATACGGCCAGTTCCGTCGACGATATTGATCCCGGTTGCGGTGAGAATAGAAGGCATATGACGAATGGCCTCGCTCTCAAGCCGCAGGGCCTGGAAAAGGAGGGCGCCAATGAATCCAAAGAAAATCATCTGAAGGATCTGCTTCATTGGGCCCTCCGGAGCTTAAAATTTCGCGCTCAGTTCTTTCTTCTTCTCCATATCGACATCCAGGTACTGCCAGAGGTGTTGGAAGTACTCCGTATAGACGAAGTTCTTGACCCACCCCTGAGAGAGGTAATGCCTTGTACGGTGGACGCCAAAGATCCAGGGAACGTCCAGAGCCGCCATCCGGTTGAGCTCTTGGTAGCTCTTCGTCCGCTCGGGGGAGTCTTGCAGCACTGAAGCCTTCCTAAAGAGCTCATCAAATTGTGGGTTACAATAATTCGCTCCGTTCGATCCAGGTGCCTGGTTGGGACAGTGGAGAATCGCGAGGAAGTTTTCCGCGTCCGGATAATCTCCGTGCCAGGCCATGGTGTAAATCTGGTACTGACGCTTCGAGACTTTATTCACCAGTTCTGGCCAGGTGTTGGCCCCGATCTTGATCCTGATACCAAGCTCGGCCATGCTTTTGGTGAAAAATTCGAGCATCTGCCGGGAATCCGTGTTGTTCGTCGTTTGGACTGTAATCTCTGGCAGACCTTTGCCCCCTGGGTAACCCGCTTCCTTCAGGAGTTCTTTCGCTTTGGCGACATCGTACTCAACATAGGGATTCTTGAAGGAAGAATCGTACCCACCGAGACCAGGAGGAATAGGCCCCTGAGCGTTGAGGGCCGTACTGTTATAGAAAAGAGCGTTGGATTTATTCCGGTCGTACCCGAGAGACATCGCCTGCCGGAGCTTGAGGTTCTTTTTAAAGAGAGGGTCGTCGTGGTTGAAGGCGTAGAAAGTCACGTCGAGCATGGGCTCTGCTGCGTATTTGACACTCTTCTGCTTCATCTCTTCCGTGAGTGTGAGCTCTTTGGTCAGCGCTTGCTCGAAGTTATCCTTGGGAAGCTCAAGCACATCGACCTTGGCCTTATTAAAGTTCAACCACCGCGGCTGGGCCTCAGGGAGGACATGCACGACGATTCGATCCACCATAGGCACGCGTTGCTTAGATAGAGCTGGATCCTCCGATGGATAATACTTCTCGCGGTAGTTAGGGTTCCGGTTATAAACAATAGTGTTCGACTGGGTAAATTCAGGCAGAACGAAGGGGCCTGTTCCTACCGGGTGGTTGAGAAACTGATCCTTATAAAAATCTACCGCCTCTTTGGCGACGGCGACGGTGAAGGTCATCGCCAGGGAATACATCAGCTGTGGGTATGGCCTCACAAGCTTCAGCTGCAGAGTGTAGTCATCGAGGGCCAGAATACCTTCGATAGGTGCAGCGTAATCCGCAGCTCCGCTTGCAGAAGCTTTCTGGCGCCATTCATCGACGCCAGCAAGTTTGCCATCAAAAAGCCACCACCCCTTGGACATCACTTTCGGATCGGCGAGACGCTTTAATGAAAAGACGAAATCAGAGGCCTTCAGCTCACGGCCCTTACCGCTCGGGAAGCATTTGTCATCGTGGAATTTAACTCCCTTCCGGATGCGGAAGGTATAGGTTAACTGATCTGCACTCACCTCCGGCATGGCCTCGGCCAGTGATGGAATGAGCTCGTAGGGACGCTTGGTGGGATGGTACTCGTAGAGACCCTCGAAAACCTTACCCATCTCGTTAGATTGGTAAATGTCACCGGCCAGTGCCGGATCAAAGCCCGCCACTTTCGCGGCTGAGATGAGGTTGAGTTCTTTAATCTTATCGTCTTTTTGGCGGGTACAGGCGATCACACCAACGAGCACTAGGGCGAGTGTGAAATACGAAAGCTTCATGGGTCTCCTTTATGTTAGGTCCCATTATGGTAGGACAATGGTGACCCTTTTGAAAGAAAGGCCTGCATTTCGTTTTCTATTTTTAGGTCAGGATAGTGGCGAGAGTCGCTATGAGATTTTCGTCGTAGAAGGCCGCGTGCTGTTCAAAGAACGGATCCATGGCCTGAAACGGTTGGAGGTTCTTGACCGTACAGAAGCGGTCAAATTTGTTCGTCAGGGAGATGACCTGATAAGAGAGATCGAGCTGGAAGAGATTCTTCTTTTCCGGGTACCCACGCCCCTCTCCGTACTCCTCGTGGCTCGCGATAAGGCCAAGGATCCGGGGACTGATAAAAGGCTTACCCGAAAGAAGGCCTACACCATCAGCGGGGTGCTGTTGGTACTGGCGCTGCTGGTCCTTCGTAAGCTCCTCATAGGGCCGGTTATAATCGAACTTGAGCCGGGCCTTACCGATATCATGGAGAAGGGCAGCGTAGGCCAGCTCAGTCAGGGAATTCTTATCGAAGCCATCAAGTTTGGTAGCTACGGCGATGGCGAGGCTACAAACGGTAGCTGAATGCTGATTGGTATCTTTCGAAAGACCTGAAGCAAGGAGCATGCTTTTAATCGCCTTGCGATCCTCGCCGATGAAGCCAGATATATGTTCGAGTTGCCGGAGTTGACTTTCATAGCCAACTTCAGTGTCTAGGTTGCGCTCGGCGTTTTCGACGGAGACGATTAAAGTGCTGCTGGCACGAGCGGCACGGTCTTCGACAGAGACCGACTTGTTTGATAAGGATTCAATTCCCAGTTCCAGATACTTTAAGTAAGCGGTTTCATCTTCCGGTCGGATAAAAAGCTTTTTGACTCCATGTTTTTTTAGTCCCCGGAGTCGATCGTCTTCCATCTCATCTCGAGCACGGGTATAATGGACTAATCTCTGACCTACGGCCACATACAAATCAAACGGAATTTCTTCGTTCCCGCGGATAGTATTTAGCCTGATGGTATAAAGTTCTTTACTCATGGAGCTCTTGATGACGATTGATAGTGAAATTATAGAGTCCTTTAAAGCGGAAGCCAAGGTTATCCTGACCGAGCTCGAAGCGGTCATCGACGAACTCGAAGATAATTCCGAAAGCTTTCCCCGCGCTCTGCTCGAGGACTTTGGTAACAAGACCGACAGGATTATGGGTACGGCCAACACCTTTTATAGCCAGTATCCCGAGCACGATGTATTTAAGCAGATCGGAAATTTCGGCGCCCTCTGTAAGGCCACCAGCTACAAGGCATCGACTCTTAATCATGTGGGACTCATTCCTATCTTTGCAGGGTTCTGGGCCGATACCATTGAAATCATGAAAGAGCTCTGTGATAATGTCGATCACTCTCAGAAGATCATAGAGATCAACAAAAAGAATGCTCCACTGATTCAGCGCCGACTGACCTGGCTGGCAGAACAAATCGTCAAGATAACGAAAGCTGACCCCCTGGCCGACTCGGCCAAAATCAACGTCGACGGACTTCTACGCAAGCTTGGTATCGAGACCTAGGCACTGGATGGCGACGAAGCTGAAGCTATCTGGAAGCATTTTCATTGCGCTCATCCTGTTTACGGGAACCATCTATCTTCTCCTTCGGTTTTTCCCAGTCACGAGTTTTTCGGAACAACCGGTCGCACTTAAGAGGCACATCCGAGGAATCAAAGTCCATGACGGGGAACTTAACCAAGTCTTCTATACCTCGCCAAATCTGGAGTTAGATATAGAATTGACTCTCGGCAAGGAGACAATCTACCGACAATCCTACAAAGCTGACGAGAACCTTCTGCGGATTCCATTGAGGAAGATGACTGGGGCCAAGGCACACGCGTTTTTCGCTGGCTGCTCCTTTGTCTGGGGTGAAGGCATAACGGAAAAAGAAACGCTGCCTGCGCAGTTTCAGGATTTAGTGCCGAGCTATCAGGCCTATAATCTAGGTTTTCCCGGGGGAGGACTTCATTCACATCTACGGTACACTGAGCTCTTTCCACTCAGTAAAGTTATCAAAGAGCGAAAAGGAATCTACTTCTATACTTTTATTACGCATCACCTAGATCGTTTTTTTGGCCGGTATAATTTTGCTGCAATTGAACCCGTAAAAGTTCCGCATTATCGAGTGGAAGCCGAGAAGCTAGTCTTTAAGGGGGAGTTTAAAGAACAGCCCTTTTTTAAGCGATTTAAAGCCGCCAAAAAGCTTGGTATGGCCGATGCTCTGATCCGAACTCAAAACCCGTTGAGTTGGAGTGATGAAGAGCTCCGTGAATTTGCAACGGGAGTAAAGTTTCTGAAGGAGCGATATCTGGCGCAGTTCCCTGAAGGAAAATTCATTTTCGTTTTTCATCCGCTCGCCAGGATACCCGAGATCGTCGCGGTTCTTAAGCGACATTTGACTGGATTAAAGATAGCGTTCCTTGATCCCGCCTCGGAATTCGAACGGCTTAGGTTGAATAAAGGCTTCCTGAACTCTGACCTCTCCATTCCCTATGATCGTCATCCTACGGGCAAGGGAAATCTTCTTCTCGCTGAATCTCTGGCGGAAGCTCTTAAAATGGCCGATCAAAGCTCGAAATAGTTCGCTTCTCTTCAAACGTCGAAGGCCGCAGTCTAAAGGTAGGTTTGCGAAAAATGCTCCGATAAAGTACTCCATAAGGAGTTAGAAAGAAGAAGTAAAACACGGTCAAAAGAAGCGTGGAATGAACATGGCCTATGATTTGGACTAAGGCCTGCTGTAGTCTTGCCACGCGTTCAAAAATGAGTGTCAGGATGAGCCATACAACAATCAGATAATGCCAATTAAAGTCCTTGCGAATGCCATACAAAAGTACAGCTGCTGCGAGGCTGAAATTGACGGTAAAAAGATAGCGGCTTTTAAAACTAATCCAACTCAAATTCTTTTCTCCGGCCCTCGTCAAGAATCGTTGGGGGTAAAGACCCCTTCGTTACAATAAAGTTTTCCAATACCAGAACGTCGATCTCTGTCCGCTGGAAACAGAGGTAGGCATCTTCCGGAGTGCACACGATGGGCTCTCCTCGGACGTTAAATGAAGTGTTTACTAAAACCGACGACTGGGTACGTTTGCGAAATACGTCGAGCAACTCAGCTAAAATCGGATTTCGTTCCCTCGAGACTGTTTGAAGCCTTGCCGAGTAGTCAACGTGAGTTACCGCAGGGTATGTCGAACGAACGACGTTAAGCTTCTCGATACCAAACTTAGAGCTGTCTGCAAGAGTTAGGGGCACGCGCAGTTCAGATCTCACTGAGGCGACGAAGAGCATGTACGGGCTTTGACGGTCGAAATCGAAGATCTCCGATGCATCTTCCTCAAGAACGACAGGAGCGAAAGGCCTGAATGACTCGCGGTACTTGATTTTAAGGTTCAAGGTTTTCTGGAGTTCTGCCCGGCGCGCATCGGCCAGAATAGAGCGGTGTCCAAGTGCCCGAGGGCCAAACTCCATCCGTCCCTGGAACCAGCCAATAACCTTTCCCTCTTCCAGGAAACGACTTGTCTCCTGAAGCACCTCTTCACGAGGAAGCTTCTGGTAGGGGATCTTATTTTGCATAAGGAAATCCTCAACCTCCGCTTCTAAGAACTGAGGACCGAGATAACTTCCCTGCTGTGCATCAACAGAGGATACTCTTCTCTCACCCTTCTCCGCCAAATGATAATAGGCCAAGGCCGCACCAAGAGCTCCACCTGCGTCACCTGCTGACGGCTGGATCCAGAGATCCTCGAAGCCGGATTCGCGTAACAGTTTTGAATTCGCAACACAATTAAGAGCGACACCTCCTGAGAGGCAGAGACGGGTTGCAGATGTTTGTCGTCGAAGCTCTTTTGCAAGTGGGATAAGCGCTCTCTCAAGAACGAGCTGGAGTGATGCCGCAACGTCCATGTGAAACTGATCGAGGAGTTCTTCTGGACGTCGTGCCCGGCGCCCCAATAAGTCCTCAAGCTTCGGAGAATACATTTGAAGCTCTTTCGTGAAAGCGAAGTAGTCCAAATTCAGCGAGAAAGAGCCGTCCGGATTTAGATGCAAAAGGTTCTCTAGCATCAAATTTGCAAATCGCGGCTCACCGTATGGGGCCAGGCCCATCACCTTATACTCCCCTGAATTGACCTTGAATCCAAGATAGGCCGTCAAAGTCGAATAAAAAAGACCAAGAGAATGCGGGAAGTGGATCTCCCACAGGGGGGTTAAATTTGGACCAGATCCGCTCCAGGCAGATGTCGTAGCCCACTCTCCAACCCCGTCGACGCAGAGGACTGCGGCTTCCTCAAATGGAGAGGGGAAAAAGGCAGAGCTTGCGTGGGAGAGATGGTGCTCAGAAAACTTCAGCGCCGGCACCGGACCCGCATTGAGAAGCGCCAACTCTCGTGTTAGGTTGCGCTGGAGAAAGAGCTTCTCCTTTATCCAAGTTGGCATTGATGCTAAGAAAGAACGAAGACCAAAGGGCGAGGCTTCAAGGTGGGTTTCGATCAACCGCTCGAAGGTGAGAAATGGCTTCTCGTAGTATACCACGGCTTGCACATCACGCAGAGTGATTCCCCTTTCACGAAGCAGGTAGGCGATTGATTGCGAGGGGAAGCCTGGATCGTGCTTTTTCCGGGAGAAGCGCTCTTCTTGAACAGCTCCTACCACTAAACCGTCTTCTAAAAGTGCCGCCGCACTGTCGTGATAGTAGCAGGAGATTCCGAGAAGGTAGCTGGCCATTAAAAGAAGGTATAAATAAACGGTGAATAGGGATTTGTCGGTGCTAGGGTTATGAGAGCACCAAACAATACAAACGCCCCGATGATTGGTAGGAGCCAGAACTTTTTGCGCTCGCGAAGGTATAACCAGATATGAATTAACATAGTCTAATCATACCCCTACTCCGTCTTAGTTCAACCGAGAAAAGTCGTCAACATCGCAAGGGTCAGTTCGATCTTACTTACGGCTCAGCTCGATCGTTCCTGAAAAATTGTCCGAAGCCTCACAGCCGAAGTCTTCGCAGGAAACGTTTTTTAGCTGCGTGATCACTCGCGCAGCATCGATCCGTATCGTACTCGAGGTTGGGATAGAGCCAACTCGGCTAGGGACTAAGGCAGATACCTCATAGATCCCACCAGAAATGCGGCGAGCACTAAAGACCTCAAAGACTTCGCCTATCATAAAGGAGGCATCTGTGCTGTACATCTCACCCTTAGAGTAGAGCGTGAACCATGCCCGTTGTGTAGGTGATACGTCCGTACTACCTCCGAGATCCTCAACGACCAGATTCACTTTGATGTCGGTCTTATCGACGAGATTAATGATCTTAACAACACGAGCGACGCGGATCAGGTTTTCCCTAGTGCTAGTGACTGTTTCAGCAGCAGCGTTAAAGGAGATGAGGAAAACTGCAGTTAAAAGAAGGGTCTTCATCATGGAACTCCGATGTTATTTACCCATGAGTGTATCCCGGAATTGGGCCCGCTATACACTCATAGGTAAATTTTTCAGAGCAATAGATGGGGGTGTCGAAAAGCTGATTAATTTTTCTTAAGTGGAAGGAGGACACTAAAGCAGGCACCTCGGCCGGGTTCACTTTCAAGGGTCATTTCCCCTTGGTGTGCGGTGACGATTTGACGCGAAACATAGAGACCTAGTCCGAGGCCACTAATCTTGCGTGAGTCAGCTGCACGCTCAAAGCGCTCAAAAATCATTGCCTGCAGGTGGCGCGGTATCCCTGGGCCCTCATCACTAATCGTGAAGCGCATACGATCACCGAGGTTACTGAGCTCAATCCGAATCGGAGAACCCTCTGAGTATTTTAGGGCATTAGATAAAAGGTTCGAGAAGAGCTGGTCAAGGCGAGTCTGATCCCAGTAGCCAAGAATAGGGCCGTCATGCAGGAACGAGACATGATGGCCGCCGAGTCGAATCATGTCCTTGTTCTTGTTCAAAACGTTCATGACAATATTTGTCACATTCGTTTTAGTCCGTCGGATCTCGAGCTTACCCAGTCGAAGTCGGCTTACGTCAACGAGGTTATCCATCAGTGCAATAAGCTCTTTAGTGGACTGCTCACAAATGTCCAAAGACTTCCTAGTCCGTTCGGAAATCCCTTCGTATGTTCGTTTAACGAATTGGAGATTCAGAAGAAGTTTCGTGACCGGAGTGCGGAGTTCGTGACTGGCCAGACTCGTAAACTCATCCCGTATTCTAAGGGAGGCATCCTCATCCTGATTCACTTCAGAGTTTGAGCCGCCGGCAACCTCACGGATAAATACTCCGTGACCACGAATAACTCCGTCATCGCTGCACCAACTTCTATGCTTGACGCTGACCCAGTGCTGATCTCCCCCTATAGGAAAGGCCCAGAGGTGCTGTTCAGCTTCGTAAAGTGTCAGGTCGACAGGAAGGATCGAGGAAAGAAAATGGCCGGTTAGTGATTCAGGACCCAAGAGTGCAAGTGCTGCCGCGTTTGCACTCTTTATGACCCCATGACAATCAACGAAAAGAATGCAGTAGTCCGAGAGAGCATCGAGACAGGAAAGGAGACCCTCTGAAACGAAACTCTCCTCTCTTGTAGAAACTGTATTTGAAATGAGTTCGACAGTGTTCATGTCATTACCTCTGCCTACTGTGATGCCATCCGCAGTCGAGGTACGTCAATTTCAATTAAAAAGGCCGGGACAAATCCCGGCCAATCAATACTTACACTCTAAAGGGAACCTTAAGCTTCGCGGATAACGTACTTATCTTTACCTTCATCCACCATTTCTTTGAGCTCTTTGCCGACTTTGAAGAAAGGAACTTTTTTGGGCGAGACTTTCACCACTTTTCCTGTCTTAGGATTACGGCCCTCGTAGGCCTTGTAGTTTCGATTGGCAAAAGAGCCGAAGCCACGAATCTCGATGCGTTCGTCGTCGAAGAGGGCCTGGATCATGCTATCAAAGCAGATGTTGACGATCTTCTCTGCTTGATGGTGCGGCAGGTTCGCTTGTTTCTCAATCACGGCAATCAAATCAGCTTTCGTCATGGTCCTCTCCTGTTACGGGACGCCGGGTTTCACAAATCCGGTCTTTATGATTATAGGAGCTTGTCGGTTAGTTAAAAAAATAATTTAAGTAATGCCTTCAAGCCTCGGCAAGACCCGAATCAATAAAAAGTCCTTACTTCCCTCTAAGTATACGGAAAAATGCGAGTTTGTGGAAAATAATCTCGTAAGCAGGGCCTCCAGGCCTAGAATGACCCTAAGGTCTAAACGAGAAGATTCGATAAGTCGTTGAGGATTAAGAACTATGAGCTCACGATTTAAAAATTTCATCAAAAGTGCCTGGCCCCTCTGGCTTCTGGGCCTACTTATATCCTGTCAGGATACGATCCCGAATAGGGCGACCATAACGGACGGAAAAACCATCGAAACACCTCCGACCTGTAATGCGGACCAAGACCTTGTGACCGAGGGTGAGGGTGACGAAGCCGTCCAAGTTTGTAAAGACAAGGCGGTGACTCGCCCCGACAGCGCCATTTTTTGGAAAACTGATTTTTGCGGCTGTAAGGACAATAAACCCGTGACCCTAGGCAACTGCGCAAGCTTCTGCTCAGATAAAAATACCGGAGGAGCAGAAACTCTCTACGCAAGCTTCACTGTCACAGAGGCCATATCTTTGGGAGGTCTTGGCAATGTGGCCGCTTGGTGCCGAACACCGATCTCAGGAGATGCACAAAATCCCGAGTGCGAAGTTCAGGCAAAAGATGAAGCAGGGAATGTCAAATCACTCGCAGTTAGCGTACCGGCCAACAGTAATTCCATGACGGTCAATATCAAGGATGGTCTGGCGTACGACAAAACCTACGTTCTCACACTAGTTGAAAAGGTATCTGGAGCTAAATCGAACTCGATCCAGCTGATTAAGTTTTCCCCCACTACCAACATCTCCCTCTTAGGTCCCTTAAAAAATGCTCCAGTCTCCCAGTACACTTGTCTAGTCCGGGACTTCTCAACTGATGATGCAACTGGAGAAGCCTACTATGAATCCGCCTATCGGTTGCACTTCTACTTCATCCCGCGGATCCCACCGAAGCCGATCCCAGCAGGGAACGCCAACCTGATCTGCCACGATATCATGAATCCTCTCTACGGCACCGTAGACCAGGAACTCTATCCTCGCTTAGAGCAGCGCCCGGGTATCTTTAACCTTTGGGATACCATGGACCCGCGATTCTATGACAACAACGGCAACGGTTCCATGGATGTGAACGAAGTCATCCGCCAGAAGACGACGAACTTCGGCGGAAGTATTCCGACAGGGACAAACTTTTTTCAGGGTTTCTCCTGGCCCGGGTCTCCGGAACTGGAAGCTGAGGCGGGAGGAAATAATTCCACCACCACCACCACCCCAACAACCACACAGACCAAACCTCCACTCGGCTACTATATGGCCCCGTGGATCGACCAGACGACCTTCCGTTCCTATTGCCTAAACTCGACTCATTATAATAGCTCAAACCCCCTCTTCAAGGCCATGAGAGACATCATCGGTGTCGACACTGAAGGGATCTACATCGGTGAGAAGGCACCTGAGGCCGTGACTACGAATAGCGGTACCGTCACCACCGGTTTTAGCGACTATATTCTTATCTCCGAGACTGACCTGAAGGCGGTGTGGTTTTACGTTAATAACAACGGAGTGCGGACCGCTCCTACGGATGCTAACGTCGCCAATAATGCGATCTTTTTTTTCTACCCACTCAATAAAGCATCGCCCTATGTAAAGACCTCCACCCAGCGGATCTTCCGAGTTCGCGGAGCGAGTGAACTTAACGGCGGCAACAGCGGGCAGACAACTGGTGGAACGGGAGCAACCCCAACCGGTGGAACCACCACCTACCCTCCCCATGATCGGAAGATTGGCTGCGTACCAAAGTTCTAGCTTTTAGTTTTAGAGACGTGTTTTAAGATGATCTGTGCCGTTGGCGAAAGCTCTGCCTCAAACATGCGGTAGAAGAGGGAAAGAGAGATACAGCTCACGCAGATATTGACCATCAAACTCATGAGGAACCGCTTTCCTCCGCTCCAGTCTTTTCCGAAGACAATTTTCTTAAACAGCCAGCTCAGGATAAAAAGGCAGATCCACATGCCACCATAAATCTTGAAGTCATCTTTCCTGAGGAACATACCCACTAAAGAACTCATGGCGTTCTGGTCCCGGACAATGTCAACGATGCAATCCATCACTCGAGGGTTGTTCATTAGAAAGCGCCCCAGAGAGATATTCTTAACATTCTCAAGAATCAGGTCACGGACTTCTTTCGGAGGTTTCTTCTGAAGACCAGAGTCCTTGAACATCTTCTGAACGAGACCTACGACCTCAGGATTCATGAGTGCGTTGGCATCAATCTTCTCAAAACCAAGTTTCTTCAATTGGTCAGGGATGCTTTCAACTTCCTTAGCAAGGCCCTCACGGGCCTGGTTGAGCTTCACGGCCGCTTCCATTTGCTTACGCCGGTCGGCCTCGAGCTCATTAAGAAGTTCGTCGTCCTCCTGCGCTGGTCCCGATAAGGAGAACAGAGATAGGAGGACTAGGATTAGGACCTTCATGCCACTATTTTTTTATCCACGAATTTTTCGTAAAACGCTGTCATCGGAATAGCTATAAAGATAGTGGAATAAACTCCCAGAACAACTCCGATCGTCATAGCGAAGAAGAAGTCCTGAATAACCGAACCGCCCCAAACGAGCATGACAACGGATACTCCGAGTACCGTTGCAGACGTGATGATGGTTCGAGACATGGTCTCATTAAGCGCGCGGTTAATAGTCTCAAAAGTCGAGAGCTCCGGATGCATCGTCTCGATCTCCCGGACTCTATCGTAGATCACTACGGTGTCGTTCACGGAGTAACCGATGATAGCGAGAAGCGCTGCCACGATCTGAAGGGAGAACTCTTTCTGAGTCAGGATAAAGGCACCGATGATGATCGTCACATCGTGAATCAGGGCCGCAATAGCACCGGGAGCGAACTTATAGTCAAAGCGCAGGGCCAGATAAATCATGATCGCAACGATGGCCCACAGGAGGGCCTTAAAGGCCGATGTCCGGAGTTCTGCGCCGGCCTTAGGGCCCACGATATCATTCTTAAGAATCTCAAATTTCCCCTCGCCATACTTACTGGTAAGAACATTTCCGACTTGATTCGAAACAGCGTTCAGGTCACCTTTATCGCTCTCGAGCTTCAGTAGGAACTCGTTTTGTGACTCATCACCGATACTCTGAAGCTGGGAGAGAGGAACTTTGTTTTCATTCATCACCTCGCGCAGCTGCCCGAGTTCAACCTGGTCGGCGAATTTAACTTGCACTTCGACCCCACCACTAAAGTCCACCCCATAATTTAGACCCCTGGTGAAGAAACCCACCAGCGAGGCAAGGATCAGCACCAGTGAGAGGCTTCCGAAGACTTTGAACTTTCCAACGTAATCAATATTTAAGTTTGTGAATGACATAAGTCTCGTCCTTTAAATTAAATGCTCAGTGTTTTCCGGTCACCCTTACCAACGTAAAGCTCAAAGAAGACTTTGCTCACGAAGTAAGAGGTGTACACGGTGGTACAGATACCAATCAAGAGGGTTACGGCGAAGCCACGAACAGGGCCAGTGCCAAAGTTCAGGAGGCACAAACCTGCCAGAGCGGTGGTAATGTTGGCGTCAGCAATGGCCCAGAAGGCCTTCTCGAAACCTGTCCGAACCGCCTCAAAAGGAGTCATTCCGGCACGCATTTCCTCGCGGATCCTCTCGTATATAAGGATGTTACCGTCAACCGCCATACCCACCGTGAGAGCGATACCAGCGATCCCTGGAAGAGAAAGCGTCGCACCTACAATAATCAGGCATGTGAGAGTGAAAAGCACGTTCAAGATGATTGTCGCGGTCGCGATGGCACCAGAGAACTTATAGTAGAAGCACATGAAGGCAAGGACAAGAAAGGAGCCAATCAGTGCGGCCAGCTGGGCCTTGGCGATGGCATCGGCGCCGAGGGATGGACCAACGACCCGCTGCTCTTCAAAGATCAGCTCAACTGGAAGTGCACCGGCACGGAGAACGAGAGCAAGATCTCGCGCCTCCATCATCGTTGAATTATAGTCTCCAGCACCCAGAGTTACCTGGGCAGAGCCACCAGCAATGCGGCCCTGAACTACCGGGGCCGAATAAACGTTCCCGTCGAGTACGATCGCCAAGCGCTTCCCGATGTTAGCACCTGTGATTTGCTCAAAGATCTTCGCTCCTTGGGGCTTAAATTCTAAGCCGACATAAGGACGGTTCTGCTCCTGATCAATCCGGACCAAGGCTTCTTGAAGCTCCTCACCAGTCAAGGACGAGCCGGTCTCGACCAGGTACGGCTCAAGATTGGTGATCTCGTTGGTATTTTTGTTAATGGTCTTAGAAAAGGCTATCTCAAAGCCCTTCGGAAGCTCGGCAGTGAGGTTGGCGTTGATCGCCGCCACATGATCGGACCAACGCTGACCCTTTTTGTATTCGATCCCAGCTTTTTTGGCCTTCTCGAGCCATTCCGTGAGCTGAGGTAGAGTGATATCGTCGTTAACAAACTTAAACTCCAGCTTTGCCGTCCGGCCGATGAGATCCTTAGCGCGGGAAATATCTTTAACTCCCGGCAACTGAACCACGATCCGATCGTTACCCTGGGAGACGATTTCTGGCTCTGTCACCCCGAATTCGTCGATCCTGTTCCGGATGACTTCGATGGACTTTGACAGTGCCGTGTCCTCGATCTCTCGAAGATAATCGCGTCCTAAACCGTACTGAAGCGTTGTCCCCTCGTCCTGAGTGATCCGCAGTGGGTAGCTATAGAACTCACGGAGCTTTTCCTTGGCGGCACTTCGATCACTTTCTTTGGCCAGGATGACGGTGTGCTTTGGATCTCTGGGGTCACTGGCGTCGAGGGTCCCAATTGAAGACTCGATACCGACGTCCTTAAGGGTTGCCTGTGCCTTTCGTGCGTAGGCCACGACCTCGTCCCGATAGACCTTATTGAAATCAATCCCGAGGACCATATAAAGGCCCCCCTGCAGATCGAGACCGAGGTTAATCTTCGCCTTCAATGGGAAGGCGCTATCTTCCTTTAGGCCGAAGAACGTAGGCGCCGTCGCCAAAAGCGACGAAAGCACCAAAACTGATAGCAAACTAAATCGAAACAACCATCCCTTGGCCATGTCCACTCCATATCTTAAAGGGTCGATCACAATACTAAGCTTTCAAAATTCTAAACAATTTCGAAAGTTAGAGCAATGAGAGATGGGAGGTTTCGAGGGAATTTACCGTCGACCTTATCTGGGCCGACGGTAATATGATCTAAAAGTCAGGTTAGGGAGGAATCTTTCTTCTCTTCCGTAGGGGCAACGGAGGATTCTAGTTTGGCACCAGAGGCGTCCGCAACTTGCTTTGGCGGTGCCTCGCTACCGGAAGAGTCTTCAGTGGAATTCTGAAGCTGATCTCCAAAGCCCTTGGCAGCATTCTGGAATTCTCGGATGCCTTTTCCTAGACCCTTGGCGAGCTCAGGAAGCTTCTTCGGCCCGATAAATATCAGAGCGATAAGAAAGATAACAACGAGTTCGCCGAAGCCCAGACCAAACATAAGTTATTTCTTTGGTTCGGCGAAAAGCGCCGAAGCCGAGCCACCAATATGCGACTTGAGAACCTTCATTTTGGTGCCACCATCAAGCTCTATAGTGACAACCTTCTCTGCAATGCCAGTGACTTTGCCAAGGATTCCAGACTTCGTATAGATGTCATCTCCATGGGAGAGCTTCTTCAGAAAATCTGCTTCCTCATCCATACGCTTTTTCTGGGGACGGATCATGAGAAAGTACATGACAAGGAAGATCAGAACGAACGGAACAAACGAGACCCAAGCGGGCTGCGCAGGGGTGGCGGTTTGAGCGTGAGCAGACGAGATGAGTAAATCAAACATAGTTATCCTTTTTTAATCCCAGCGATTGGAGGTGTAGTTGTTATAAAATGTCCGGTAATATTCGTCAAACTCTCCTCGGAAAATGGCCTCTCGCGCAGCACCCACCATCCGGAGGTAGAAGTGGATATTGTGGTAACTGATAAGCTGGCCACAAAGATACTCCCCGACGTTAAAAAGATGGCGGACGTAGCTGCGTGAGTAACGTACACACACCCGGCAAGAGCAGTCTGGATCAGGCGGAAGCTTATCTTCGGTAAAGCGCGCCTTCTTAATATTCAAAGGCCCGTGGGTGGTGAGGAATTGCCCGTTTCTGGCGTTCCTAGTAGGAAGCACGCAGTCAAACATGTCCAGACCGGCCCGGATTCCATTCAAAACATCTAAGGGTTTACCCACGCCCATAAGGTAGCGGGGCTTCTCTTTGGGCATCAGCGGAACAAACTGCTGACAAAACTCGACCATTTCTTCGTTTTTTTCACCTACCGACAGACCACCCAAAGCATAACCATCGAAACCGAGTTCAATCAGGCCCTGCATAGACTCCAAGCGCAGGTCGGGGTGAAGTCCACCCTGCACGATCCCGAAGAGGTGCTGGTGCTCCTTGAGCTCAACAGATTTACAGCGGCGCGCCCAGCGGTGAGTGAGCTCCATCGACGTCCTAAGAGTATCCTTGGTCGCCGGCAGCTTGGGGCACTCATCGAAGGCCATCACGATGTCCGAGCCCAGGGAGCGCTGAATTTCCATCGACTTCTCAGGAGTGATCAGATGCTTGGTGCCGTCGATATGAGATTGAAAAGTCACCCCTTCTTCGGTGAGCTTATTGATGTCGGAAAGTGAAAAGACCTGATAGCCACCTGAATCTGTAAGTATGGGCCGAGGCCAGCTCATGAACTGATGAAGTCCCCCCATTCTCTCAATGAGATCATGCCCGGGCCGAAGGAAGAGGTGGTAGGTGTTACCCAGGATGATCTGCGCCTCAAGTTCCTCAAGGTCATCTTGCCAGAGAGTCTTCACACTGGCGCGTGTTCCGACCGGCATAAAGATCGGCGTTTCTATGACTCCATGGGACGTGTAGATGCGCCCTGCTCGGGCCTCACCTGAGGTGGCCTCAAGTTGGAAAAATGACATGGGGGAAAAGTACTATGTCCTAGAGAGGGCGTCTAGTTTTTTGGCCCGTCCGTCAGCGCATCCAAGACATAGGCCGAGCCCCAGGCAAAGGGACGTTCTGCTTCAAGCAGCCAAGAACTCCACGGCCTGAATTCTTGATCAGGATCGTAAATCTCCACCACCGAGCCGTCTCGAACAAGGAGCCGCTGGAGGTGAGTTCGTTGGCGGTTGGAGAAATCCTCATCACCCATCAGTTGAGCGACCTTTAGCCCCAGGCCCGCAAGCCAGCTCCAGCTTATAGCGCCATGATAGCGCTCAAGTTTGGCGAAGCGGATATGCCAGGCGAGCTCACCTGAAGGCCAGTCGGGATAACTGCAGCGGCCAAGGACACCATCAAGAGTCACCAGCGGGTGCCTCTTGAGAGCATTCCAGAGGCGAAGCTTTTCCTCCGTATCCAGAAATTCCTGGGCCTCAAGTGCCAGCAGATTTCCCTCGATGGATATAACAGCTGAACCCGCTAGCGAAAGGAAGAGATCGTCGTTCAAAAAAACATCCATCAGGCGCCGGCGGTAGGCGCCGAGATCAAGCGAGATCTCCCAGCCGCGACACTTCAGTCGGGATGCCGCTAAAAAAAGGAGAAGGTTTAACAGAAAGGTTTCCCCTTCTCGTTTGGTCGTATCCTGCCAGTCCGAAAACGGCGGCTGATGGACAAGGCCGTCGCGGAACTTATCCTCATACCAATCCCAGACTCGCCGGAGTTCTTTTTCGTGATGCCGCCAAAATTTCTGTGGCATGCGGAGGGCAGCAAGGATAAGCAGGACATTCGAGTCATAGGCGTTGGAGCCGTGTTCGTCGATGTAGCGGGGAGTGAGGGGTTCACGGAACGCGAGTCTTGGTACGATGGGAACCAGCGTTCGAACAGTCTGCCATGCGACTCGGAGCTGGACGGGGTAGTTGTCAAGCACTCGCGGGACAAGACCGTCATCTCGCAGATTCGAGAGAAGTCGCGCCAGATGACTTTCGGCCACCGCGACTTCGCCCGCAAGAACAAGGCCACGAACAGCATGGCAGAAGTCACGGGTCCAGAGAGTCTGGAACTGATGCTGGCCCGCCGTGAGGAAATCTCCGGTGGGAAGACGGACGATGTTGGCCCGAAGGGATTGGAGGGCAATGTCCCTTAATGGATCAGTCATCGCCCTTTGCCTCGATTCTTGCGGAGGATAAGCATGCCATCTCCGTAGGAGAAAAAGCGGTACCTTTCACTGACGGCGAGCCGATAGAGTTCGAGGGTTTTCTCGCGACCGATGAGGGAGCTGACGAGCATGATAAGAGTGGACTGAGGCAGGTGAAAATTAGTCACCAGCCCATCGATGGAATGAACCGGCTTTCCGGGATGAAGAAAAATCGACGTGGATGCCATCTCCCCGGGACGCGCGAACTCGATGCCATCAGGGCCCCAAGAACTCTCTAGGGTCCTGAGGGATGTCGTCCCCACTGCGATTCGTGTGGTCGCAGTTTGGATTCGGGCCAGGTTGACTTCATCGATGGTGTAGAACTCCTCGTGCATTTTGTGCTCGAGGATATTCTCCGTTTTCACCGAGGCAAATGTACCCGCGCCAACGTGAAGAGTGACTGTGGCAAGAGGGTGCCCCTTCTCTTCCAGTGTCTTGAGAAGGGATTCGGAAAAATGGAGACCTGCTGTGGGTGCTGCCACAGATCCGGACTCCCGAGCGTAGACAGTCTGGTAGGAGACTTTATCCTGCTCGTCGGCCTCGCCGCGGCGGATGTAGCGAGGGATAGGAATCTTTCCGATCTCCTGAAGAACGTCGAGCAAAGCTTCGGGAGTTCGGTTAAAGCGAACACCGAAGGTCCCGTCCCCCGGGATCCGAACCAGCTCGGCCTCAAGGTCTCCGAAGTGGAACCTCTCCCCTACCCGACGCTTACCGGAGGCCCGAATCAGAGCGGGGTAAACCGCCGAGTCGTGAAGCAGTGAGAGAATAAAAACTTCGCACTCACCACCTGAGGCCCGGTGACCCATAAGCCGGCAGGGGAACACCCGGGATCGGTTAAAGACAAGGGTGGTCTTAGGGGGAAGGAATCGGTGAATCTCGGAGAAGGTTGAATGGGTCACTGCCCCCGAGGCTTCATGGTAAACCAAAAGCCGGGAAGAGTGTCGGTCCGGTACAGGCCGGGCAGCAATAAGCTCCGGCGGGAGATCGAAATCATAGCTTTTAAGCTCTAGATCAGACATTTTTTCATTCCGTCTTTCAAAAATTGGCCGGGCCAGGTAGGATCTAAACTGGGAGACTGTTACCATGAGAAAATTCTTAATTCTAGCTCTGACTGCTGCCACTCTATCCGTCTTCGCCCAAAGCGAAGCTGAGGAGGCGATCATACTTAACCAGGAGCTTCAGTTTCTGGAGGAGTCCGTCCGTTCGGTAGAGGCCGTGACCGTCAACTCCACCGACGAGGCCCGTCGCAATCGGGCTCTGAACGAGCCCACACTGGAGCGGCGCTATTTTGGTGAGAGTGTCGAAGAAGACGAAGTGAATACTCGAACCGCAGGGCCCAAACGCCGGGGTCTCTAGCTCTGACCGAATCCCGCGAGCCTTCCGAGATTGAGAATGCGCACCAGGATATCATCAATGAAAGACTTCACCGCTTTGAAGGTCGCAAAGTTTTCTACCTGCTCAAGCAATAGATAAAAGAGATTCTGAAGAACATTGACCGCCGGCCCAAGATTAAACTTCTTAATCACCAAGTCAATGAGCGAGTTGGCCTCCAGCACATCCTTTCCTTTCACCACATATAGCGGATTTTTATTCTTCATGCCTGTAGCTCCTTGTGAACGGTCTCAGTCATTGCTACGAACTGACGCTGCAAATCTCTGAACTCTCCTGACTTAAAGTGAAAGACAGATTTCCTCTGAGCAAGGGACTTTCCGAACTGAACCTTATTGGTGAAAGGCTCATGGATAGTGCCCTCCCCGAGGTTAATCCGGATCTGCTGGAGGTCCTCCGCCGCCTGCTTACGGCGCGTATCGAAGAGATTCGGAATATAACCCAAGTTCTTCGGCACTGTGGTGATTTCCATCTCTCCAATGTCTTTCACCGCTTCCAGAATGTTCCGCAGGCCCTGTTCAGAGAAGCGGTCGGGAACAAACGGATATAAGACACCGTCAGTGGCGCACAGGATGTTGACGACCAGAAGCCCAAGCGTGGGAGGACCATCGATGATGATAATGTCGTACAGTGAGCGCAGGTCTAGCTTTTCAATAAACTTCTTCAAGATCAGCTGCCGCGGCATAGAGACTCCGGCCACCGTGAGTTCAAAACCTGAGAGTTCCTGCCCTGAAGGAAGTAGATCGATGCCCTCAGCTGACGTCACGAGGACGTCGTTCAGAAAGACCGATGTATGCAGTGGTCTAAGCTCTTTGATGGTATTGATAAGAAGGTGGTGGATATTCTTCCGATCCGGATCAACGGGTAGGTCGAAAAGCGAGCTAAAATTGGCCTGGGGGTCCATGTCGATGCACAGGACCTTCTTCCCCTGATTCTGGAACGCGTGCGCTAGGTTAAACGCCATGGTCGTTTTACCTACACCACCCTTTTGATTCATAAGAGCGATGACCCGACCTGGGGCCGTCGGCGCCTCGGGAGACTTAAAGAAACTAAACATGCCTTACTCCTCAACAGCTGCCCAGCAATCTGGTCAGACAACTTGATACAGGCAAATTCTGCTCTTCGAGAGAAGCTTTGTAAACTCTCGGATTCTAAAGACTCCTATCGTCTTTTCCGACTCTCCCTGTCGGGAACCTGAGACAATTAAATCAAGGCAATCATCCAAGTCTAAGGAATTTTAAGAAAAGTCCCGATACAGATCGGGACGGATCGAAAAGGAAAAGACCATGGTTGGTTTGAAAACTTTCTGGATAGTAATCAGTTCCCTGTTTCTCTTAGGGGCCTGTGTCCCACAGACGAAGCAAACAGAGTGTAGCTCGAACGAAGCTTTCAATGCTTCTCTTCGGACCTGCGTACCCGTGGTCGGAGGTCCGTCGTCATTCTTGACGATTGACACCTACTCACCGAGCTTTACACAGACTCGGACAAAAGGTGATACGACTTTTCTTTCATTCACGGTCAGTGTTGCAAACCCCTACAACCAGTCTTACTCACTGTCTTGGGAGAAAGTTTTTAACGCCGCTCCTGAGAGCATCTGTTCAAACTCTCATACCTGTACCTTGATCGCTTCGCTCTACGAAGTTGGAATTCACATCATCACGGCCAAAGTTGTCGCCGCCAACGGCACGGTGGTGGACACCCACAGCTTCGAGCTTAAGATCACGAATCTACCAAAACCAAGTGTAAATACGACGACCATCACTCCCGCAACCTACGCCTTTGATAAGCTCCCGACAGATCCTCGGGTCCAGTTCTCCTTCACTATCCGAAATCCTAGCGACAGTTCATTCTCCATGAATGCTTCGGACAACTACCGGACAAACTGGTCAATCATCAAGAATGGCTCCACGATTTACAGTGAAACTGACACGTTCTCGAATTTTACCAATGGTGGCACCAACTCGGCATTTCTCGGGACGCCGCCGACCCCGTACTTCAATCCGGCCACTATCGGCGTAGGGAGTTATATCGTCCGGGCAGTAGTTCAAAACGATAACCCAGGTGAATTCGTCGCTGAGTCTCAGTGGAACATCAATGTGCGGCAGCCAGACCTTGCTAACGTATCAAGCATCGGCTTCCCGGCGCCAGGGGTTGCAGTCACCTCTCACAATGGCGTTGGCTACAACGAATATCCGACCTTGAGTTGGATTTATGGAACGGGTTCGCCACCTCCAAAACCACTCTTCTGCGTGACTGTGGACGATGCTGATGGCACTTACGCTGGTGACGGAAAATCCATCCAGGTCCGCTGGTACTTGAACACCACAGGTGCAGAGATTTGCACAAAGAAGACCACCGATGCACTAGGCACCGGTGCCAGCCAGCAAATCTGTCTGGTGGATGCACTCACGAACTGCGAAAACTCCGGTGCTCCGTTTGACACCAACCTTCTTGATCTGGGGAACGTTGCTCCCACAGTAACTCAAGTTCAAAAGGTCACAGCGCGGCTCTTTGACGAAGCAACAAGCTATGAGTTCGAACGTGCCGACGTTCTTCCAACTAATGGTTCATACCCCGTTGAATGGCTCGTGAATGTTAAGCCGGTGAACGTGGCACCAACCGTGACCTTCGGGACAATCAATCCTACAGGCTGTACAACCACGAGTGCGTTCTCACGAACAGGCTGCCAGGTCGACCAGGGCAAGTCGTTTACAGTATCCTTTTCGGTCGCTGATGATTTCTACTCCGCCACGACGCAGGAGGAGGAATTCCAATGGGACCTTCGACTTCGCTATAACGGCACGGATATCACAACTAACCAGACTGATGATGATACTCTGCCAACAGCGGTACCCGTTAGCACGAGCTGCTCTAAGGCCTTCGGTGCAACGACTCCCGCGTATACAACTCAATGGACCTGCGTTCTCACGGTGCCTCATCACATCCCAACCGGCCCACTGAACCCGGCCTCTGGAACTTTCCAGGCGGTGCTGACTCTATCCGACTCTGGTTCTCCGGTGGGCGGCGACGACATGGTCTCACCTAATTTGACCTGGAGCTTCGTCGTCCGTGAAAGAAACCTTTCCGGAATCAGCCTTACCCCACAATCTATTCTGGCCGCTGAATCCAACATTCAGACGGGTCTCTCTGTTACTCTAAACCCGGGAGATCAGTCGAGTTTCGCCCGAGAGCTCGACACCATCCTCTTCAACATGCACGTCACAGATAAAGAGGTGGACAACCTCCTGTACCAAGTTTCTCTTTGTACGACTAACACTCTTTCCTGCACGACCTCAGCCCCGATAAGCTCCAATGGCTCCTCGACGTCACCCTCCTCTTGGGTGCCCTTTAACAGGACTATAGATACTAACCCACTTAAGGTGACTGGAACACTTTTTCAAATCCCTGAAGACCTTTTAATCGGACGCCTCAGTACTAAGGTCGATATAAATCGAGACACCTCTCATCTGGTTTATTTTAAAGTCGAAGTGAAGGACGTTATGAGCACCTCTGGCGGCACGGCCCCCTCGACGGTAACAGACTCCGAGATCTACAGCGTCTATGTTAGAAACTACAATCCAGCTCCCGTCATTAACACAGCGACGGCCGCTCCGGCGGTCGGTTCGACCACTGTGGTTTATTCCGGCTACCAGTTCACCGTGGACCCAGGCTCGGTGACTGATCTCTCTGGCCCCGGCTCAGAGCGGGACCTGAAGTACCAGTGGTACTCACGCTTTACTGCAGGTGCCTGGACCGCCATCACTGGCGCCTCAGACCGAATACTCCGCTACACTCCTGGGAACGTCTCCGGTACGATTGAACTCCAACTATGCGTCGGAGACAATACGGCCGCCAACCCGGTGGCGGCCCCAGGAGTAGGTACCTGCTCCGGAACTTGGTATGTTACACCGAAGCCCTATCTCTATAACCAGCCGGCAACAGGTAGCAGCAGCCTCGGCAACGAACTCGCGGTCTGGTTTGACGATACCAACACGGTCACTAACACAAACGTGATCTACTCTGCCTACGTGGATCAGAACCTTGATGTTTTCGTTGAAAAAACCGTTCGTGACACTAGTGGAAATATTGTCCTCACCACACAGACGATACAGTTTGAAGCACTTGAAAGCGGAGCCCCGAGCGTAGTCACAAACCTCTCCATCTCAGGTTCCGCCAATAGCGTCTACGTCGCCTATATTGCAAGTACCTCGTCCGCTCCAAATACAATGATTCCGCGTATCCGCCGCATCGACAAAAGCTTCGACGTCGCAGGCCGCCGGAAAATAAACATGCCGCACCCGGCACCTTTTGGATTCAACTATGCCCCCTATGGAATCAGTTGCTCGAACGCCGCTGCCTGTACCATCACTCCGGTTGACGGTGATGGATCGGTTGCGACCCTAGTATTTGCAACTCGCCTTAGCACTAATGATACCATCACAATCAATGGCCATGTTTTCACGGCCTCTGATACACCCTCGGCCGGAGCGAACCTCATCTGTAGTTCAGTGTCCTGTGCGAGTGAAGTCTCTGCCGCTACGAATCTCGCGGACACGATCAATAATTCCACAGCTGCTGCTCTCCACGGTATAACTGCAGTCTCGTCCGGTGCCTCGGTAGAGCTATATTCCCAGTACGATGAAGACTTCATCGATTTCGACGGCACCATGATGAGTTCGATCAGCGCTCCGGGTATCGTTGTCGCCAGTGGTGGCATGGGTCGAATCTTTGTAAGCGGGGGTCGATGGCATCTCCCGATGATTAACTCTTCCCTAGGTGGAAACGAACAGAACAACGTCACCGTCATATCCGGAACTGCTGACGTTCACCTCCGGAGTGGGGGTGGAGTTCTAGCTATTAGTGCAAACGATACGCTCATAGAGATGGGCCGAACTGCGGCCTTCGACGCGAAAGTGAATTTGAGTGGCGAACTGGTTATTGCGCGAATTTCGGGAGAACTTAACAATGCAGGGGCCCTTTCGATCTTCCGCTATACGCTCTCGGGGTCGGACTGGGTCATTTTTGACATTACTGGAGGGATCGCCACAGATCGAGCTTCCCAAGACATTCTCGCAGGTTTTGCGTTCCAGTCCGTCCGCCTAGCGACCAACGCCGTTGGAAATCCTTTCTATTACATCCTGGCCCAAGAACAGGTCAGCTCTGGAAGCGAGTATCACATTGGCCGCTACAATCCTAACTTTGATACGGCCGCCTCGTTCACCGAAAACATACTCACAACAAAAGTCAGTGGCACCACTTCACTCGACATGATAACCGATACACGGCTCCTAGTCCCAGACCTGATCTCAGTTCCAGGCATGTCGGAGGCACGGATTTTCTTTAACTCCGTCGGAACAGGCGTTGTCTCTTACCCTCGAGTCGCACGCTGGCGCTCTGATGACGCCGTCACCTGCGGGACATGCTTCTCCTTAATAGGAGGCTTGGAACACCGCCAGACAGCACGAATCGGTCTGTCTCAAGTGGTGAGTGACCTCACTCTCGGAGCGGTCGGGGCAGGGGCCGGGGAAAACGTGAACGACGTTGTCTTCGCCCTATTTAGCTCAGATCTCACGGCAACGGATACGTTCAAGCCTCAGATCGGAGTACTCAACATGGAGCCCGAAGCGATTCGCTCAACCGCTGTGGATGCATCGGGTCTCTTCCAACCGCCGTTCATATTAGATCAGTAGGAAATTTACCCGAAGCTGGTATGATGAAGACATGCGTTTTCGTCATACCCTTCTCGCTCTTATCCTGACCGCCAGCTTCACTGCCGAGGCCTTCGAGCTGATAATGATTCAAGCCGTTTCTGAATCCCGGAAGACGTTCATCACCAGGAATGGCAAGCGCCAAGGGGTTGAGATTGGAATGACGGCGACCTTTACAGCGGAGGACGTCTCCGTTCTGGCCCGGGCCGTGAACGTCTCCGGGAACTTTACCCAGTGGCAGCTTCTGAACATTGACGCCGTTCTCCCGTTTGAAAAGGGAGCGGTGATCACCTATTATCCGGCGACGGAGTACCTGTGGGCCTTGGCACCGGAGTCTGAGCGCCGCAAGTACATCAAGACTCAGATCAAGAAATCCCGGGCCTCCATGGTTTTCAAGGGGGCCCTGACCAGAGGAATCTCCGAATCTGTCTCCGATGCCCCGGCCAACACTCCAAGGCGCGGAGGTTACCTGGCCGAGATTTTCTACGAGCGGGACCTCTTCGGTAACTTCGCCTGGGATGCCGGTCTTCGCTACGAACAGGAAGTCATCAACTATAGCGGCGCTTCCCTACAGACTAAACGAAACCTGGCCATGGTGAACCTCATCTACTACTTCGACGCGCTTCGGGATTATGTTGCCGGAGGCCGCATCTACATCGCCGGAGGCATTGGCTATGGGCTCTCCAATACGACGACAGTGGGTCTTTCCCAAGCAGGCCCGGTGTCCATGATCCCGTCGTTTAAGGCCGGCATCAGCCTCCCCTTCAACGACACCTTCGAGTTCGTCCTCGACAACGGCTTCGAATCCATCAGCACCCGCGAGGAACAAGAAAACGGCAACATCCAAACCACCAACCAAACCAACTACAAGGTCGGCTTCGGCCTCCGGCGCTTCTTCTAAAGGGTTCTTTAAAGGGGTTCCAAGCCAACACACTTCTACCTAAGCAGCGCAAAGAAAGGAGGCCTGATTTCTCAACCCCTGTGCAGCGCTTACCTAGAAGTGTGGCCAGAACCTCTTTCGAACCTTTTTCCTTAAGTAAAATGGGATAGGGGTCGACAAGATACAAAAGAGGATTACTCATGAAATCAACTTATCTCGTCTTGCCTGTACTATTTTTTATCGCCTCTTACGCTCAGGCCATCCAGCCTGATCCATTTTATCCAGATTGGTACCGAGGCCCCTCGGACGAGATGCTCTGCTATGCTATTTGAGTACGGGATAATCGTCCGGTACGCCCTCTCCCTGTAGAAAGTTGTCGTACTCGAGCACCTATTGCATATCGATGGCAGTCACTTGGAGAGGGAACTAGAAAATGTTTGGCCTATGCGACGCTGCGCTCTGATAACAGAGTCCTCAACCAAGGCCGGCCTGTAGCGGATAATCTCTGTTCACCTCTGACTCCAGCATCGACCAATACGTTGGGCCCAAATGTCAACGGATCCGATCGAATCAATGGGGACTCTAAGCAGGACATTCCTATCCGCCAAGAGACCCCTAGCGCAACAGCAACAGACGCCTAGCTGGTTCCAACACAATTCTACGTAAACGACGCAATAAGAAGAGGCCCAATGCTGGGCCTCTTCTTATTGCTTGCGTAGAAGTGTGTTGGCTTGGAACCTTATTTTTTTAGGCCGATTTCCTGGAGGCGGATATTGAGCCAGTCGTTGGAATTGATAGGCCCATACTTTTCTCCCGTTCCCCTGCAAGATGGAATACAGGACAGGATGGTGTCAGGATTGGGGTGGGTAAAGAACGGCATAGAATAGCGAGTATCATTAGCGACATCCGGATTCACGACCCTGTGAGTGGTCGCTGGTATGACGTTGTTGGTGATCCGGGAGAGCATGTCACCGGAATCAATAACGAGTTGCTTTTCATTACACATCACCGGAAGCCACTTGCCGTCCCGGTCTAAGAGCTCAAGACCAGCAGAGGTTGCGCCAACCATCACAGTGATGAGGTTAATATCCTCGTGGGCCGCGGCGCGGACGGCATTTTTCGGTGCATCCGAAGAGAGTGGCGGATAGTGAATGGCACGGATAATCGAATTTCCGTCCTGAAGCATATCCCGGAAGTATCTCTCTGGAACATCGAGGGCCATGCCAAGAGAATCGAGGATCAGGTTCGAGGTGATATCCATGCCGCCAAAAAACTTCAGCATCACATCCTTGAACTCTGGAAGCTCCCCAGGCCAAATATTTTCAGGAAAGAACTGGCGGAACCTGGCCTCATTTACAAGAGTTTCTCGACCAACATGCCAAAACTCTTTGAGGTCAGGGAACTTGGAGTTCCGGGCGTGCTCAACTCCAAAGGCCGTATAGCCGCGTTGACCGCCTCCCTCTTTACACACGTACTTCTTTTTAGCTTCAACCGGAAGGTGAAAGAACTCATGAACGAGATCATAGGCCTTCGCTGTCAACGCGTGATCGACGGGATGGTCCACGAGGACAATGAAGCCGTAATCTTTGAGGCCCCTTAAAAGTTCGTTAGTGAATTTGACTTTATCGTTGCTGGTTCCGTTAACGAAACTCATCAGACTAAGTTCTGGTACGCGACGAACGGCATCCATTGGGGCCCCCTCTTGATGTTGATGCATCTAAATAATCCGGTTCGACATGGGATGTCTAAGCGAAAAATCAGATCGCCCCTAGCTAGAAAATACTAAGATAAAATTAAGTGAATCATAAGGTGAACTTATATAAAGAATGACCTCGACCTCAAAAGAACAAAGACTTAGAACTTTCGAAAGACCTTGTAAGACTTATCTACGGGGCTATACAACATGATAAGATACTTAGCACCGCAAAGCCCGTTATTAGAAATGGCCAAGTAGGCAGGAAAATCGGCGGCAGCGTTTTTCGGGGCCAACACCGTAAGATTCTCATCTGACACTCCGGTGATCGACACCAACTCAAGGGCCCGGGCCTTGGGCACCGGTAAAGTAGGCGTATCTTTCAACTCCAGCATATCAGTCCGTTCCGTCCGGCACTCGAGAGGGCCATTCTTAAAGCGTGACTTCAGGTGAAGCTCGTTCATACGCTTGTTCGCCGCCATCACATGCCGACGGCACTCTGATTCGTCAATCCGCTGGGCCGTGGCAACGCCGTTGTGATAGTTAGAAGAAAGATAGAATTCTTCTGCTTGTTGCGAGACGACGTTCAGGAGAATGTAAGAACTCGAGCCACCCCCCTCAGGCCCAGTGGCCGTGCGGTGGATCAGGACGGCAGTTCCACGGTAATTCCAAGCGACGGGCTCGAATCGCTCCGGCAGGCAAAGCCCTAAGGCAGTGACGGAATAAAAGGCCAATAAAAGCCCTAGAGACCTCACTCGCCGTCTCCGCTAAACATCATGGTTCCAAGGCGAACCCAATCGGAGCGCTCACGGGCCGCGATCTTGTAGTCCTGACTCATTCCCATGCTCGTGAAGAGGCGAACTCCGAGTTCCGTTTCAAGCTTCGTTTTCTCTACGTTTAGGTCCTGAAAGCAGCGCCCTGCTTCTGCCTCGAAGTCTTCGGTGCGAAGAGTCCCCATGGTCATGAGTCCTGCGAGTTTTAACCGCTTTGCTCCCACCAGAAGCTCGGCACTTGCCAAAAGGTCGGTGTAGGTTTCAAAGCCTGACTTTTCAGCTTCATGAGAAGCGTTGAACTGAAGGAAAACCAAGACCTCTTGCTCCAGACGGGCCTCAGACCTTATAAGCTTCTCCACACACTCCCGATCGTCAACCGAGTGAATCGCGTAGAGGCTTGGAACTGAGAAGAGCGCGTTGATCTTATTGGTTTGGAGATGTCCGATCATGTGCCAGCGCAGGTCCGGACATAACGGCCGGAGGGCCTCGGCCTTGTCCGCTAGCTCCTGGACGCGGTTCTCTCCAAAGTCACGATGACCCAGCTCATAGTAGGCACGGATTTCTTCTATTGAGCGCGTCTTGGAAACAATCAAAAGACGGCCAGGGTCAATCTCGGCCATAACATTGGCAAGCTTCCGGGCCAATAATTCCTTTGGAAGCACTACTCCTCCTCGGTCTTGGTCTTTTTCTTGCGCTTAAGGGAAATCGTGGCCTTGACTTCAAAGTCGTACTTATCGATGATCTTGTCGATCTCGCCTGAGATGTCGATTTTATCAAGATAAGACTTGAGTTCGTTCTTAACGCCGGCGATGAATTCGGTCTTCGTATTGCGGGCGTTATCGACCAGGCCTCCCACAATTTCTTTGGGAAGCGGAAGATCCTTAAGCACCGAGCGCACGGTCTCCTCGGTCATAAACGCGGCAGTAACTCCGCTCGCTAGGACTTTTTTAAGAATGCCTTCGACCTTCCCGTCTTTTTCACCGTCACTCATGTGTAGCTCGCAGCTTTTTTGCCGAATGCTTTCATCGTGAGGGGAAGATTCGTATTCACCAGGGTCTTTTCGATCATGCCAAGGCCCGGAAAAAAGCCCTTCAGCTCAACCTCAAGTGAATAAGTCACTTCGGTCTTACCACCGCCAATGTCCTTCAAGGTCCACCGGCCGTTATTGACTTTCATCAGGTCTCCGGAGACCAGGGACCAGCTCACTTCCAGATTAGGGCGATGGGCGAGCTTCAAAACATAAGAGATTTCTTTAATGAGGGAGAGGTTAAATTTAACAGTTGATCCATCGGTGGACTCACTCTGAACGTCGATCGAGCGAACTCCTTCAACGAACTCAGGGTAGGAGCGGTAATCAACGATGGCCCGGTAAAACTTCTCCGGCGGGACATCGTAGATTTCGGTTCTTTCTGCACGGGCCATGGCATCTTCCTTTTTAGTATCTCGGTTTCTTATCGAAGTGGTGCTCAGCACGGATGTGCCTGATTGTACCAGATTCAGAACGCATCACAATAGAATGGGTGTGGCATCCCCAGGACTTAAAGATCACCCCGTCGAGGAAGTTGCCGGTGGTCACTCCCGTCGCACAGAACATGAGATTTCCTTTCGCCAGATCGTCAATTTTGAAGATCTTGTTGACGTCATCAATACCCATCGCTTTAGCACGATCAATCTCACTTTGATTGCGAGGCTTGAGAATTCCCTGGAATTCTCCCCCAATACACTGAAGAGCTGCCGCCGCTATAACGCCTTCAGGGGCCCCCCCGATCCCGAAGAGGATATCGACGCCGGAGTTAGGGCTGGCGGTTGCAATCGCCGCGGAGACGTCTCCGTCGCCGATGAGCTGGATCCGTGCCCCGGCCGCCCGGATCTCTTCGATCAGGTCATGGTGCCGTGGCCGGTCGAGAACAATCGCCGTGAGATCGGCCACTCGGCATTTCTTAATATCCGCCAAACGCTTAAGATTTTCAGTTGGAGATTGACGGATATCGAGCAGACCTTTTGCCTCACGGCCTGCAGCGAGCTTAAGCATATAGGTGTCTGGGGCGTGAAGAAGGTTTCCGGCCTCACCGATTGCCATGACGGAGATTGAGTTGGGCCCCCCGTGAGCGCAGATCGTAGTCCCTTCAAGAGGATCGAGAGCTATCTCGAGCTTCGAACCCCGGCCGGATCCGACTTTTTCTCCTATATACAGCATGGGCGCTTCATCCCGCTCGCCTTCTCCGATCACGACAGTGGCGTCGCAATCAATGGAGTCGAGCATCGCTCGCATGGCATCTACAGCGGCCTGATCGGCGGCCTTCTCATCCCCTCGGCCCATCAAACGAGCAGAAGCAATAGCGGCCATTTCGGTTACACGGACAAATTCCATAGCAAGGTTACGATTCATGCGTTATCTCCATTAAGAGTCATACGCAAAGATCATACCTTGAGTGATCGGGTTTCGGGAACCGGATTAGCTCATTTGACGCACCAAGAATGTGCTCACTTCGCTTGGAAGAAGTTCTTCAGGGAGGTGAGAAATAAGATCTTTGACCCGGATAATTCTTTCTCCGTCTGCGTCAGCATCGATTTGAAAGACCCACTCGTCCTCAGTCAGTAGAGGTGAATCAACATTCCTTTTTGAGAGAATGCGACCGGTCTTTATGCCGTGACCATCTTCCCATTCAAGAAAGCTTTCGAGGAAGAGTACCTGGCATTTCGCGATCTCGCTGTCTCCGTGCTGCCATATAAAGATCTCGACTGGACCATCGGACCGTAGCCAGTACTTAAGACGGGCCGGAATCTCAAGGCCGTCGTCGAGCTTATGGAGGGGTTTTAGTCGCTTGACGAGTTCCTCTAGGGAAAGGAAATTACGCACTTTGTCCAGGATTTCACGCTTTTTAGCAAACTCTATCCCGATACGGTTCGGGGTGTGCCATTTAACGGTGCCTACCACGTCGAGATTCTTTCCCAGCCAATGGATGTGGCCCTTTAAAACATTCTCTTCCTGGAAGCCATGCCCATCTTCCTTAAGCGAGAGCTGCATACCCGTGTGAGAAATATCTTTCACCTCATAAACACGAGCGTTCTCGTCAGGCTTAAAGGTTAGATAGCAAAAGGGAAAACGAGGGAGAATTCGCTTCTCGTGTTTTTCGAAGTCACTTTTGATCAGGTTAAAACGTCGTTCCATGGTCACCTCATTGTTCTCTTATTGTAGGTGTTCCATTAATATAAGAAAGCTAGGTAAAAATTGTTAAATTGGAAAGACATGGAAATGAACGATCTGGAAATCGATAACCTTCCGAACCGCATCACTTTCTTCCGGATGCTCATGATTCCGGTGGTGGTCCTGGCCTTGTACTTCACCGAAGACACGCCCCAACAATTAATCAACTATCAACACCTACTGGGCCACTTCGCCTGCTGGATTTTCGTAGTTGCAAGCCTCACAGACTGGCTTGATGGCTACATCGCGCGTAAGCAAAACATCGTCACCGTCTTTGGCTCTTTCCTAGATCCTATCGCAGATAAGTTTCTCGTCGTCTCAGGACTCATCATGCTCATGGCCCTAGACCGTGTGCACCCGGTGGTAGTGATCATTCTTGTCCTGCGTGAGATGTACATGACCTCACTCAGACTCCTTGCTATGACCGAGGACGTAGACGTTCCTGTCAGTTGGATGGGGAAATGGAAAACTGCGACTCAAATGGTTGCAATGCCCATGCTCATGATCTACGACGACTTCCTAGGTCTGGACCTACCTCTCTTTGGCACAGCGCTGATTTACGTCTCTGCCCTCCTCTCTCTATGGTCAGCTCTCAAGTACTCACTTTCCATGATCAAAAAACTTCAGGAAAAGCGGGCGGAAAAGAAGAAGCTAAAAAAGCTGGTAAAGGAAGGCCTTTGAAAAACTACAATATCTCTTGCGTTTCAAGGATCGCTCTTCCTGATTCTGTCCTCGTAGCGCTCCAAGAAGTTCTGGAGTGCTCAGGGACGGTACTTAAAAAAACCGAACACCAGACGACTCAAGGTCTGCGCGCCCTGGATATCTTTTTATCCCTCTCCTCCTCCGAAGAAGCCGACTTGAAGAGGCAGCTGCTAGAGCTCGCTCATCGGTGGGAGACTGACATCGCCCTGATTCCCTGCGATCAAAAGCGCGAAAATGTGCGGCTGATCGTTTTTGACATGGACTCAACACTTATCCGGCAAGAAGTCATTAATGAACTCGCTCGCGCCCACGGAGTCGATGGGGCCGTAGTGGAGATCACCGAGCGTGCGATGAATGGAGAACTGAACTTCGACGAGGCCCTCAAGGAACGAGTCGCTTTGCTGCAGGGACTACCTCAATCGGCGCTCGAGGCCGTCATGGCCCGCCTCGAACTCTCCTCTGGAGTCTCTAAGCTCATACGGGAAGTCCAGAAGCGTGGTCTAAGGACCGCTATCGTGAGTGGAGGTTTTCATTTTTTTGCGGAAAATTTCCGCCGGCAGCTCGGCATGGATTACGTCTTCGCCAATGACCTTGAGATCAAGGATGGACTGTTGACCGGTCGAGTCCAAGGTCGTGTCATCAACGCAGCGGCGAAGGCCGAAATCCTTGAAGACCTGGCCCGGCGGGAAGGACTCTCTCTGGATCAGGTCATGGCGATCGGAGACGGTGCCAACGATTTACCGATGCTCGCTAAAGCAGGTCTGGGGATCGCGTACCACGCCAAAGAAAAAGTCCGACGGGAGGCCCGTCACCAGGTGAGTTTCGGCGACATGACGACACTCCTCTACTACCTCGGAATACCGGGTGATCATCGTGATGAAATACCATAAAGGCCTCGCAGGTGCGCTTAAGGAACGGCATGAAGTTCGAGCGCTCAAACTAGGTCTTAAGGGGACGACTTTTCCGAGAGAGCTATTCGATTTTCCCTACCTCATGGAGCTCCACCTCGAAGGTCAGTGTAGGAGCTGGCCCGATGAGGTACTCCCCTGGCCACAGCTCCGAACCCTCAGCATAAAACTCCCTTCTCTCAAAGGTTCAATCACTACTGTTTTGAGGCTCCCAAAACTTGAGAATCTGAAAGTTATAGACACCCCTCTTGGCACCTTTATTCTTCCGCTGGGAAATGTTCCCTCCCCGTTAAAATCTCTCACGCTCAAAAACTGCGGCCTAACTGAGCTGCCTGAAGAAATTTCTCTTCTCATGCACCTCCTTGAATTAAATCTGTCAGGTAATGGCCTCATGGAGCTCCCCGTTGGGTTCACCGACCTTCGTGATCTCAAACGACTCAATCTTGATCACAATCATTTTAAGCAGTTTCCGGACCTCATCAAAAAAATGCCTGCCCTTTCCCATCTTTCTATCGACCGAAACCCTTTCCCCGAGGAAGAGAAAGAAAGGATTCAGCGCGAGTTTCATGTTTGGGTAGAGTGATCTTGGGCTTATGAAATCTATCTGGAATCCGATACGAAATTGTATAGCTAAAGTCTTCAACCTTCTCTGACCTAGGAAACTCATGCACAGATTTAGGCAGCTACTCTCGTTGTTTATCGTTTTTACCATGCTAGCTCCATATGCTCACGCCAAGGTGGGAGAAGACAAAGATATCCTTTCCATAAGCGTAAAAAGACTTCGCACTTTTAGAACCTACGATGATGCCGTTATTCAACTTAGAAAGACAAATCCAGAAACTGCAAACCATCTGGAGGCCTATCTTAAATCTAAGAACTCACTCCGTGCCCAATTGCCACCATATGCAGTCGAAGGTAAGGCCGTTGTGATCGGCAGCGGTAAAGAAGTTAAACTTACCGTTTTGGATGATCAAAGGATCGTCCTCTCAATAGGTAAAGAGAAAAGGTATCTCTCTAACAAGATGACCTTCAAAGACCTTGTTTCTGAAGTTGAATCGTTAGTGCCCAAGACATCGTCGAGTGTGTTGAATTTCATCGTCTCGGATGCACATGCAGCTATTGATTGGATCTCAATCATTGCAATCGGAGCGATTGTGGTCGGTCTCCTAGCCATTTTCGAGGGTATCATGCAAATAAAAGAGATTGGCCTAAAAAGGCAGGCAAGGGCGATGAAAGCGGCGTGCGAGAGCGGCGAAAACCTTTCCCTAGAGGAGCTAGCAGAAACCTTCAATCTTGTAGCGGACTTCAAGAGAAAGCACTGCCCGCGAGAGTTATTTATACCATCTTCAACCTGTGGTGACGTTGACATTACCATCAATTGCTTGCAACGGAGAATTGATAACACTCGTTTGACCAATAACTCCAATCGCACCCAAACCAAAGATATTCAGTTCAACTCCGAGAGCAATCGTTACATCATCACCCCGAGGGCAAGTCAGCAGTAAGACATCAGTTGATTGAGGAAAAAAACTCCCTCAGTTTTTTTTCCAAAAATTCCTCAGGTCTCAAATCGATTCTGACGTGAAGAGGTCATCAACCCATCGAAGGAGAAACTATGATCAAGTTCATGCTACTACTTGTCCTCTTAGGCGCTTACAGCGGGTGCGGAAATTCCGACAAGAAGAATATCTCGACATTCACCCTTGAAGGCTCAGACAACTAGGAGTGATCAGTATGAAAAAATTAATGACAGGAATGTTTTCCGCCCTTTTAACCTTTTCATGCTTCGCTGCCGACACCGGTCTTAGCCCGTCTTCTCTGAAGCTCATGGTTTACAAATTTTCTGTTTCTACAGATCCACTCTGCACAAACCCAGTTACCGTCATCGACAACGGCACGACGCCGGTAGAAGTAGACTTCACAGGTGGTGTGAACCTCGGATCCGGCCCCCTTGAACCAGGTACTTATCCTTGTGTGATCGTCGAGTTCAACTCCAACATCAGGTTTATGCCGTCAAGTAACTCGACTTCTACCAACTGCAACAGTAACGACTACGAAACAAATGACGTTTGCAGAAGTCCTGATACGTCCCTGCTAGCAGACGGAACAACCACGACCTGCACCTCCGGAGGAGATAGGGTGGCGATGTATCTCTCAACCGCCTCCACTTCAACAGGGAATGTTGATGCATTTAATCCACCAACCTCAGGTGCCGATGCGTCCCATGGTTTTAAGCTTGCCTCATCACTCAGAGTAAGCAATGCGGCTTCAGGGAAATTTGTCGTCAATCCTACTGGTAAGATTTGCGATGACAACGATGCCAGCTGTGACGGCGGCCCAGGTGGCACAGGAATCGGCACTGGTTCTTGTAAACTAGAGCCACCTACGTTTTCATTCACTCAGCTTTAATTCTAGAGAGGATGGTCGGTTGTTATTCCGACTATCCTCTATTGATAATTAGCTCCAACTCAACAAAGCCTTAAATTCGCATTCAATGCTCATTGACGTCATTGACCAATGAAGGGTCGGGTGCTCCACTTACTTAAGCGCCTAGCCTGATCACAGTACTAGTAATCTCAAGGGTACATTTACCAAAGAGGCCCGGACTACCTAAGACACACCATCAAAACTTTCCGCCGGAAGACAGGAAGATAGAGTACAGTTTACGATCGAGGCCACCCAGTACCCGCCTAAAGTATTCAACTAAATTTACCGATACTACCGAGGAATGAAATTCATCCTCGGTATTCTAATTTCGCTCTCATCCTTTCAGGCACTTGCCGAGTCACGAAGCGCTACCCTCCAACTCAGGGCGATTGTGCCCGAACAAACATCGGTCAAATTTTCTCTCGAAGAGAGAGGGCCAAGGGCCTGGATCGAAAGCAATGCCCCAATTAAGTCGCCAAGCCTGACAAAAGTCGAAATGAAGAAAATCCTGCTCCAAAACTCAGATAATTTCTTCCTAGTCTCCATCACTCACCCCTAGGGGCAAGTTCTACCCCCTTTCGACACCACTCAAATCCTTTAAGATGGCACCAGGGAGTGCGGTTTTGTCACCGCTCTTCGAGCTAAGCCGCCGGAATCCGCAAGCTCCACGAAGTTCTGTGCTGGCGAGAGTTTCGCAAACATCTTAATCGTGAATCATACGATGACTAAAGGAGACCTTTCTATGAAAAAAATTGCAACGATCCTCGCTCTGAGTGCATCCTTCTCTCTCTTCGCCGGCACGACCGCCGAACTTATCCTGAAAGGTTTAGTGGCCCCAATCCTCGATATCTCCATAGCCATGGAGACCGTGGCCGGGAATCTTAACCTGTCTCAGGCCGCAAGCTCCATTAAAGTCGCGACGCTGACGGAGAAATCCAATTCTCGAACAGGCTACAAGGTCAAGGCGAAGTCCACCAACGGCGGCAAGCTCGTCAACACTCTCGACGTGACGAGCTTCGTCCAGTACAGCCTGACCTATAATGGTACAAACGTACCCCTCAACACTTCGCCGTCACAGGTCGCGACGTCGAACCAGCGGGGAACGTTCACTCGGGACCTTCGAATCTCGTACAATCAACCGTCGAACCTGTCTGCCGGTAGTCATGAAGATACGGTTCAGTTCACGATCGAAGCTAACTAATCAGCTACCCTCTCAAGGTCCGGAGTTGAACTTGTTCGACACCGGATCTTTTTTATTTTCAAGCTTCGAGATATCATGGAAAGAAACACGAAGGACTCTTTCATGAGCTGGCGCTCGCCCCTGATCTTTCTCATAGCACTCCCGCTACTCGCGGCCTTTAATTTTTCCCCTATGTCTCAGTCCATCGACCTCGGCGAGCAGCGCCGAGGCGCGCAGTTTCTGATTGAGAATGATGGAGCATCAAACATTGCCGTGGAACTCTCCGTGCGTGAGCGCCGGATGGGAGAGGATGGGACAGAAACTCTTAATGAAACAACAGATATCACAGTCTTTCCCCCACAGATTATTATTCCTCCCGGTGATAAACGCACAGTACGGGTGAGTTACACCTTAAAGGACATGCCTGAAAAAGAGAAAAACTATCGTTTGATCGCTGAGCAACTTCCGCTCAAGGTTGACGCCAAGACGAAAGATCAAGCAGGCATCAAGATGCTCATGAAGTACGTTGCGGCCCTCTACGCAACTCCACCAAATACCCGGCCAGACATTAAGCTTCTCTCTTATAAAAAAACCGGCGATGAGCTTTTGCTTGAATTAGAAAATCAAGGTGGGCGCCATCGACTGGTCACGAATCCCGTGCTCCGCTATGAGAAAGAGGGCATAAAGGGAGAACTCCGCAGTGCAGATCTCCCGGGTCTCGGAGGGGAGAACGTCCTCGCAGGACACCGGCGTCTGTTTCGAATCAAGTCCCTCAAGACTATACCGCCAGGAGCAAAGGTCGACCTTCGGATCGATGACTAGTCTTCGTCACCTCCTCTTACTCATACTGCTCATTTGCCTGCCACTTTCACTCAGGGCACAGTCTTATTCCGCTGGACTTCCACTCTTTGATGGAGCGACAAACCTTGGTGATGTCCTCGTTGACATCGAAGGTGAAGAAATTCGTGGAATAGACCGGGCCTCCCTGATCCAGCTTTTTCGTGGTTACCTGCAGGAGGATACACTTCGAGCGATCGAGGCAATGCCGGAAAAGTTATCGCCGCCACAAGTTCCAATTCCCCTCATTTTTAACCCCAGCGAACTTAAGCTCGAAACTAAGATTGACCTGAAGCTCCGAGCAACGAAACAGACAGATCTGGGAATTGACCTTTCCGAAGAGCGCCGAGTTGCCCTGGCACCGGCCCCAGTCGGAGGTGCGGTTAACTACCGCCTTGAACAAAATTGGGGTGACGAGCGTCTGGGAGGAAAGTTTTTTTCAGGACAATTCAATTCCTTCCTAAACATCCACTCCTTAGTTCTTGAAAGCCAGTCGTTCTATCAAACGAATGTAGACCAGCGTTGGTTCCGGGGAGACACGCGGCTCATTAAGGATTTCCAGCGCACGGACATCCGGCTTCAAGCGGGGGATGTCTATCCGCAGATCCAGGGCTTCATGGTCGCCAGACCTTTGGGCGGCATCAACCTTGCGCGAAACTTCTCCCTGAACCCTTACCGGCTTCCGTACCCAACAGGTCATCAAAACTTCACCCTCAGGGCCCGCTCCTTTGTCCGCTACTTTGTGAACTCAGTCCTCGTTAAATCTGAATACCTCCAAGCGGGCAACTATAATGCCCAGGACATTCCTCTGAATAACGGACTTAACACTGTCACCATCGAGGCAACAGATGACCTAGGACAGAAACAGGTCTTTGTTTTCCGTTCCTCGTCCAATATCAATCTTCTCAACCAGGGTGAGAGTCGCTTCGATCTCTCGTACGGTGTCCCATTTCTCGACACGAATTTTCAACGCCAATACCAGGAGCGAGAGGGAAAAGTGTTCTCGGGCTTCTTCCAATATGGCCTCTCCTCTCTCTTCTCAAGTTCGGCCTACCTCCAGAATCAGGCCAATTTCTCCCTCTTTGGTACAGAATTTATCCAGGCCATCCCTATCGGTAATCTCCAGGCAGGTCTGGCGCGTTCGACTATCGATGGTCAGCAGGGAAGTGCCGGAAGTCTTGGCTACCAGCTCATTACCCAGGGCAAAAAATGGTTCGACTCACATACAGTCTCCCTTCGATACGAGAATCGAGGTCAGGGTTTTAAGACGAGTCTCACTGATACGCCTTCCATGGTTCAAAACGTCTACGCTGCCAACTACACTATTCCCGTCTCAAACCAGCTGACCTTTTCGTTAGGTGGCAACTTAGGGGACGTTCGCAATAACTCTCTAGATAACCGCTACGGTATAGACGTCAATCTCGGTATGCGGATCATGAACCAACATAACCTGACATTCTTCCTGAGTCGGAACCGCGACGAGCTGCGGCACTGGAATGACGTCGCTTACGTCTTCCTTACCTTCTCCCTGCCAGAATCCAACAGCTACGCCTCAGCACTCTATGACCAAACTCAGAAGAGCACGAGGATCAATGTTTTGCGAGATAATCAAAACCGTCTCTATAACTTCCGGACTCAGGCCATTGCCGATTACTCTCAAGACCGGCGCGCTGGTGAGGTCGATCTTTTATATCCTACTCCCATTGGTGATCTCGGAGGCCAGCTTACGGGGAACCGAACAAACCTCCAGGGTACGGCCGGAAGGGGATCCCTGAGGCTAAACTCAGCACTAGCTTTCGCGTATCAGAACGGTGAAGCAGCTGTAGGCGTTTCTAGGCCAATTCCTGGGAGCTTCGTCATTTTAAAACCTGAGGAGCGACTCCGTGACCAACGTATCGGACTCAAATCCACCTCGCCCTATACTGAAGCCGAGACAGGGCTCTTTAACGAGATCGTCTTTAGTAATCTCATCGCCTACCAGTATCGAGATATTCAGCTCGATCCCACTTTTCTCGAGGAAGGCAGAAGTCTGCGCCAGGAGAAGTTTGTTCTTTACTCAACTTACCGAAGTGCTCACTTGATAAAGCTCGAGGAGCGCGGTGCCGTTATCTTGACCGGTCGTCTGGTGAATCCAAACGGAACTCCATTGGAGCTGCAGGTTGGTACCATTGGCAACGTTCCCTTCTTTACCAATCGGGATGGAGCAATCTTTGTCGAAGGGGTAGAGGCCGGTACCTACAGGTTGAAACTCGAGGACCGAGAAGAAACAATCGTGATCAACGTCTCCCCCGGCGAGCGGGGCCTGAAGAATATTGGAACAATTTCGATAAAGGAAAACGAGCTATGAGAAGATTCCTCGCAGCACTCTTAGTTGCTTCAGCACAAGCGGTAGCAAAAGACTGCGATTATAGTTTCTCAGTTAACAACGCAACAATTGAACTCCTCGATAGTTCCCAGACCGTGGAGCAGACAGTGAGAATCATCAGAGGGCAGAACTCGCCGTCTGGGCGCTGCCGGATTTACCGGATTTTCTTTTCCAAAGGTCTGGCCAATAGTTATCAACGAAAGGCCTTCAGTACCAAAGGGGCATCCCTCGACTACAACCTCCACAGTAACATCAACAAGGCCGGTATCTTAAAGGAATTTGGCGATGCAGTCTCGGCCAATGAATACCTTCAAGGGGAGGCGCCGGAGAAATTGTCCACCTATTCCCGCAGCTTTTTTATCTCAGCTCCGGGCCTAGCGAACAATACCATGCAGGCAGGAACCTACAGTGATCTGGTTCAGGCAACCCTTTATGGATACAACGATAACTCGGGTAAATATCTTTTCGAGGAGACGCAAAATTTCACGGCCGTCTTCCGTGTTCCGAGCAGGCTTCAGGTAAGCCTCCTGGATGAAGGGGGTACCTTCGATCCCTCATCAACGAGTAAGATCTTAGACTTTGGTGTTTTAGAGCAAAACCAGGAGCGCGGAGTCGATTTACGAGTCCTTTCAAACGGACCTTACCAGCTACGGCTCTCATCCCAAAACAACGGTAGCCTACGACAGATTTCGGAAAGTACGATCGCCTATGCTCTTCGGGTGAATGGGGCCCTCATCTCGCTTGGAGGAAGTGCTTCCGGGCCAGTGGCCATCGGCAGCGGAGGGGCCACCCCAGATGCCGGACATCTGTACAATTTGAAAGTACGAATTACAGAGATTACCGCCAATAAATCGGCCGGTCTCTACCAAGACGTCATCACCATCACCGCTATCGCCAACTAAATTGAAAGGGACTCACCAGGTTGGAGGATGAGAAAACTCTGCTCCGGTACATTGTGCTTTGGCAGTGCCAATTTGAGGTCTCTTGCCGGCTCATCAATCCCCTCGTCCGTGAGCTGAAAGGTCCCGAAGTGCATGGCGATGGAGCGCTGGGTCCCAAGTTCAAGGTGGGCCATGACCGCCTCCTCTGGATCCATGTGGTAGTACTTCATAAACCAACGGGGCTTATAGGCCCCGATCGGCAAGAGTGCCAGGTCTGGCGCTCCGAGACGTGTTTTGATGTCTTTAAAATGTGGCCCATGGCCCGTGTCCCCGGCAAAGTAGACCTTTCGGGCCCCACTATCCAGCATATAACTTCCCCAGAGACTCTTGTTTTTGTCCCAGAGCTTCCGCGCCGACCAGTGCTGGGCCGGTGCAAAGATCAAGCGCACGTCTTTGACCCTAACCTCTTCCCACCAATCGAGGGCCTTCACGGTTTGGATACCACTCTTCTTTAAAAGTGCTTCATCACCTAGGGGGACTAAAAAAAGCGGATGAAAGCGCCCATCGAGAAGTTTGAGGGCCTCAAGATCAAGGTGGTCATAATGGTTGTGGGAAATGATCACGACATCAATCGGTGGAAGAGATTCTAAAGAGACACCTGGCCCATGAACGCGCTTTGGCCCGGCAAAACTGACCGGACTCACACGATCTGAGAAGACCGGGTCAGTCAACACAGTGACGCCTGGGAACTGGAGCAAGAAGGTCGCATGATTGATCCATGTTGCCTTCAGTGTCTCTGTGGCCGCAAGGGGACTAAGGGGATAGTTTTTTATCGGAACGTGAGAAGGCCACGGCACCTTGTCCCCGGTTAACTTCCACTTCATCAAAGACCAGATACTCTTATGGTTGTCGCCCCAGGGGAGAAAGAATTTATCCCCGTCATAGTGGTCAGACTTCGTATAGGAGAAGACCACCAGCGGCAGGAAGAGAACTAAAAAATTAAGCATCATTCCTCAGTGCAGTTCGGGCTGTCCATCCTCTAGCTCGTGAATCTCCATCCCAAGACCGTTCCATGTCATGAGGAGCTCTCCACCGGCAAGGTTCCCCTCGAGGATTTTCTTCGAAAGGGGTCTCGTCACCAGTCGCTGGAAGACTCCATTCAGAGGTCTCGCACCGTACTGAAAATCAAAGCCCTGCTCCTCAAGCGTATCAAAGGCCTTCTTGTCCAGCTTGAGCACCACCTTCTTGGACTTGAGACGCTCGTTTAAGAACCTGAGCTGTTTGTCCACCAGCTGGCGCATGACCCGCTTATCCAAGCCGAGGTAGGTTAGCACCCCATCGATACGGCCCAGGACCTCGGGCTTAAAGTCCTCTTTCGGATTCTTAGAGTTAGACGTCATCATGACAATCGTGTTCTTAAAGTTAATCGTTCTGCCCTTGTTATCTGTGAGGCGACCATCGTCCAGGATCTGCAGCAAGATATCAGCAAAATCCGGGTGGGCCTTTTCAATCTCGTCAAAGAGCACCACCGAGTAGGGTTTCCGCCGGATGGCCTCCGTTAAAACTCCACCCTCTTCGTAACCGACATAGCCCGCGGGTGCACCAATAAGCTTGGCCACGGAGTGCTTTTCGGAGAACTCAGAGAGATCAAAGCGCACGATGTTCTCTTCGTTATCAAACAGGTATTGCGTGAGCGCCTTCGCCGTCTCCGTTTTCCCGACACCAGTAGGACCCAATAGCAAGAAGGAACCTAAAGGTCTCGATTCATCTGAGAGGCCGGCGTAGCTCGCGATCAGAGTCTCAGCGATCTCATGAATCGCCTCCTCCTGCCCGAAGACTCGCTTATTTAAAAACTCTTCGATGTGAAGGATCGAGTCCTGCTTTGACTTCAGGATCTTTTCCACCGGAATTCCGGTTTGCCGGGAGATGACCTGAGCGATGTGTTTCTTTCCAAGAATCCACTCGTGTTGGAGGGACTCAAGCTCTTTTTCTGTCTGGGGAATGAGCATGTACTTAATCTTCGACGCCTCCTCGTAGTTGCCGTTCCGCTGGGCCGCCTCGAGGTCAAAAGTCAGTCGATCGATACGGCCCTTGATCTCGGCCACTTTTTTAAGGGAGGAGACCTCTTTTTCCCAAACTACCCGACCTTCCATAAATCGGGCCTCAAGCGCCGAAATCTCTTTTTTCAAATCAAGATTATCCCGCTCCATCTGAGCATAGATCTTCTTTGAGCGAAGCTCTGCTTCAAGCTCAACGAGCTTCGCCGGCATCGCCTCTGCCGAGAGTTTCAAGGCCGAGGATGCTTCGTCCAGAAGATCGATCGCCTTGTCTGGGAGATTCTTATCGGTGAGGTACTGATCTGAGAGGAAGACCGCGTTGTAAACCGCTTCGTCGGAGATCTTGATCCCGTGATGGGCCTCCATCTTCGAGCGCACCCCCATCAGGATCTCGACTGAATCTTCTTTTGTGGGCTCATGGACCGGAACCGAGCGAAACCTCCGCTCAAGGGCCGCGTCGTTTAGGATGTACTTTTGATATTCATCAAAAGTCGTAGCACCGATGCAATGGAGTTCCCCGCGAGCGAGTGCAGGTTTTAGGAGGTTCGCCGCATCCATCGCACCGTCCGTGCGACCGGCGCCAACGAGTTGGTGGATTTCATCAATAAAGAGGACCACGTCCCCGGCCTTCGACTTCACAAACTTGAGGAGATTCTGAATCCGCTCCTCGAAGTCTCCACGGTATTTAGTGCCGGCCATGAGGGAGCCCATTTCAAGGGAGTAGACCGTCTTGCCTTTTAGCACGTCCGGCACATTCCCTTTTACGATCTGTTCAGCAAGACCCTCAATGATCGCCGTCTTTCCGACGCCAGGAGGCCCTACTAGAACGGGATTATTCTTTGACCGCCGCCCCAGGATCTCAATCACGGATCGGATCTCTTTAGTGCGGCCGATGACCGGGTCAAGCTTCCCCTTCTCCGCCATTTCATTCAGATTAATGAGAAAAGTTGGGATCTCCACCTCTTCAGCAGGATCGGAAAACTTAGTATAATCGACCTTGAGGGCCGGGAAGAACTGCGGGAGATGCTTTAAGAGGTGCCGCTCCGCCACTTCTTGCTTCCCTTGCTGAACAGAGTCTCCGCTTGCCAGGGTGATCCACTCCTGAAGCTTGGGAGAAGTGCGAAGGTTTTCTAGGGAGAGCTGTCCCGAACTACGCGGGAGCTGCCCGAGAAGATCTTCGATCTCCTTCAGGTTATCTTTAAGTGCCTTGGAGGCATAGGAAGAGCGATTGAGAACCAGACCTAAGAGCAAGTGCTCAGGGGAGAGCTCAGTGTTCTTCCTCTTTAATGCCTCGGACTGGGCAATATCGAGGGATCCTAGAACCACTTGATCAAACTTATTCATTTTGCACTCCTTGGCCATTCTCTTACTAAGATAAGACCAAGACAAAAGACGTCAAGGTCAGTGCTTAAAGTTTATCGCTCTTTGTGAGTTTAACTCTCGTATACTGCTCAGTCTCTTTTATGATTTCGGTCACCACCGCCGCTCCGGAGCGCAGCTCTACGAGTGCCTTTGACTCAAGCTTCGAGAGATCACGCTTCAGAAGTTGGTAGCGCTGCAATTGATTGTCATGGCATACATCCCATTCATGACCAAACTTGGTCTCCGGGTGAACCCTAACAACACGTTCTCGGGGATTATCCGTACTGAAGGTCCGTGAGAAGGCCTGGACCGTGAGCGGAAGAAGCTTTCGATCTTTGCGGGCCAACTGGGTGAGTCGTTCAACCTCTGGGTCTTGCCTGACGTGGATAAACTGATGGCACCAATCCTCACTCACCTGCATAGGACACGCACTAGGAAGAGGACAAGGAAAGAGAACGCGGTGGCCCGCTCCGAGGAGATAAGCACGAAGTTCAATCATTTTAGCAAAGAACTCTTTCGTTCCTGGTTCAATAAAAAGCACGTGGTCGGGATCGATCACATCAATATAACGGATAGCGGTCGCCACATCCATCTCATTGGCGGAATGACCAAAGAGCAGAAACTTTGGATTTTCGACACTCCACTCCCAGCGCTGCCCCTGGAATAGTTGTCCCTCACCAAAGGCGCTCCAAATCTTGGCCGCTTGCTGCCGCATGAGGGGTGATTGCTCCACCTGATAAACTGGGCCATTGGCCCCTTCCCGCCGCCAAGCAAGTGAAAAAGTACCCGGCCCTGCTCCAAGATCGATGAGTGTGGAGTGCTTAAGCTCTTCTACCCAGGTCTGTGGCATCCAACGGAGCACCTCACGAAGCTTGGGGATGTTGGTCAGAGAATAAAAGGCGGTGTAGGCCGCCACCAGCCGCGGCTCCCGGAGATAGTCCGTGATCCGATCCCGATTCCGGGTGAATTTGTCAGAGAGCTCTTCAATCGCCGCAACGAGCTCCGATTCGCTCGTGAAAGAATAAATAAGGTGGGGAAGAAGCGACGAGAGTGTCAGAGGCATTTAGGTTCCGATCGCTTTTATAACGATCCGCTGCTGCTCAGTATCGATCTTTTTTCTAACCATCCCTAGCCAGTATTCTTCCCTAAGGTTCGGGATGCTACCGATGCAAAAGAGTTTTCCCGCTTGCACCCAAGAACTGGCACTGTCTTCACCCATGATGATCAGTCCCTCTCCACGAACGGCCAGCTCCTTTAAGAGTGCTGTATCCTGGGCCTCGATGGCAACCTCAAAGGACAAACCCTGCTCGAGCATGAACTTCTCGAAGTCGTGCCGCAGGGGGTTTTGAAAACCGGGCAAAACGAAACGCATCCCGGCGAGTGATGCTGGATAGTTTTTCTGAAGCTTACCAAATTTCCGCGCCCCCCAGATACAGACCTGTTCTTTAGAGAGCGAGGCGTACATCATTTCCTTGCCCTCCACCAAGGGCCGGAAGTTCCCCAGGAAAAAGTCTATCTTCCCCTGGAGAAGAAGATTAAAGAGCTCCTCCCCTGTTCCTTCGGTGACCTTGACCCGCGCCTGCGGGATGGTACCGATGGCACCGATAGCGGTGGCGATCACGCTCTTAGGGACCGATTCCTGGGCACCAAGAGTGAATTCGCGAATTCCTGACTCTCGGGCGTGTCCTAAGTTTGAAACGAGTTCGTCCTCGAGCTGTTTGATCGCACGGGCATACTTGAGAACGTACTCCCCCTCAGCGGTGATTTTCATCTTCTTTCCAACCCGATCGAAGAGACGCAGCCCGAGGCAGCCCTCGAAGTGCTTCAACTGAGCTGAAAGTGCCGGCTGACCCACCAGGAGTTTTTTAGATGCTCCGGAGATCGATCCCTCTTCTGCAATGACCAGAAAATACTTCAAATGGTGGAGATTGAGCCAATTCATAAGACCTTCGTTTTAAATTATACTTACAGTATGTAATATCGATTTTTATCATAGAGTATTTCTCGCTATTATGACAATCTGCGAATTAAAGAGGAAAGGAGCTGTGCCTTTGAAATCGATAATAATTCTAGCTGCGTGGACGGTTATGGTTGTCATTTGTACTAAACCTCATGATAGCATAGGTCCAGAAAATCTCCAGAATGACTCTTTGACACTAAGCCGCTGACGCGCTTCAGGAGAAAACATGGTTCCCCATAACTTTATCCCCACTGTCCGGCACCTCCATACAAGCCGTAAGTATATCATCTACTCAGCGCTTTACGGTGTCACCACGCTCATCGTTCCCCTCGCCGTTCAGTTTCTAGTTAACAACTTAGCACTCTCAGGCCTTTGGCTAAACATCTTTGGCTTCCTCTTCATTATCGGCGGAGGACTGACAGTTTCACAGATCCTTAAGTACTGTCAGTTTGTGTTAAACGAGTTCCTTCAGCGTGAACTCTTCTTTTACGAAGTGAAGCGCTGGAAGAAGTCACTCGACAACGCTAAACGTATGTACTACGTCGAAATTTTCTTTGCTATGAAATCCTATTCTAAGGCTTTTACCACCTTCGTTGATATTGCTCTGACAGCGACGTTTGGACTTCTGACAATCGTCACTTTCCACCCGGCCTTTCTCCTTCTCCCACTTCTTATCGGGGCCACTCTCTATCAGATCCACCTTTCCACCAGATCTGGCATCGAATCTTCCATCCAAGAGTCTGACGAAAAGTATCATCTCTACAAAATGGCCTTTAAAGATGAAACGCCAGAGAACACAGACATCACTGCTTTTTTGAAGGCAAGAGATGGGCATTTTAATTTCGTTAAACGCAACACGGTTAAGATTTCCATTCTGTATGGAGTCTGTCAGCTGGCCCTTCTGGGTGCCGGAACATACATGGTTCAGTCTGACCAACTATCGATAGGTCAGCTCGTGTCAGCAGAGATCATCTTTTCCGGAATCATGGTCTCACTCTCCAAACTCCCGTCTGCGCTCGAGGGTTTTTATGACTATGAAACAAGTATCTACAAGCTCATGAAAGCAAAAGGAGAAGAAGTGTGAGTAATTCTTATCTCACTCCCAAGCTTCCACTTGAACCTAAGAAAACGCGAACAATTTTTTTCCTAATTTTCTTCTTCTCAGTTCTGCCCTTCCTGCCTTGGGTCGCTTTCACCACAGGGGAGGGCCAGGTAACGGCCATCGACCCAAATGAACGAGTTCAGACCCTGACGACGCCGGTCAATGGCTTCATCTCCCAATGGCTCGTCCAAGAAGGTGCCACGGTCAAACGCGGCGATATCCTTGCGCGCATGCAGGATAATGACCCAGGTCTCATCGAGCGCTACCAGCGTGAACTCGACGCCGCCCGGGCGGGAATTGCCTCGGCGAAGCTCATGCTAGAGACCTCTCAACTCAATCTCGACCGTCAACGGAAGCTCTTTGACCAAGGGCTCTCGGCCCGCAAAGAATACGAGAAGGCCAAAATCGACACTTCGAAAATTGACATCGAATATTCAAAAGCGATGGCAACCCTGACCAAAGCTGAGACTCAATTCTCCCGCCAGCTTCAGACCATCCTCGCTCCAAGGGACGGAGTCATCACTCGCGTCCTTCCGGGAGAGCGTGGGCAACTTATTAAGGCCGGAACACCGATTGCTGTTTTAACTCCTCATATCACCACACCGGCAGTAGAGATCTGGGTCGACGGTAACGATACCTCAATGCTGACATCGGGACAAAATGCTGTATTACAATTCGAAGGCTGGCCCTCGCTTCAGATCGCCGGGTGGCCCGCAGTCGCCGTAGGCGTCTTTCCTGCGAAAGTTCACCTGGTAGACGCTGCTAGCTCAAATAAAGGCAAGTTCCGTGTCCTCCTGGTCCCTGCGGGAAATAAGGCTTGGCCAAACGCCCCTTTCTTACGTCCTGGTGCCCATGCCAAGGGCTACATCACCCTTGCCAAGTCTTTCGTTCTTAAGGAAATCTGGCGTCAACTCACTGGCCTCCCACCAGTTTCAGGTCCCATCAAAGATGAGCTGGCACGGATGATGAAAATCAACAAATCCGATTATGAAGATGAGGATAAGGATAAGGACAAGGAGAAAAAATGATCCGTTTCCTGGCCTTCGCTTTATTGAGTAGCGGCGCCTTCGCCATAAGTGAAGAGGAAATCACCAGATCAGTCCTAGCGCATTTTCCATTGATCGAGCAGGCAGAGCTTAAGTATGAAGCTTCCCGCGCAGAGGTGGAGGCGGCCCAGGGTGCGTTCGATCATAAGCTCACTTTCAAAACACGAAACCGCATCGAAGATAAATACGAGAACCAGTATTTTGAAACAACCATTGAACGCCAGACCCGCTACCAAGGTCTTTCTCTAATTGCCGGACACCGCTCAGGCCAAGGCATCTTTCCTGCCTACGATGGAAAATATAAGACTTCGAGCGCAGGGGAGATCTTCGCTGGCATCGCTCTTCCCGTCCTTCGAAACTTTCAGAGCGATGAGTTCCGTCTGAACATTGAACTCGCCAAGCTACAGAAGGGCATCGCTCAAGCGGAGATTGAACTTAAGCAGAACATCTACATCCACAAGGCCCTTTCCCTCTACTACAAATGGCTCTTCGCTAATCAGAAGCTCAAGATCCGCCAATCGATCCTAAAAATCGCTGAAGAACGGCAGGTCATGCTCGAGAAGAAGTTCGCGGCCGGCGACGTGGAGAAGCTCAAATTAATAGACAATCAGCGCTCGATTGATAAGAGACGGGACGAACTCGCAAAGGCCAGAATTGATTGGCAAAGCTCCCGCACACAGCTTGAGCTCTACTACCGGGATGATCAGGGCGCGTCGATTTCACTGGACCAGGAATTGCTTCCACAAGACGACATCCGGGCCGTTTCTCCTACCATCCTCACGGCCGACTTGCTACCCCAGCTTCGAATCATCGACCAAGAGATTCGGATGCGTACGGCGGAGAGGAAGTTCTTCGACCAATCCCAGCTTCCGGGGCTTAACCTGGAGCTCATTGGGTCACGGGAGCTTTCAGGCAACGTCCCCTGGGATCCATCCACACTCCAGGTGGGTCTTAAGTTTGATATGCCCTTCGAGAATCGTAAGGCCGAAGGAAAGACAACGGCCGCGGAGTACAAATTCCGTGCTCTTCTCCGGGAGAAAGATTTCATGGTCCAGCAGCTCCGGCAGCAGCTGAATTTTTCTTACGACGCCCTTCAGGCAACCAGAGGTCGTTGGGAGGTCACTTCCAGCGAATTTGAGAAATCGGTCAAGATCGCTGATGCTGAGCGGACGAGATGGGGACAAGGGGCATCCGACCTCTTTATCCTGGCCTTAAGAGAGCAAGACGCAGCGGACGTGGACGTCAAGCGCTGGGATGTTTGGTACGAGTACCACCAGCTTTTAATCGATACCCGACTATTCTCGGGAAAGATGATTCCTCGTTAATCGCAGGTCCAGTCAGAGTGGATCTCAGTGTCGACATCCATACAGTGGTGACGAAATTTTCGCAAGCTTGTGCGCATTCTGCCTTGAAGCTCCTCACAGTCTTCAGGATCCATGAGGTAAACCAGTGCGTTTCCCCCCTCTCCAATCCTAAGACCCTGGATAAAGCTCTGGCAGTCGATCACGACTTTCTCCGTCAGATTGGTCTGAAGTATGAAGCTCCGCTCGAGCGTAGCATCTTTAGTCATTTTTTTTACACGGATCTCATCTGCCAGAGCACCGGCAGAAAGCAAAAGAGTGGTCAGGATAAGAGCGATTGAAGCAGGTTTCATGTGGACTCCGATTTAAGTACCTTTCGGATGGCCAGCTGCCCAACTGAAGTCTCCTTTCGTAAACGGCAATTCGTGCCGTTATCCAACAGGGCCCAAGAGTGACTTAAATCATAAAAACCAGTGCTGATCTAGACTTGGTCTTATTTAGGCCCTCAGCTAGGCTTGAGACATGAATACTCTTCTCTTACTCCTTACACTAATTATTTCCACCGCTCAGTCCGCCGAGGAGACACTACGCACCTTCGTGACCATCACGCGAGTCGGTGATCAGCTCAAAGTGACTCGCTCTTCCGGCGAAGAACTCCCGGTCATCTTTGGATCAAAGGATGTACGGCAGAAATTTGTAGGTCTACCGATGGAGGCGTCAGGCATCATCGAAGGCCGCATTCATTATGAAAGTGTTGCCGGTGGCGAAGGCGAGCGATACATGAAACCCTTTTTTATCGTTGAGTCAATTTCTCCAATAGCGCTCAAGGACCTGCAACTCGCGGCCGAGGCCACTCCCGAGAGTAACCTGACCTTTTCCAGTGCAACCTCCGGAGTCCCATACGCATTACCGATAACCACAGAGGTCGCATCGGCCATTACACTCACCACAAGTGTACTTCTGCTCGAAAGCCTGGCCAGTGGCCCCAATGACCCCACTGGTCGCCGGGACCTCAGGCAGGCGATGTTCCTATCCACAGGGATTCTAGCGACTTTGATCCTTCTTCACGACCAATTTAAAGGAATCACCAAACCATGAAAAACCTAGTTGTCCTTCTCTCCCTCTCTGTGGCCATCTCCGTCCTTGCAAGCCCTATACTCGAAATGAACCGCGCTTTCAATTCATTGATGGAGCTGCTGCCTTTCATCGTCAACAAACAGGAATTCATGAAAAAAGAGAACGAGAAGAAGATCGCGGTGAATCTGGCGGCCATCGACGACGCTTTTAAGCTAGCGGGCCACGATACTATGCTTCGGCACGATCTCTTCGCACCTTCCTATGAGCTCATCTCCACCAACCTTCGAGAGGCCCGTGCAGCATTCGGGACAGGGCAACGGGACTATGCGTTTTGGCTTAACCGTGAGACAGTGGGCCAATGCATCGATTGTCATTCACGCCTGCCGCAATCAGTAACATCAAGTTTTCAAAGCGGTGAACTTTCCGTCGATAAAGCTAAGCTCAAGGACCCCTACAACTTGGGTTTGGCCTACCTTATCGTCCGACGCTACGTCGACGCCAAGAACGAATTCACCCGAGATCTGCAGGATCGATTGATCCGCAAAGAACAAAATGTCCTCCTTCCTATTCAGCAAATCCTCCTGATTGAACTTAAAATCAAGAAGGACCCGTCTTCGATGCTGGCCCTGGCAACGGACTATCTTAAGAAGGGTAACCTTCCTTATGAGGCCAACCGCGAACTAGAAGACTGGAAGAGGCGCCTGGTGATCTGGGGAGGCGAAAAACATATCGGTAAATCCATCAGTAGCGAGAATGAGCTTCGGAGTTTTCTTGATCGCAGGCTAGTTCCACTCAGAAAACTGGAATCTTTTGAGGATGCCTATAAGGTAGACCTGCTTCTGGCGTCAGGTCTATTGTCACAATACTTTTTTGAGAACCAGACCTCGAAATCTGCTCCGGAAATGAGTTATTGGCTGGGCTGGATTGAGAAGCGCCTTAAAAAAGAAGATTTCTTTGGCGCAGGGGATTTATTTCTTAAGCAATGCATAAAAAATTACCCGAAGCATCCGATGGCAAGAGAATGCCTTAAGGAGTACAAGGAAAGTGTTGAATTTGACTTTTCCGGTTCAGGTGGAGCCCATATTCCTCAAGAGGTCGAGGCTGAGCTTAAGAAATTTAAGGAGCTCACTGGACCCGAGATGAAGACCACGCGATAACTGACTAGCATCACCTTTTTGGCCAAAAGCTGATCAAGATCACATTTTCTTGACAATATTGTGGTACCCTTTGTTTTGAAATACAGGAAGGGGATCATGCAAAAACCTGCTTTTAAAAGTGTATCTTGTGACAAATGTCCGTCAGTAGAGAAGGGCATTTTCTGTGACTTAGAGCAAGCAGCTCTGAATGAGGTCAGTCATAACAAAGTCATGAACAGCTATAAGAAAGGACAAACGATTTTTTTCCAGGGTAATCCCCCCTTCGGCCTTTACTGTATTGCTCAGGGCAAGATTAAGGTTTCTAAAGTTGGGAGCGACGGTAAGGAATCCATCGTCCGTATCGCTGGTCCGGGTGATGTGCTTGGGCATCGTAGTCTTTTCAGTAAGGAAAGCTACTCGGCAACCGCCACCGTTATTGAAGATGCTGCGATCTGCTTTATGGATAAGAATTACATCTATGGTGCTCTCAAGACTGACCCCACGATTGCTTTAAATCTCATCCAAAAGCTCTCCAAAGACATGGGCGCAGCTGAGACCCGTAACGCCTCCATGTCGCAAAAGAGTGCCCGGGAACGCCTGGCCGAACTCTTCCTTACATTCATAAAAAACTACGGCCAGAATGAGTCTGACGGTCGTGTGCGGCTGGATATCAAGCTTAACCGCGACGAAATCGCATCGATTGTCGGCACCGCACACGAAACAATCATTCGCCTCATCTCCGAGTTTAAAGATGAAGGCATCCTCGAGCAGGAAGGGAAAACGATCTTTATTCTCGATGAAGAAAAGCTCGTCGAATTTGCGAACCTCGACTATTGATTTATATCTGACGAATATGACCTAGAGCATATTCTCAGAGTAGGAACTCAGTTACAGTTCCTACATGATGGATATAGTCATTCCCTTAACAACTTCTCAACTCACAGCACTCGTCCAAGAGTTCGAGCTACTCACCTTTCCCAAAGATTTCGTGATCGTCTACGAACATCAGGTGCCCTGCGCAGGGATCGCGCTCATCCAAGGACAGATTGAACTTTCAAGGAATGCAAAAGTCCTGAGAATCATCGAAGATGGATATGTCTTAGGCATAAGTGAGCTTCTGCTAGGTCAACCGGTTCGATTCGATGTGCGATTGAAAGCGGAGTCTAAGATCATCTTGCTAGGAAAGTCCGACATCATCAATTTCCGCTCTAACGGCCGATCGGAGCTGCATCCGATCCTTTCATTATTTGAGATGGCAGAATAGTTTTTCCATTCGATGGCCAGTGCAAAAAAAAGACCGCCCAAAGGCGGCCTTGACACTCGCAGTTAGCGAGACTTGAGGTCTTTGTAGGCGTTTTTCGTATCGCCGGTGTAGATCTGGCGCGGGCGGCAGATTTTAAACCCAGGCTGCTCAACCATCTCTTTCCACTGTGCCATCCACCCTGGGAGGCGGCCCATGGCAAACATCACCGTAAACATGTTCGTCGGAATGCCGAGGGCCCGATAAATGATACCAGAATAGAAGTCCACGTTTGGATAGAGCTTGCGAGAGACGAAGTACTCATCTTTAAGTGCTACTTCCTCAAGGCCCTTGGCGATGTCAAGGAGTGTATCCTGGGCGCCGAGAGTTGAGAGAACAGAGTCACAAGCCTTTTTAATAATCTTGGCCCGAGGATCAAAGTTTTTATAGACCCGATGGCCGAAGCCCATAAGACGAGACGAAGAATTCTTGTCTTTCACTTCGTCCAGGAAATGCTGGTAGCTTTTACCCGAGCCCTTGATCTCTTCAAGCATCTCGAGCACCGCCTGGTTAGCTCCGCCATGGAGCGGACCCCAAAGGGCATCAATGCCGGCAGAGATCGTTGCAAAAATGTTTGCCTTCGACGAGCCTACTAAGCGCACTGAGGACGTCGAGCAGTTCTGCTCGTGATCGACGTGAAGGACCAAAAGCACATCGAGTGCCTTCGCGACTTCTTTCTTAATGTTTTTATCACCAGTCATCATATGGAGAAAATCGGAGCAGTAATCGAGACTGCGATCAGACTTTATGAAGTCCTTTCCCTGCGAGTGCCGGAAAGCGTACGAGGCCATAACTTTCAACTGCCCCATGAGCTGTGCAATCGCCTGGTCCTTCTGAGGGGCCGTAAGATCTTGGGAGCAGAGGTCATGGTTAAAGGCAGAAAGAGAAACCATATTAGCTGAGAGAACCGCCATGGGATGTGCGTCCTTAGGGAACGCCCTAATCATAGTCTTGATCCCTTCTGGAACGTCGTCAAATGAAGAAATGCGTTCTTCGAAGGCCTTCAGTTCTGCCGCTGTTGGAAGTTTGCCGTAGAAGACGAGGTAGGAGGATTCGAGAAAGGAAGACTTTTCGGCGACTTCTTCAATTGAGTAGCCCCGGTATTTTAAGATACCCTGTTCGCCATCAAGGAAAGTTATCGCTGATGTGCAGGCTCCGGTGTTCATGTAACCGGAATCCAAAGTTACGTAGCCAGTCTCCGCTCTGAGCTTAGTGATATCGATGGCCTTCTCACCTTCGCTACCAATGAAAATGGGGAGCTCGATGGTCTTATCACCGAGAACTAATTTTGCCTTATCAGACAT
>JAIYDC010000114.1 GCA_027487685.1 Pseudomonadota bacterium | reverse complement strand
TTTAGAAAATCCAGCTTCCTTGTAGATACGCTCGACTATGTCTGCCTTAGTCATGCTCATTGAAAATCTCCCATGAAGTTTCAAAAGCTTATCGCCAACTTTTTAGAATTATTAATAGGTTAGCAGGTAACAGAATTAGTTCAAGAGAAAAAAAATCGAATTTATTCGGAATTACAGTAAGTTAGGAAAACAATAGACGAAAAAAAAGCCCCTTACGGGGCTTCTTAAAAATTGATTTTAAAAAGAAAAATTACTTAGTCGCTTCGTGAATGGCCTTAAATGTCGAAAAGTCACGAACAGCAAGTTCAGCAAGCATCTTACGGTTGATTGTAATGTCTTTCTTCTTGAGACCAGAAATGAACTGGCTGTAAGTCGTTCCCAGCATCCGCGCTCCGGCATTAATCCGGACAATCCACAATTTACGGATATCTCTCTTCAGGAGGCGACGACCAATGAACGCGTAATGAAGAGCACGCCGGACAGTCTCAGAAGCATGCTTGAACTTCGTTCTCCGGTCGAAATGGTAGCCCTTAGCGAGCTTTAGAATTTTGTTTCTTCTTTGACGGGCCTTAAAACCCCTACGAACACGTGACATACATTCTCTCCTCTTCGATCATAGGGGGACAAAGTGTCTCTTAACCCTACTTCTCTACTCTCGATGGTTAACCGAATACTCTCGGCGTTTAATTATACAAGATACGGAATACAAGAAGCGGCGTTATGATAATCCCCCGGATGTACATACCCCGGAGTGTTCTTATCTTTCTTCGCTTTCTTCGACTTGTTAACGAGTAAGTGCCGAAGGTGGGCCTTCTTATACTTAATTTTACCAGTTGCAGTCACACTAAAGCGCTTAGCAGCCGCGCGTTTTGTCTTCATTTTTGGCATGTTTCGCTCCTAAAACTATAAAAATGCACCCTTAAAAGAGTGCACGAAAATAACATGTAATAACTATTAGAGAAAGTACTATTTGCTGTTTTTAAAGGCTTTTTACTTCTTCTTACCCGGCGCCACCATAGCAATAATCCTGTTCCCCATGAACTTGGCGGGCGCCTCAATCACGGCCCCCTTTTCCACGACCGTTCGGACAATCTCATCAAACTTCGAGAGACCTATTTCCTTATGGGCCATCTCACGTCCGCGGAACTGCATGAGGAGCTTAACCTTATCACCTTGGTCGAGAAACTTCTCGATGTGGTTGACCTTCACTTCAAGATCGTGTTTCTCGATGTTTGGACGAAATTTCATCTCCTTAACATCGATGACGACCTGTTTTTTCTTCGCTTCAGCGAGCTTCTTTTGGATCTGATACTTGTATTTACCGTAGTCCATCATCTTTACGACGGGTGGATTAGCGTTCGGGGAAATCTCGATAAGGTCCAAACTCTCAGAGTCGGCCATGATCCGGGCTTGAGCGAGTGTCACCACTCCGTAAGCTTTGCCGTCATCACCAATGAGACGAATCTCGTGCGCACGAATTCTCTCGTTAACTCTCGGTTCTTGAACTTTTTCGCTTATAACCCACCTCCGTACAAATGCGGGATCTTAATAAATAAAACAAAAATTACCTTGCTCGGATTAACATGACAAGGAGTCATTCGTGGAAGATGGCCTCAACGGAGAGGCGTAACCTGGGGTCAAGCGTGCGGCCTAGGCGAAACATAAACGCATCGGCCAGCTGGGGATGCGCTTCACGCACTCTGCGCCGTAAAGTCGCAGCAGTATCGAGAAAATCCTGAAATTCTTCTCCCTCCAGGGATTCTCGCCAGACTGGCGCTGCCGCCCAGTCTCGAAGTAAAAAGGGCGCGTCGGGAGGGCGCTTAGGTCCAATGACCGCGCGGGCCACAACGCAGTCTCCATGTCCTTCAAGTATCGCTTCGGGAGCAACAGAGAAGAGCAAGTAGACGGCCTCCTCATAAAGGTCAAGCCCCATACCCTCAAGAACTGAGTCGAGCTTAGCACTTCTGGCGTACCAGTCCTCTCCGCAAGATTCAGACGCAAGACCTACAAGACGGAGGTTAGGAAGGAGCGAGTTCAGCATCTAGGGAAGGGCCTTGTTAAACTTAAGATTAATTGCTACCTGGTCATTGAGGTCACGGATGAACTTTTCGATGGATTCATCGAGTTTTGCGTGATCGGCAACCCGGAAGGTGCGGTCCTCGTTACGCTCGATAACCTTCTGGTTCTGGTGATAAATCAGAGTGTCTTTAATAATGGGAACAGCATAGGACTCCGGGTACTTGATAACCCGGCCGTGCTCGAGTTCGAGGTTGAAGAGTTCCTTTGAAACATTAACAAAACGCTCTTGTGTAAAGTTCTCGCCCGCCAAGTACTTCACGGAAAGGGCCGAAATGTAATAAGCCTCATAGAGGTAGGCGAGAGCGGTTGAGAAGCGTCGGACTCGCGTGGCAATGGCGTAGAGATCAGCACTGGAGAGACGCATGCACTCTTCAAGCGAGTCAAACTTTCGCCCAAGTGCAAAGGAGACAATATCGAGTGCCTCCTGAATCATCTCTTTGGGGGTCGGGAGATAAAATTCGTACTTCAGCTCTTTGCGCTTCATCATAAGAAATCGTGTGAGCTGCATTCCGTCTTTAATCGAGCCATTCCAGACATTAAACCAAGTGGCGTTAATGATCGCAGGTACCAGGAAATGGTGGAGGATCATATTCTTGTGAAAAAGGACCTCTACCCGTCGCTCGTCCTTAATGACATAGTAAACCTGGTTAAGCTTTTCGCGCTTCAGAACCTCAATCTTCTTATTCCCGATAAACATGTCGAGTGCTGAACGGATCGAATCACGAAACTTTTCACAGGCAAGGCTTGGTGTCACAGGAATCTTCAGCGCACGACAGTACTCGATCACATCTACGGCACGATCCTCAATCTGCTTCCAAGTCAGGGCACCTGAGGGCTCGTCTAGCATGATGAGTGCGAGCAAGGAACTTGGGGTGATGGGCATTCCGCGGCCCACCGCTTTAAAGTTGGCAAAAGCGAGGTTCTGTGTTGCCTCTTTTAGGTCGCCAACATAGCCATCGACGATGATCGGCTGGCCAAAATGGATATGAATCGTACCAAGACGCTTGTTGAAGAGCTTCAGCAATTTGAAAAGTTGCGTCCCATTTTCGGGCACCTTCTTGGCACCTCCGAGTTCCCGTGCATGGGCCTTCTCTTCCGGAATGTGCTCATGAGCGAGCGACACCGGGACAAACATCAGGGGCTTCTCACGGAGATAAGAATGGGCCTCAAGAATCATTTGGAAGAGACCGTACTTCGGCTTCAGGAGTTTTCCGGTTCGCGTCCGACCTCCTTCGAAGAAAAACTCTACGATCTGTCCCGTCTTCAGGAGATAGTAAATGTAGCCTTCGAAAGTGAGCTTATACAGCTGGTCAGAGGTGAATGAGCGCCGGATGAAGAAGGCCCCGGCCCTGCCAAAGAATTGCCCTAGAGGAAAAACATTAAGGTTGATCCCTGCTGCGACCCGGATGGGAATCTCAAACTTTTTAAACATCGAGTAAGTCATGGCGATGTAGTCAGCATGGGACTGGTGATTTGGAACGAGGATGATAAAGTTTTCTTCCCGGAGCTTGAAGAAGTCCATGCCCTCCGGAAGCTCAATGTTCACACCGTCGTAGAGCTTGGCGAAAGTCGCATCAACAAACTTTGCGGCCGCCCGTACAAGGGTTGGTGAGAACTCGCCGTGGATTTCCTCAAAGAGTTTCTTCACTTTCGCAGCGTCACCTGGCTTCGACGCTAGACGCTCCTGGAGTCTCGGATACGTTAGAACGGTTTCGAGCGCATTATCAGAAAACAAGCTGATCCTATTGGTTGAAAAGTCCGTGGGGCTTAGACTCCATCATACCACTGGCCGTCATTTCCATGAAACGGGCATTTTTGTTTATCTCTGACAGAGTGTAGGCGTTCAGGTAGGTCATACCAGAACGGACTCCACCAGTGAGTTCGTGAACAATGTTCTCCACCGAGCCCTTACAGTTGACCCATCGCGCCTCACCCTCTGCTGCCATTCCTGTCGGGAGTTCACCTCTCCAGGAAACCTGAGCATCTTTTGATGCCATACCGCGATAGCGCTTGCGCCCACCTTCTATTTCTCCTGGTGTCTCAAGACAACCAGAAAGCATTGAGCCAAGCATCACAGTCTGCGCACCTGCGGCGAAGGCCTTAACGATGTCCCCAGAGGTTTTTATTCCCCCATCAGCGATCACTGGCACATGATGTTTCCGGGCTTCGAGGACGCACATGGCAACGGCAGTCAACTGAGGCACTCCACAACCTGTAATGATTCTAGTCGTGCACATTGAACCAGGTCCAATCCCCACTTTCACCGCGTCGGCCCCGTGCTCGATTAGGCCTCGGACTCCCTCCGGTGAGGCAGTGTTACCCGCGATCACATCGATCTTCGGATACTTTTTTTTCACGTAACTAAGAGTCTCGAACATCATCACCGAGTCACCGTGGGCTATATCGACGGTTAGGATATCGACTCCTGCAGCGACCAAATGATCCGCGCGCCTCATCCCCTCTTCCTTAACTCCGATAGATGCTGCCACAGGGAGACCAAGAGGAGCGATCGCCTCTTTCATCAGCTTCACCTGCCGCACTTGTTCTTCCAAAGTCATGAAGCGGTGAAGGATTCCAAGACCCCCGAGTTGGGCCATTTTGATCGCCATCTGATACTCAGTGACAGTGTCCATATTCGCGGCAATGATCGGAGTCTTAAGAGAAAAATTCCGCGTGACCTTTGAGTCCAGATTCGGGGAACGCCGGGAGCTCATTTCTGAGTGTCGTGGCATAAGAAGTACGTCATCAAACGTAAGGCCACGCGACCGCTCTAAAATATCGTCAGCCGAGAAAATCAATCCCATGAAAAAATCCCTTGTGATGTGGAGTGTCGGCTTAATATGCCAAATCAATCCGGAATTGAAAACACTAGAGCTTCATCATTAAGTACTTGAAAAAACAGAGTCAATAAGACCGATACCGGAATTAGGGACAATTTGTTTGCTCCCGGCCGTAAAAAAACGTTCATTCCTGACTTAAACTGGGCCCGCTTGTTTAGGAGGAGGTTAATCGTGTTTTGCGTTAAAGCTCTCGATGGCACTTGCCATAAGAAAAGAGTGGGCGCGAATCTTCCTGAGTGCCACCACCATATCGGAGTACGTGAGGGCCGTGACTGGTAGGTAGGTTCCCTTAGAAATCCGGTCGAGGTGTTTCTCCCGCATACTATCCGCCCAAAGCTGAAGCTCGTGGGACTTCGCTTCAATGCTGCCCATATCGAGGACCTCTCCGTTCTCTAGACCATCTCCGACGAGTTCGAAAAAGCCCCAGACGTCATCAAGGAACTGGAAGAATTCGATACGTGACTCTCCTTCAAGTTTTTCGTTGGATTTGAAGCGCTCCCGGTAGGAAGCGAGCCGCTCGATGTAGTCTGCTACAGATTCCAGTTCGTCGGCGATCTTAATCATGGCCTGAACCTGCTCGCTCTGGTGATGGGACATGGGCTTTTCCATCACGTAGCATAGAAAGACTGTGATCTCCTTATGAATATTGTCCGTGATGCGCTCGTAGTCGATGATCTTGGCGAGCATTTTCGGGTCATAGCTCTCGGCCTGCCAGTAATCCCGATTCAGCTTATACATGCGCTCGACAATGTTCTTCATCTTTTTAAGTTCTGACTCGGCTTGGGCCATGCTGGCCGCAGGAAGCATGTTCATCGGATCACCGAGCACCAAGAGGTGTGGAACCTCTTTCTCCGAACGATCAGGAGTAATCTTAGTCACGAAGGCAGCAAGCTGATTAATAAATGGAAGGAAGAGTATAGTCGCCCCCACGTTAAAGAGGGTATGGGCCAATGCGATATGCAGACCGACGTAAGGGCGAGTTCCATCCGGAGCGATGAAACGCGCGTCGTGTGGAATCAAGGAATTAACCAGTTCGATGTAATACGGAAGCCAGGTCAGCATGATGAGAACGCCGAATATGTTAAAGCAGGCGTGGGCCCGGGCGGCCCGCTTGGCATTTACATTGGCGCCGATGGACGCAAGAATCGCCGTGATGGTGGTTCCAATATTCTCCCCTAGAACCAAGGCCACGGCGGTGTGGTAAGGAACAATTCCGGCATACGCGAGAGCCATAGTGATACCGAGCATGGCGGATGAACTTTGAACGATCATAGTGAGCAGGCAGCCCATCAGAATCGAGGCCATGTAGGCACCGAAATGGTTTCCGGAGAAGTAAGCGATGGAGTCAAGAAAGGCCTGGTTATCTCGCAGGGGAACGAAGGCGCCAGACATGGTCTGAAGACCCAAAAAGACCAGACCCACTCCAAAGAGGGATTTTCCGAGGTGTTGCCATTTCTCAGATTTGGAGAAAAGTGCTGGCACAAAACCGAGAGCGACGAGGAGGAGACCGTACTTATCGACTTTAAGCGAAATGATCCATCCGGTAATCGTCGTTCCGATATTTGCGCCGAAGATCACACCAATCGCCTGTGTGAGGTTCATGAGTCCAGCATTCACGAAGCCAACCGCCATAACGGTTGTCACGGAAGAGGATTGAATAATGCAAGTGACAAGAAGACCAACGCCCACCGCCATAAAGCGATTGGAAGTGATGGAGTTAATAATCTTTCGAATGACATCTCCGGCCGCCGCCTGAAGACCGTCAGACATGAACTTCATTCCGAAGAAGAAGATTCCGAGTCCCCCAAATAGGGTATAGATAATGGTAAAAGCTTCCATCTACTCTCCTTGAAAACCTTCTAGTCCACCATCACGGCAAAACCGATGGGAATCAGGACATAGAGGATCGTATCGCGCACTAGGTAAAATAAAAAAAAGTAAACGAAAGCTTTTGGCCCCTTGAGGAACAATCGTTCCAGACCCAAATACTGGGCCTTCTTCGACATCGCCACCATGAACTTGGTCTTGCCATAGTGCCGAATGAAAAAAGAAATCGCGCCGTCGACTTTGTGGTCGAAGGCCAAAAAATGGGTTTTAAACCAAGTCTGCATACTTTATCTTTTCAAAAAATCATTTTATGTAAAAGCTGAATTAATGATTTTATGGCGATTGTGTCAAGGAAACAGCCTTTAAAAATATTTTTTATTTATGCCTTTTATCACCATCTTTTTCGCTTCTTATGACACTTTCATGACACTTACATAAAGCCTATCCTTTAAAGTTTGAAATATGTTGGCCGCCCTCAAACTCTTTAATTTCAGTAGCGGAACTCTTCAAAATGAGGAGCTTCTTAAGCACGCTTTTGTCCTGCGTACCTGCCAACGCACGCTGGTGCTCTTTTTTGAACCTAACCCATTCCAGAACTCAGAGATTCCCAAGCATGAGCTGGTAACTGGCGCCGACGCCTACCTCTACCTCTTAGAAACCATCTGCGGCCTCAAGAGCAAGCTGATCGGAGAAAACGAAATTGTCGGCCAGTTCAAAGAGGCATATCAGATTTATGCGGCGGGCACTTTCAAGGATACCCGCATCCTCCACCTCCTGGAGAAACTTTTTAAAGATGCCAAAGATATTCGCACCCAGTACCTGATTGGAATCTCCCAAAAGACCTACGCCTCACTTACTCGACGGCACATGCAGCGGGCCCGTGCTGACCACATTGTGATCATCGGCTCCGGTGCGCTGGCAGAAGATCTGATCAACCAGTTTAAGAAAAAGGCACGGGTCTCGATTTGTGGCCGGAACACCGCCAAAGTCGCTGAGCTCGCCGCAGTTCACTCCCTCGACGTGATTCCTTGGGAAGAGAGAGCGAGGCTGACGGCAGTACCGTTCATTGTCAATAGTGTGGGAACTGAGGACGTTCTCTTTGATGAAGCCTTTTTTGAGACATGGAAAGTCCACACAAACAGACTATTTGTTGATCTTGGCTCACCCTCGTCAGTCCGTACCGACCTCAATCTTTCTGCCGGCGTCGTCCGCCTTGACGACATTTTCCGCGAAGGGGCGGTCGTCCAGGAGCAAAAACAGGCCCAGATTACTCTGGCGAAGGCCGCGATGGTCTCTACGACACTCAGGCGCGAAACGCTTTTCGAGGAAAAATTCAATAAGCCGCGGGAGCTATTAGCTCCTCAAATCGCCATGGCCGTGAGATACCTCTAGGCCTATGACCACTTACAAAATCGGCACCCGTGGGTCACTTCTGGCAGTGACTCAGTCTACTTTAATAAAACACGAACTCGAACGGTTATCCGGAAAAGAGTTTGAATTGGTGTTGATAAAAACTCAAGGTGACCAGATTACTAACAAGCCGCTCTGGCAGCTCGAAGGTAAAGATTTTTTTACCAAAGAGCTCGATGAAGCCCTGCTTGGTAATGAGGTGGATCTCGTGATTCATTCCTACAAGGATTTGGGCTCTGAGAGACCTGCGGGGATAAAGCTCGCTGCAGTGACCGAACGGCGCTTCGCTCACGACATACTTCTTATCCCTCAAAACAACATTGAAGCACTCTCCAATTGGAGCGGTGATTTTCTTGTGGGAACATCTTCCCCGCGGAGGATCGCGAACCTTTCCCATGCTCTGAGCGACTACCTCCCCGGAGCTCCCGGCATTCGCTGCTCAATGCTTCGCGGGAACGTGAATACCCGGATTAGAAAGCTCAAGGACGGCGAATACCACGCTATCACGCTCGCTCTGGCCGGCATCGAGCGACTTGCTCACACGGAAAAATCCTACGCTGAACTCACAGAACTACTCCAGGGAATGAATTACTATGTTCTCCCGCAGACTGTCTTCCCTTCCGCGGCTTCTCAGGGTGCCCTAGGAATTGAGATCAACGCTGCCCGCGATGATGGGGGGGAGCTTCTCGACCTTCTCTCGAAGCTCTCACATCCACGGACAGTAGAAGAGGTTCAGCGCGAGCGCAAGGCCTTCAAGGAATATGGCGGAGGCTGCCACTTAGCGGTGGGCATCCACGTCCGGAAGCTGGATGAGGATCTCTTTCTCCACATCAGCTCAGGTGAAGTTGATGGCAAGCGGATCGAGAAAAAATTCGTCGAAGGTCAGGCCCTTCCCCCTCTCACAAAAGGGCGCCTCTTTGTCGGTTTCCCTAAGAGTACTCGCCCCGGAGTGGTCTGCGACCGCTACCTGATTAAAACTCCTCGCACGGAGATCGTCGACCTGAGTGGTCGCCATGTCTTCGTCACCAGTATGTACTGCCTTGAGACGCTTAGAGCTTCGAAGACACCTGAAGGGATCTGGGCCGCAGGAGCGAAGAGTGCGCGAGAACTCGCAAGCCGCGGCTTCTGGGTCAACGGCACCGCCGATAGCTTGGGAACCGAAGACCTGAAGACGATCAAGACCTCCAAAGCGCTGCAGATTATCCATAAAAACCTTGCTTCCGATTGGACTGTCCTCACCCATTCTGACTCGCGCTCTGACCTGGGTCACGTGGTGGGCTGCTATGATCGATTAAAAACCGATCCCGGGTCGGACTATCAAGCAGAACTTGCCACCGTGGGGGCCTGCTATTGGACGAGCTACCCGCAATACGTTGCCTTTCTCGAGCGCTATCCATTTCTCAGCGAGGCACGACACTTCTGCGGACTTGGTAAAACGTGGCAAGAGTTTCGCGCTTCACGAACGCCAGTGCATCCGATCGCGAATATGCAGGACTTCTATGACCTCGAAGGGAATCAAAATGAATAACAAAGAACTTTTCGAAAAATCTCTTAAGTTTGTTCCAGGCGGGGTGCATTCTCCGGTGCGCTCCTTCAAGGGCCTGCATACGACTCCGCGGTTCATCAACCGTGGCAAAGGGGCCAAGATTTGGGATGAAGAAGGCAAAGAGTTCATCGATTTCTGTATGAGCTTCGGACCTCTGATTCACGGGCATCAGGACCCAGAGATCAAAGAGGCCATCATCAAGGCCCTTGAAAACGGCTGGACCTTCGGTGCCTGCGAGAAGTATTCCCTGGAACTCGCCGAGTTCATCCTCAACAAGATCTGCTTCATTGAACAGATACGCTTCATGAATTCGGGAACCGAAGCAGTGATGACGGCCGTTCGCCTGGCCCGTGGCATTACCGGAAGGTCCAAGATCATCAAGTTCAACGGCTGCTACCACGGACACCTGGATGCTATGCTCATCAAGGCAGGATCGGGCCTGGCCGGAGAAGCTGAAGCTTCGTCAAAAGGCGTCACGGAAAAGCAGGCCGCCGACACACTCATCTGCGAACTCGGCGATATCGAAGAAGTCAAAAAATGTTTCGAGGATCATCGGGACCAAATCGCTGCGATCTTCATCGAACCACTTCCAGCGAATAATGGACTCCTGGTTCAAAGCACACAGTTTCTAAAGGAACTTCGTGAGCTCTGTAACAAGCACTGCGCTCTCCTCGTCTTCGACGAAGTGATCTCAGGCTTTAGAATCGGTTTCTGTGGGATGGCCGGGGAAACTGGCATCCACCCGGACCTGGTGACTTATGGCAAGATTATCGGAGGCGGAATGCCAGTTGGTGCTGTGGCAGGACCACGCAAATACATGGAATATCTTGCTCCTCTGGGGCCCGTGTATCAAGCGGGAACACTTTCCGGAAATCCTGTCGCCATGGCGGCCGGTCTTGTCAACTTGAAGAAGCTAACTCCCCAAGCCTACGCACAGCTCGACTCGAACTCAGAAAAGATCGGCGCCATTTTCTCCGACTGGATGATGAATAACGGTTTCTCCGACTACCAGACGCTGCGCTATGGTTCTCTATTCTGGCCGATTTCTACTCTTGATAAGCTCTCCAACATAACCCAGCTCCCGAAGAACATGAACGAGCGCTTCTATAAGCTCTTTGAGATTATGCTTAATAAGGGAATCTACCTCGCACCCAATGCCTATGAAGTTGGTTTCGTAAGCCTCTCTCACGGAGAAGCGATACAAGCGGAACTCAAAGAGAGGCTATGGAAGTAAATAAAACCCGCCGCTGGTTTTATGCCCTGACTTCTCTCTGGGTCATGATGCTCCTGGGCCTCGGGTCCTGGTGGCTTTACCTCGTATTTAAGCTTCACTCCACCCTCATGACCCTCAATCTCCCAGAACTCGGATCTCAGAAGCGCTTCCTCAATATGATGAAATGGGAAGGGAGTTTCTTCTTCATTTTCTTGGTTCTCCTCGGCGGCTCACTTTTCATCATGTACATCCGGGACATGCGCAAGTCTAAGGCCATGCAGGCCTTCTTCGCGTCGCTCTCCCACGAACTCAAGACTCCCCTTGCCAGCATGCGGCTGCAAGCGGAGGTGATCAAAGATCTCATCGAGGATGAGACCCACTCCCATGATCAACTGGCGGACCTGACAGGGCGGCTCATCGAAGACACTCACAAACTAGAATCCGAGCTTGAAAAGAGTCTTCAGCTTTCGCGCATCGAGCAGGATGCGAAGATGACTCTGGCCCCCATAGATCTTGAGCGTTACCTACGCCGGCAAGAACAAAAGTTTCTCAAACCGGTCATGCTTGAGCTCTCGATCGCCGATGATGCTGCCGAGGTACTAGCAGACGAACTATCCATGAATATGATCTTCCGGAACCTCTTTGAGAACACGCGCCGCCACAATGAGCATGCTTCTAAGGTCCGCATCGAAGTGGTACGCGCTGGCCAAAGCGTCGAAGTGCATTACGACGACTTCGGACAGAAATTTGGCGGAGATGCCGGTCTTTTAGGTGAACTCTTTTATAAGTTTAACTCCACCAAAGGCTCTGGCATTGGCCTTTATCTGATCAAAAATCTCATGCGAAAAATGGACGGCACATTTGAAGTCATCAACCATGACCGGCTTCGATTCTGTCTCTGTTTCCGGGCACCAATGGGGGGCAGCGATGTCTGAACTCTCCGTTCTGATTGTCGAAGATGAGCCCAATCTAGGCGAGACCCTCCGGGATTATTTGCGGGCGAAGAAATTCGAGGCAGACCTAGCGACGAGCTGTGCTGAGGCCAAGGCCAAGTTTGCCGTGGGGAGGCCTGCCATTGTTATTCTCGACATCGGCCTTCCAGATGGTGACGGAATCTCATTGGCACGGGAGTTACGTCACAAGCGCAAGGATTGCGTGCTCCTGTTTTGTACTGCTTTGAATGATCCTGTTCTTAGAGTCGAGGGGCTTGAGCTCGGGGCCGAAGACTATATCACTAAGCCCTTCGAGCTCAAGGAGCTGACCCTTCGTCTTGATCGGATTTTGAAGTCGCGGCAGGTGTCCCTCGATAACCCTGAGGAGTACCGCTTCGGAAACCTCTTCTTCTGGCCCAAACGCTTCGAGCTTCAGGACGCTACTGGCATTATTTCTCCACTAGGACAAAAAGAGTGCGCCATTTTGTCACTCCTCCTCCAGAGAAAGAATGAGGTCGTTGCAAGAGACTTGATGATCGAGACGATTTGGGGTGAAAACGCATTCCCAACCAACAGAACCATAGATAATTATATAGTTAAACTGCGCAAGTGGGCCGACTCAGATCCAGGCAGAGGACTTCAGATAACCTCTGTCCGTGGAATTGGCTACAAGCTGGAATTGAAAGGAAACTAAAATGGACATTTTCGAAAATCGAGGTGCAACTCTTCCTGTCTGGTTTATGCGCCAAGCAGGCCGCTACCATTCCCATTACCAGGGAATCAAGAAAAATTCCGACTTCATGACCATGTGTAAAGATCCAAAACTCGCCTGCGAAGTGACTCTCGGACCGATTCAGGACTTTGGCCTCAACGCCGCTATCCTCTTCTCAGACCTACTGTTTCCCCTGGAGCAACTTGGAATGGGCCTGTCCTATCATTCCGGCCCTCCGACTCTTGAATGGCACTTAAAGACTCCGTCCGACCTCAAGAAACTTTCAATCGTTCGCCCCGGCGAGGAATTTTACGCCTTTCAGGGCGCGGCCTGTAAGCTCATCCGGGAGCGCCTTCCGAAGGATGTCACCCTCCTCGGCTTCGTCGGTGCCCCATTCACACTCTATACCTACGCGGTAGAGGGCTCGCACGCTGGCAATCTTGTCTCGGCCAAGCAGGGTCTGTTTGATGGACGCTTTGAGGGCTTCTGCAACATCCTGATGCCAGAGCTCCTGACGGAAATGCTGATTCAGGCGAACAGCGGCGCACAGGCAGTGGCCCTCTTCGACACCGCCGCCGGAGAACTCTGTGTCGCAGACTACAAGGAGTTCGTTGTCCCCAAGATCTCTCACCTCCTCCGGGAATTTAAGGCAAGGTCACCAGGCACAAAGGTCATCTACTACTCAAAGCACACACAAGCGGGATTCACCAAGGCCCTCGACCTGACCAACATAGATGTTATTGGCGTGGACTGGCGCTGCGACCTGGTAGAGATCCAGAAGCTCCTTCCACCGGACAAGTTTATCCAGGGTAACCTCGACCCGGCCTGGCTCCACCTTCCCTGGGAAATTCTCGAACAGAAGGCCCTGACGTATTATCAAGACCTTAGGGATCGAGGCCTGGACTTCCGACGCTGGACTGCAGGATTAGGGCATGGAGTATTGATCCAGACACCTGAGACAAACGTTCGAAACCTGGTAAAACTTATTCAGTCCCAGAAATGTTAGGCGATAATAAGATGGGAACCACCCAAGGAGGACTCTCGTGACTAAACTTTTATTGGCTGTGTTTGTATGCGTCTTCGCTCTAAATTCTTTCGCTTGTCCTGGAAAGAAGGATGAGGAAGAGAAGAAAAAGATCTCATCCCCTGTTACACAGGTTAACTAACCAAAAGCGGGCCCTGAAAAATCGGGGCCCTTTCTTTTCCCCTTAAAAACTGCCCTCGAATATTGGTGTTACCCTTGGGGTAACAGAACTGCGTTATAGTAGTACATAAAGATATCTAAATGATCCTGGAGTCGCCTTGGATCCTTAGTCGTACACCAAGTTTTCCTTATCAATCGATTGATATTCGCCCTAAGTGTTGCACAGGTGTGATTGACGATGAA
>JAIYDC010000030.1 GCA_027487685.1 Pseudomonadota bacterium | reverse complement strand
CTAAGCGACTCAATGATAGGGGCGACTAAGATGCCGTAGGCGACAGCAAGAAATCCTTGATTGTCAGTTCTCACCGCTTCTGGATATTGACGAAGGACGTCTTGAGCTAAAAGACCAATTTGACGGCCGGGAGGCCTTCCGCCCTCTGCGCTCGCCCATCTGAATGTGACCCCACGCAATTGGCGCAGGCGCGCGAGAGCTCCCTCTAGAGGTTGGATATCTTTTTTTAATCTGGCATCTGAGGTTCCGGTTATAGTTCCATCAGCTAAAATGTTTCCTCCCACATGGAGAGTCTCCGAAGGGGTCAAGACGTTGATCCCTGTTTTTCCAGAGGGCATCGTTCGGAGGACGACGCCAATTGTTTTTGACTGCCAGTTACCGATCTCAAAAGACTCGTCGGGTTTCTTGTGGCTTAAGTACCAGCTATCGTTGTACTGATCCGGATCCCAGCTTCCTAAATAGAAGATTGATCTCGTCGGGGCTGCGGCTCCAGGATCGCCGTTGCCAGAGAGTAGCAGCGCCGCCTGGTCGTCAGATATGATACGGACAACTCCATCGTGCTCTATACGCATACGTTCTATTGGAGTGGACATGCCATTTTTTGTGGTTCTAAAAGTAATGTTTGCTCCTTTCGCCGTCTTCGTCGCGTCTTCAGTTGCAAACATATAGATAGAAGCACCTCCAAATTTGTTATAACCCACAGTGCCGGGAGCGAAAGCTTTTGTGTTTTCTTGTGAGAGGTAGTCTCGGCCGACGAAACACGCAAGGACATCACCCTTTTTAGTAAACTCCGGGCTCCCGGACGTGCCTCGAAAACGCATGCCAAAGAAAACTGGGTGTCCTCCGGCGGCCTGGGGAGCACCAGTATCGTCAAAAGTGATTGTATTGTGGGAGCTGTGGCCGCGATCGCTGTTCACCGTCGATGTGGTAGATTTAACTTCGAGTGGATATTTTGGTTCTGATAAGCCGATTCCTACTTTGTTTAAGAAGTGGATGGTGTCAACCCAGCTACCGGTCCCACGCTTCCAGATCTTCGTATCATAACTGGAGGGTCTGCATGACTTGACAGTGCCATCGGCTTCAAGAACAAAAAAAAGGTTAAGTTGTCGCGCTTCCAATGGTAGACCGGTAGAAGCGGACCTTTTGAAATTTAATAATAGAGCACCCTCTTCGGGTGATTTTCCTGGATAGAGCAGTTGGTAACTATCTATTTTGGCGCCGCTCGCACCTGCCAAATCACCGACGCGATACTTGACTCCACCCTTGAACTTAATATCTGAGATAGGCGAGGTCACCTTGGGTATTGTTGCAATACAATTGATGGGATCTGATAGGATCGTTTTTATTTCCTCAAATACAATTTGGACCTCAGAACTATTTCGATTTTTCGCATCCGTCTTAGTAACGTCGTCAGTCAGTTTCATAACACCCAGACTGACTCCGCCGATGAGTCCTACAGCGACTAAAATTGCGACTAAGCCTAAACCTTCTTGGGAAGCATATTTCATCATTTGGATAGTTCCTTCCTACATGCTACAGAAGTCGGATCTTGCCGACAGATGTATCGGCGTAACAGTCGGTTCTCGGACTCTATGCGCGCAAGTCGAAGCCCTAAGTCTTTTTCATCATTCACTAGACCACGGATCACTTCAATGACTGGTGCAATCAACGTCCCATAAGCGACTGCCATCTCTCCGTCGCTTCCAACTCGGACTGTTTCAGGAAAGGACCTTTGTACAGTTTGAGCGATGACACCTATTTGCGGACCCGAGGCTTCAGATTTCGGAGTATTCCAGCTAAAACGAACTCCTTGAATTGCGAGGAGCCTGGATAAAGAATTTTCGATGGGAACGATTCGTTTCTTGAGCCGTGCGTCCGATGAACTGACTACCGTACCGTTTGCAAGGATATTGCCTTCTACGTGAAGTGCCTCACTAGGAGTCAACGCATTTACTCCAACTTTACCGTTGGCGAAGATCGAGAGGGCCGGTGTGTTAGAGCCAGCGTTCCATCTTCCTACCTCAAGAGAGCCATTGCTTTTCTTATGGGCAACATACCAAGAGTTTGTCTGAGGGTCAGAATTGCCGGCGTTGAGGTAGAGCGCAGAAAAGGTGCCGTCTGGCGTACCTGGGGGATCGCCGTGACCAGCGAGATGCATAATGGACTGTTCAGGATTATTGAGAGTGAGTTTTCCATCATGCTCAAGAGTCATGCGAGTCTTAGGGATAGATGTTCCATTCTTCGTTGTCTGGAAAATCATGTAGGTGCCTTTGGCACTGTCCGACGTATCTTCCGATGTATAGACGTAGAAAGAGGAACCGCCATACTGGGTGTATGCGACGCTACCCGGAGGGTAACCTTTGACTTCGTCTTGGGACTGGTAATCCCGTCCAACAAAGCTCGCGAGAATGTCGTCCTTAAGTGAGTAAAACGGGGTGTCGGGAGTTCCGCGAGAACGAAAACCCATATACACTGGATGGCCGCTCTCATTCTGAGGCTTGCTCGTATCGTCGAACGTTAGTGCGTAGCTAATTGCATGGCCTCCCCCAGTTCCGACAACAGCGAAATTGTTTTTCACTTCCAAGGGATATCGCGGGGCATCTGTACCGGTGCCGACTGAATTAGGAAAGAAGATGTCATCGACCCAGTCATTTTCCCCTCGTGTCCATAAGTCGTCGTCATCGGCGATGGAGCGGCAGAGCTTGATCGTTTGATCACTGTTGACCTCAACGTAAAGCCGGATCTTTCGAGTTAAATCGCCCCCCCCACTAAGGGCCTGCTTCTTAAACGAGACAATTAAATTTGCGCTTTTCGCCGCATCCGTGGGATAAATAAGACGGTACCCTGTAACGGTTGTAGTCGAACCAGTCAGAAGATCACCAACATTAAAGCGATTCTCGCCTTTGAATTTTACACTGTTAATTGCTGAGGAAACGGCAGGGATCGTGGCGCGACAATTTGTTGGATCGGCCAGGAAAGAGCTCATTTGGTTTGCTGCTAAGACGGCATCTGCGTCAATCCGAGCTTTTGCTCCACTCTTATTTATCGACTCATTTAATTTTAGAACTCCGAGAGAAACTCCCCCAAGTACTCCTGATAACACCATGACCTGCAAGAGTCCTATACCTGACTCGCATGGACGGCTACTGTTCATATCTTCAAACCATTTTTAAAATTGAGTAATTAAAATTTAACAGAATCAGTTTTGAATGCAACCGAACATATCATTTCGATGACTGCTATCGTGGTGGCTTAGCCTGGTGATTCAAAACAATTTCGAACTTCAAGGTAGATTTTTTTGACCGGATACTTATTTCCGAGTCTTTCAAGAGTTGAATAGAGAGTCACAAGATAGATTCCAAGATAGAGGAAGTCTTTAGAGATCGACACTTTCTTCTCGAGCATGAAATTTGACAGACCAATGATGGAATTTCGTAAGTGGGCCAGATCGAAGGACATCTCTTGATTGAGTGCGCCGCCGAACTGAGCTCTAAAGAGTTCTCCTAGTTGCTGCTTATCTTCGCGACTGAAATCGCTGCGTAGGAGGCCAATCTCTTCTAGACCGCGGTAATAGATTTCATCTTTTTCAAGATAGAACCCCTCGTAGACTTTAAGCAGTCCCTGACGAAAGTTTTCCTCGAGTTTCGTCCAGAGTCCTGAGGGGTTCCAGTCGAGAGTTCCGTCCTTATCATGAAAATGTGTATAACGGAGGTCGAGGAAAACCCCATTAGTAGAAAAAAGCTGAACGAAGTAGATGGTGAGAAGTCGCTCGCCGCACAGTTTGTGGTCGGTCATGCTTGCGACTGGCAAGGCCTCTGGGATAAGGTTGACCCCGAATGAGTCCAAAAGCTCTTGATTCGCATCAAAGAGTTCTTTGTAGCCTTCTTTCTGGATCATGCGGCGTGAAAGCTTTGGGATCTCTCCGGCCAGTTCGGTCCACTCGACCGTCTCGAAGAGCACAGCTGGGACATGCTTGGCCAACTCCTTCAGGACCCCGGGTAGAATTCTCATCAGGATCATTGAGTCCCTCCAGGCCTAACACGTTCGTGGCGTTTCAGTCACATATCGATTATGCTACACTCGGGAAAATAATCACAGGGATATATGAGAAAAATCCTTATCGCTGGCGCTAGTGGCTTTATCGGTCGTGTCTTGATTGACCGTCTCCTGAACGATCCGGAGCTCCGAATCGTGGCACTCTCTCGTGGTCAGCGAGAGTCCCACCACCCGCGTCTTTTGTGGAAGAAGTGTGACCTCTTTTCGCTTAAGGATATTACCGAGGCGATGGAAGGCTGCGTAGAGGGTTTTTACCTGGTTCACTCCATGCTTCCCTCGGCTTCTTTATCTCAGGGCACCTTCTATGACTTCGACCTCATCATGGCGGACAATTTCATCCGCGCGGGACACACCAACAAGCTTGAGCACATCATCTACCTCGGAGGAATGATTCCGCCGAACGTCGAACTCTCTTGGCACCTCCGGAGTCGCCTCGAAGTGGAGGATACCTTTCGGCACTCAAGCATCCGCACGACGGTGCTCAGAGCGGGTCTCATCATTGGCCCCAACGGTTCCTCATTTACAATTCTTCAGCGATTGATCGAACGCTTGCCGATTATGATTTGCCCGGCCTGGACCAGCACCCGCTCCCAGCCAGTGGCACTGGATGACGTGATCAATGCTCTCGAGCGAAGTCATCGGGAAACAGCGATCCAGGGTCACATTTATGATGTTGCGGGCCCTGAGGTGATTAGCTACAAGGGGCTGATTGCTCGGGCCGCGAGTAAGATCCGAAAGACCACAACGCTTTTTACACTCAACGTAATTCCCTTGGGGATTTCGCGCTTTTGGGTTTCTCTTATCACTGGAGTTCCGCGGGATCTGGTTTATCCACTGGTCTTAAGTCTCCGGCACGAGATGCTCCCGACGACGAACCACGCCTGGCCTTATCCCGAAGACCTTCGGACTGGGCTCGACGAGATGCTTGAGAGCGCGCTCCGGCTCGGGTCTCAGTCTACGTACCGGGCCTACAGCCCTCCTGAAAATGACGTAAGGTCTATCCAGCGGTTGGTTCTTCCCGATGGCCGGAATGCGGAATGGGTCGCAAGTGAGTACTTCCGCTGGCTCCCTTTTTTCTTCTCCACACTCGTGAGTGTTCTCGTGACGCAGAATCGCTGCGTGTTTTATCTCCTTCACCCGTCTGTTGCGATCCTCGTTCTCGAGAAGAGCGACGAGCGGAGCACCCCTGATCGCCAGTTACTCTATGTCGTTGGGGGCCTTCTTTCCGGAACCATGGACCGGGGGCGGCTGGAATTCCGAGAAGTCCTGAACCGGCGCTACGTCATGGCAGCACTCCACGAGTTTCGTCCTGCACTTCCTTGGTTCGTTTACCGGTGGAGTCAGGCCATCGTTCACCTTATCGTCATGAAGGCCTTCGGGGAGCACCTGAAGTGGCATGTTATTTCACAACCAAAGGTTAGAGCATGAATATCCTGGTCACCGGCGCCAATGGCTTCGTGGGGCACGCCCTTATCCAGCAGCTGCTGGAGCAGGGTCATCACGTTACGGGTCTTGTCCGGACAAAACGAAAAGAAAAAAAATCTGACGGAGTCACCTGGATTGAAGGGGACCTTCTCCAACCAGAGTCATTACCTTCCCTTGGAGCGATCGACCGTGCCTACTATCTGGTCCATGGTCTCAAGGCGCAAGAAGGCTTGTTTGAGTATCTTGAGGCCCTTGCGGCGGTGAATTTCGTGAACTGGATCAGACCCACTGGTGCTGGGCTTATCTACCTCGGTGGTCTCGGGCCCCAGTCGACGACCCTTTCGCCGCACCTGCGGAGCCGGCATCTCACGGGAGCTATCCTGGGGGCCAGTGGGCTATCGGTAGTCGAATTTCGTGCGAGCATCATTCTTGGGGAGGGATCACTTTCTTTCGAGATGATTAAGGCGATCTCAGAACGTTTTCCGGTCCGGCCTGACATGGCGCTCCTCTCTCAGCCTTGTCAGCCCCTGGGCCTGGGGGATCTTCTTCGTTACCTTGAAGAGGCGCTCAAGTTCAATTCTCCTGGGCATCAGGTCTTTGAGATCGGTGGCCCCGAAGCTGTTACTTACGGTGAGCTCCTTGATCTCTACGCAGAACTCGCCGGACTCCGTCGCATCAAACTCAAGCTTCCGGATGTGGAGGCAAAAGTCTTAATGCGTGCGCTCGATTACGCGATTCCTGAGCACGCCCAGATCGGACGCAAGCTCACCGAGAGCCTCGAGCATGCGACGGTAGTTACGAATAACTTAGCACGAAAGAGCTTTCCTAAAATTCATCCGATGTCGGTACGGACGGCCATGGACCTGGCCCGCGCGGGTTCCACGACTCATTATGCTCCGATCTGGGAGAAGGACTTTCTTAAGCACCTGCTCTCTGACAAAGTGCTCACTCAGTCAGGGCTCCTGGCACCTCAGGTTCTGAAGAGTCTTGAACGAGTGACCCGGCTGAAGGATATACTTTCGAGGAAGTCACCATGAACTCATCCATCGGTATTTTTGATTCGGGCCTCGGAGGCCTCACAGTTCTGAAAGTTCTGGCGCAGAAGTTTCCCCATGAATCTTTCTGCTATCTAGGTGACATCGCCCGTCTCCCTTACGGGAATAAGTCCCCAGAGACTATCCGGAAGTACGGCCTTCAGATCCTGAAGTTTCTGAAGGCCCAGAATGTGAAGGTGCTGATTATCGCCTGTAACTCGGCGTCGACCGTGTTTCTCGAGGAGCGGGAGTTTGAAGGGATCCCTCTTCTTAACGTGATCGTTCCTGGTTCTCGGGCTGCCCTTGTGGCCGCGGGCATGGATAAAAGGATCGCAGTCCTTGGAACCTCAGCGACGATTCGCTCACACGCCTATGCGACCACATTAAAGGCGCTGGATTCTGCCGTCGAAGTCACCGAGACGGCCTGTCCGCTTTTCGTTCCGCTAGTGGAGGAGGGGGTCGTTGAGGACCCCATTACTGAACTCGTGGCACTTCGCTACCTTCAAAAGATCAAGCAACAGAAAATTAAGACGGTCATTCTGGGCTGCACTCATTATCCGGTCCTTCGAAGTGATCTCCGGAAGGTCCTGGGACAGGATGTTCAGCTCGTTGAGAGCGGAGAAGTGCTTTCGGCCGAATTAGGGCAACTCTTTGGAAACGGTGGGATTGAGGCCTCTTCAGACGGTCATGGCCGACAAATTCGAGTCTGTATCACCGACCTGACGGATCACTTTGAGCGGCTCGCAACTCAGCTGATGGATCCTGAGCCCATTGGTCGGTTGGAAAAAGTTGTCCTTTAGTCTTTAAGCGCTGCTTTTTTTCTCAGGTCCCTCTTTATCTCAGACGATAGGTCTTCTGATCACGTCCAAGGAGAGACCATGTCTGACGATAAAAAAGTAGTCGATTTTAACGAAAAGCGGATGAAGAATATCGAACAAAAGCGGCGGACTTTCGAGCGCGTCGTCTTTCAGGAGTTCCTCGGGGTCTACACGGTGATTGACGATCAGGGGGCAGGCTTTCCTATAAAGCTCCTCGATGTTTCGAAGGTCGGCTGCCAATTCCAGGTTCCTTTCTCTGCGAAGGCCAAGAATCAGTTTAAGAGTGGTACAGAGTTAACGCTCAAACTCTTTTTCACGAAGGAGTCCTATCTTCCGGCGGTGGTCACGGTTCGTCACACGAGTGAATTCGTCGATCAGCAGGGGGATACCTGGCTCAGGCTTGGCGGAGAGTTCGACACGGCTATTCCTAGCTTCGCCGCGCTCTCGAGCTTTATCAACTTCATCTATCAATACGCCGAATTCTCATGCCGCGATAAGGGTGAGTCTAAGGTCTTTTTCCTTTAAATCCATCTCATGGAGGCTTCCCTCACGGTGAGGCCTCCAAAATTCCAAACAACGCGTCGCTGCTAGCCCTCTAAACAATCGCCCTCGGCCGTAATTTTTGTTACGATCGGGTCCTATGAAACTGGCGATTATCGGAAACTCACCCCTGGCCCTCGAGGCTGCTCTTCGCTTCCATCTGCATGGCGCAGCTCTGACCTGGTACCAGGATCTGCTGGATCCGGCCCTCTTTGAATCTCCGGGTTTGGAACCTCTTGCCTTCACTAGTGATCACGGTCACGGAATTCTTCGGGAGCTCAATCAGCGCTATTCGCCGGAGAATTTCACCTGGCATGAGTGGCGTGAGAGCTACGCCCGGCCCCTTACGGATTACCTTCGTGCTCATCAGGAAGTTAAAGCGGATGAGGTGGTCAGCATTTCGAAGCGTTTTTTAGCTCCGGGTGAGCTCATACCTGAACGTTCACGCTTTCTTGATTTGTTTCGGATTATCTTCCGCGTGAACCCTAAGGATTTTATTGAACTCCAGAAGGACTCGAATCCTGAGACCTATCAGCGGCTCACGGAGGAGTTCATTAGCTCCCTCGCAAGTAGCATTGAAATGTATCAGGATTATGATCTTGTCCTTGACCTCAGGTGCGATCTCTCCCGCGCATCGGCTTCTGTGGCCGGCCGTGCCTTAGGCGAGGGACGCAGACCTCCCAAAGTACATAACGGACTGGAGGCCCTGTCGCTTGCTCAGGGTCTTGCCGCTTCACCGGATGAACGGGAACTGGCCCTGGTGGGGTCAGATTCTCTCGCAGCTGAAATTCTCCTCGGACTCTCAGGCTGGCTCAAAGATCCGCGATCTCTCCTCTTCATCGTTACGACAGAAGAAGAGCCTTTTCAGGACTTCCTGAGAAGCGCGAATCCGTTGACCGCAGAAAAGCTCAAAGTCCTCCTCGATGGCATTGAGGCGGAGTTGGCAGAAGAGATCGACATCTTTACCCGTAAACTCCGTGAGTGGCAGGAGCTCGATGACTTTGTTCAGGCGAAGATCCCACGACCTTCTGAGCCCATCCCCCGGGTGAATTTTTTTTCGGGCCACAACGTCACCGCCATCGATGAACTCATCGATCGTCGCCGCCTTTTCCTGACTCTCGAGCGCCCGGAGTTCAGGCTCGGAAAGAAGCACCCTCAGAATAACGACCTCGATCTGAAGACTGTCGGCTGCGATCGTATTTTAGTCGCCCATGCCCGGAAAGACCGCTCCTTTGTGGCGATTGATCCCCATGAGCCTGGCCACTTTGAGGCCACCCCATTCCGTCCCAATGTGGCGCATGCCTGGGAGCGAGACCTCGAACACTTAGAAGGAATCGAAGATGAGATCTTTAAGCTTTTTTCTCCTACTGATTCTCACTAGCTGCTCCGGCAACGAGATCCGTAAAGAGATCATAGAAGTTCCCTACCAGACATCGGGGCTGGAGCAGTTTTTTTTACCAGAGCTTCCCGCTTGGGCCAACGGTTCAGCGTCAGGGCAGTGCTTTAAAAAACATTCTTTCCAGTACCTCGACTTGGGTAAACTTGGAAAAACCTATGACCTGAAGTACCCTCAGTTGATCGAGCTTCAGGCCCAGTACAACGACCGGCTCGAGTCGTATTTTCGTTCTACGGCGATGCGCTTTGTGAAGCCAGTAGAGGAAGCTGCATTCTTCTCTAATTCTTTAGAGAGTGTCCGGGGTGGTGTGCGCACATTGAAACTTCCGGGCGAAGCAACGAAAGTAGATATCATCTGGCTCGACCGTTACGTGGCCTTGAATCAGGTGAAAGAACTTAAGAAAATGAACGAGCTCGGTCGGTTCGATGCGCGAGTTCCGATCCTCTTCTCTACGTGTCTTTCCCGACAGGATCTGAACCAGTGGCTGATAGAAAATGGCCTTGAAGGTGTAGGCTTTTACTCTGTCACAGCGGAATGGCTTTCACCATTTGCTGCAGACCTTGAGCTTAAGAGCGGCCTTCAGATCGAGATAAAAAAATTACTGGCACCAACGGTGAATATCCGCTTCGTGTCGCCGAGTGAAATATTGTTACCAACTGAGATCGTACTTTAAGAAGGAGTTTCCCATGTTCGGAATGATGAAAAATGATAAGTCTACTTACAAGGAAGAGGTTTCAAGCCTCTCCGCCGTCTTTAAGACTTCACTAGGAGAATTCGAGATGGAGCTCTTTGTTAAAGACGCTCCTGAGACCGTTTGGAATTTCGTAAACCTCGCCGAGGGTCGTCAGAAAACGAGCAAAGAAGGACCCTTTTTTAACGGACTCATCTTTCACCGTGTAATTCGTGGCTTTATGATTCAGGGCGGTTGTCCTGAAGGGTCTGGCCGCGGTGGTCCTGGCTACCGTTTCGGTGACGAGTTCAAGCCGCATCTTCAGCACACCAGCGAAGGTATCCTGTCGATGGCAAACGCCGGTCCGGGAACGAACGGTTCTCAATTTTTCATCACTCTTGGGCCAACGCCACACCTGGATGGTCGCCATACAGTCTTTGGGAAAGTGACCCGCGGCATTGAGGTCGTTAAAAAAATCGGCGATGTTCCGACCGGCATGATGGACCGTCCTCGCACTGACGTGGTGATCGAGTCCCTAGAGATCAAGCGCTCTTAAAGCTGATAGATTAGCGGCCGTCGGTGATTCCGACGGCCGTTCTTACAACTGCCCTGCAATGACCTTGTCGACCATAAGCTGGATAGTTTCGTTCCCATTGAAGCGGTTAACACCAAGGGTGAACTGAACTGTTAGGCCTGATCTTTTCTGAAGTTCGAAGAGTTCCTCTGGACTTAGTTCGTTCCACTTCCCAATGTAGTTAAAGCTGATTCCCTGCAGGGCCACCTTGGTCGCAGCACCGGCGAAGGTCCAGCGCACGTGGGCGTCCTTCATGACTTTATAATTTTGAATGACTGAATTCCGCATACGGAAGACGGGTCGCTCGTTACCTGGGCCAAAGGGTTCTAGCTTCTCAAGATCTTTCAATAGACCAGAGCTGATCTCCTCGATGCCAATTTCGACGTCGAAGGTGTTGAGTTTTGTCCGAAGGCTGGCGGGAATAGGGCGAAGGAGAGAGGCCATGCGGGCCTTAAATTCCGGCAGATTCTCCCGGCGCATAGAGAGGCCTGCTGCGGCCTTGTGGCCACCGAATTTAATAAATAGGTCCCGGCATTGATGGAGAAGTTCGAACATATTGAGTTCTCCGGCGGAGCGGCAGCTCCCTTTGATCACGCCCGTTTCTTCTGCGTCGGTCAATACAATCGCTGGAACTTCGAACGTTTCAACGAGCTTTGAAGCTACGATACCGATAACACCTTCATGCCAATGAGGCCGGTAAAGAATATTGATCAGGAGCTCATCCGCTTTGAGGTTTGCGATCGCATCTTTCTTCGCTTCAGTGAAGACCTCTGATTGGATGTGACGACGGTCACGGTTGGCGACTTCGAGGTGGGTGTAGTGCTCGCGGCACTCGTTGGCCGTCTGCGCGATAAGAAGCCTTAGCGCTCGATCAGGATGATCAAGACGTCCTTTGGAGTTAATGTGAGGCCCCACATGGAAGGAGATCTTTTCAGAAGAGATCATCGCGACCTTGAGGTCTTCTGGTTGAAAGAAGGCGCGGATACCAGGGTAATTCGTCGATGGAATCTGTTTTAATCCGTGGCGGGTGAGGCGGATGTTGAGCGGAGTCATCCGCGCGAGGTCGGAGATGGTTCCAATGGCGACGAATTGCAGAAGCGGGTAGAGACTCGGAGTTTCAGTTCCTCGTTTGAGAAGATCATTCTTGACCTGAAGGGCGAGGGCGAAGGCGACACCGACACCTGCGAGAGGTCGCAACGGCGAGTCCACCGGTTCGTCTCGGCGAGAAGGGTTTATGACTGCGAACGCCTCTGGAAGCTCCGGCGCTCCGTCAGTGTGGTGGTCTGTGATGATGAGGTCGAGCTTTCCCTTGGCGTAGGCGGCAGTAGCGACACTCGTGATCCCGCAGTCGACGGTAATGAGGATGCGCACATCTTTTTCAACCGCAGCGTCGATGGACGAATCATGGACACCATAACCCTCGATGAAACGGCTTGGCTGGAAGACCTCCACTGTGACACCGATCATCTGAAAAAAGTGCCAGAGAAGTGCACAGGAGGTGGTCCCGTCGACGTCATAGTCACCGTAGACACCGATTTTTTCTCCGGTCTCCATTGCCCGAAGGATTCGTTCCGAAGCCTTCGACAGATCGTGCATTTCTGTCAGAACCGGTAGATCCTTAAGGTTCCAAGAGAACATGTCTTGGACCGCCAGAGGGGAGAAGCCACGTTTTTTAAGTAGACGGACAACGACCGGATGGAGGTCTTGGGCGGGACGAGCAGGGGTAATTTCCATGGTTTGAAACTAGCATACGGGGTGCTGCTTTCACCACAAAACAAAGAGCCCTTTGATCAGGTCTTCTTCCTCGATGAGTTCGGTTGGGTAGAAGTAGTTTTCCCACTTTGTTTCTTTATCATGATGAATTTTATCGAAATAACGAAGGGGAAGGAATGATTTGTTGCAATGCGCGCATCTTTCTAGCTCTTGTCCGGATTCATTGACTTTAAGGCAACTATGACAAACTCGGATTAAGAGCTTTTCATGAGGTTTTTTTTGTACGTCTTTCACTTGATCCCCGCAGGTTGGGTCAGTAGTCAAAGACTGATCGGATGACGGTGTTTTAACTTAATAATAAAGTGACCCGGAAGTAATCCGGGCCACTGACTGGGTTGGTCGGGTTAGCTCTGTGGATACATTTGAGGTGGAAGAGTAAAGCTGGCCGGCCGCTGCGGTGGTACTCCCATGTTATAGCTTAGTGCGTCTTCTCCGAAGCTACCTGCCTGAATTGGCATCGCCTGGTAGCGCTGATCCGCGAAAGGCTGGGTGGGACGAATCCCCCACTGCTGCCCTTGGCCTTGCATCTGCTGGTGCATCTGATCAGGGAAGACTCCCTGCTGTTGCTGCGGCCCTATCTGAGGTTGTGCAAAAATGTTCGGCTGCTGCGGTTGGAATCCACTTGGATAGTAGACCCAGTTCCCTGCGGCCGTCGGCTGGTGGTACTGATACGGGCTGGAATTAAAGCCAGGCCCGTTGAACATAAATTGCTGGAGCTGTGCCATTTGACTCTGCTGCTGCTGCATCATCATCATTTGTTGCATGTTCATCATCTGCTGCATGACCTGAGTTTGCTGGCGGGTGAGTTCTTCTACCTGCCGGGTCAGGATGCGGTTGCGTTCATCTTTTTCACATTCTTCCTTGGGCGGCTCTTCGGTTTCTGCCGTTCTCGCCCGTCCACCTTCGGCCCTTGCGCCGGGAGGTCTTAGAACAATTTCCACAGTCCTACCAGTACTGGAAGAAGTCTCCTCGCTTCGCCTGCCGCCATTATCAACAAGGAGCTCATTGGCCTCCAGGTCCTCTAGGAGTCCCTCTAAGAGATCTTTCGAATCGCCTATGATTTTCACCGAGGCATCGTCGTCTGCCTTGGGAATCTGTTCCTTCTCTTTCAGTTTTTGATGATTGGCCTCGACAACAAGCAGATCCTGAGTCAGACCTTCAAGCTTTTTACGTTGATCTTCGACCACCTCTTTATTGGCCTCGTCTTTTTTAAATTCACGACGCTCAAGGATCAGTTTGGCCTTAAGTTCGTCGGTTTTCTCTTTGAATTGCTCGAGAGTCAGGTTCGCGTCTCTTTGGAGGGCCTCTCGATCGACTTTTTCGGCCAGCAGGTGAATACGGCGGTGAGGCCGAGATTCTTTCTCCGGCTTAGGTGCCACTGGCGTTGAAGAAGTTGAAGAAGTTGAAGAAGTAGCAGACGCCGACGTTGTGCTGTTTACTGGTGTAGATGCTACCGGTATAGTGACCGTGGATGATGGTTTATTTGAAGGTGCTGGATTCGATGCCGAAGCAGAGGGTTGCCTTGAAGAGGCCGTCGACACGGACAAGGTCACTGGCTCTGAAGCAATGGTGCGAGCTCCGAACCTCTTGTCCATGACAGCTGGTGACATGGCCAGGATCGATAAAAGCGGCGCCATGGCCAGGTGATGTCGGTTTACGTGTTTCATACTACCCCCTAATATAATTCTTACCGTTAACACTCCAAAACAGGTGCCAAGTAGTAGTGTGCATATGGGACTTTCGAAAAGGAGTATTTTGCCCAATGTTATCAGATAGTTGGGAGCCATTGTGTGGCCAACTTAGCCGAGGTTCTGGCCTCCCTGAAACGACTAAAAATTCCACAGTTCTTCCATAGAGTGCCTAAACTTTGGCCACATGCTCTCTCACCTTCATTTTTAATCTCTAGATTTCAAACGATGCTTTGTTAAATCGCGGTCCTCAGTTGTAAAATATTGTAACTAAACGAAACCCTGACGGTGTCATGGCCTGTCGCCGTCGCTCTAGAGATTGGATAGATTCATGCGAAAACGCCGAAGTTCCACCCGCCAACCCAAGAAGATTAACTTCAACGTTGACCCGACTCATTTTTTAAACCGTGATCTTTCATGGCTCCATTTTAATCGTCGAGTTCTTCAGGAAGCCGCCGACGCGAGGAATCCGCTCCTCGAGCGTCTTCGTTTCCTGATCATTTTCTCCTCAAACCTCGATGAGTTCGTTATGAAGCGGGTGGGGTACCTGAAGCACTTGATTACCTCCGGCTTCACCCATCGGTCCGTCGACGGGCAGACTCCCGAAGACCAGCTATTGAGCATCCGCCGCCACATCAATGAAGACCTCGAGCGTCAGCGGGGCATCTACCTGGGTCTCGTCTCAGAGCTTGAACGGCATGACATCTTTATCTATGATTACGAGGAGCTCCCTCCAGAGGAGCAGGACTACCTAAACGGATATTTCCGTCGGAAGGTGTTCCCAGTGTTGACCCCACTTTCTGTAGATCCTGGGCATCCTTTCCCTTTCATCTCAAACCTATCGTACTCTCTTGGTATGATCCTTCGTAACCCGCAGACCGAGACGGTTCTGTTTTCTCGGGTAAAAATCCCTGAGGTGATTCCCGGACTAGTTTCTTTGCCAAAAGCTGAGGGCGAGAAGCGGCACCGTTTTGTGACCACTGTGACTCTTGTTCGTTCGAATCTTAATCTGCTCTACCCGGGAATGGAGATTCAGCAAACCGTGCCCTTCCGAGTTTCGAGGAACGCCGACGTTGACCACCGTGAGGATGAGGCGCAGGATCTTTTGATTCTCGTGGAAGAGGGGATAAAAGAGCGTCGGCTTGCGGACTGCGTACGGCTTGAGATCCACAAAGACACCGAGCCGTCGATCATGAATTTCCTTAAGGACTCCCTTGAGATCGTCGAGGACGACATCTACCTCATGGACTTTCCGATCGATTTCGGAATTCTGAAACCCGTCGTCGATCTCGATATTCCGTCCTTGAAGTTTAAACCCTGGCTACCGGTCATTCCAAAAACTTTCTTCGACAACACGAATATTTTTCAGCTCATCCGTCAAGGCGACATCTTGCTCCATCACCCTTACGATAGTTTTTCCGGAACGGTGGAGAAGTTCATTTCTGCTGCGGCAGAGGACCCCCACGTCCTTACGATTAAAATGACCCTCTACCGGACTGGCGAGCATTCGACCTTCATCAAGAGCCTTATCAAGGCGGCAGAGAAAGGAAAGCAAGTGGTGTGCCTGGTTGAACTCAAGGCACGCTTTGATGAGCAACGGAATATTGTTTGGGCCCAGAAACTCGAAGACGCCGGAGTTCATGTGGTCTACGGGATTCTTGGCCTTAAGACCCATACTAAGACCGCCCTCATTATCCGACAGGAGAGTGATGGTGAGATCACTAGCTATGCTCACATCGGGACCGGGAATTATCACTCTCAGACCTCGACCCTCTATACTGACCTTGGGCTGCTGACATGTAACCGACGCATATGCGGCGAGGTGATCGAGGTTTTCAACTACCTCACCGGAAGTTCACTGAAGACCGACTACGCAGAACTTTTGGTAGCTCCGATTAATATGAAGTCGCAGTTCATGGGAAAAATTCAGCAAGAGATTCGGAACAAGAAGGCCGGGAAACCGGCACGGATCATCGCGAAGATGAACTCGATGGAAGACGAAGTGATTACTGAGGCGCTGTACGAGGCAAGTTCTGTGGGCGTTAACATCACTCTTATTGTGAGAGGCTTCTGTTCGCTGAAGCCGGGGGTCAAAGGCCTTTCCGAGAATATTCAGGTCATCTCGATCATTGGGCGTTTCCTTGAGCACTCAAGGATCTTCTACTTTGCCAATGGCAGCGAAGATCCTCTCGCCGGTGAATACTTCATCGGCTCGGCGGACTGGATGCACCGAAATCTCCATAACCGTGTTGAGCTTATAACCCCGATCTTCGACGTAAAACTTCGGGAGAAGCTGTGGGAGTTCCTGGAGATCCTCGTAAATGATAACCGACAGGCCTGGTATCTCAATGGGGATGGGACCTATACCCAACGGAGCCCCCGTGATGGGGAAGAGGAGCGCGGCACCCACGCTCTCCTTATGCAGAAAACCATCCAAAGAGAAAAGGCACTTTAACATGAGACTCATTTTCCTCCGCCATGGTATCGCCGAAGGTCATTTTTCCTTTGAGCAAGATAAAGACTTTGAGCGTGAGCTGACTCCGGAAGGGATCCGTCGCCTGAATCGAACAGTCCGCGCGTACCGCAAGCTTCAGCCGGCAATCGACGTGATTTTTTCTTCACCCCTTGCTCGGGCCGTTCAGAGTGCCGAACTTTTCTGGAGTTACTATCCGGAGGCGGATCTTGAACTCATGGCAGATCTCGATATCCTTGATGATCCACGGCACCTGGTGGAGTACATTTCGTTTCTTCCCAGCGACGGCTGCTACGCTTTCGTGGGTCATGATCCGCACTTGACCAAGGTGATCGCGGCATTGTTGGCACTTCACCCGGAGCACGACTTCATGACCATAAAAAAGGGTGGAATTTGCGTGCTGGAGGGCGGACTTTGGGAGGGCTTTACTATGGAGTTGCTTCTGCCTCCGAAGATCGTGAAGATTCTCGCGGACGGTTAGTCGCGCAGGACAAGCTTCCTTGGCCCATCGGCTAGCATGGAAAGAATAATGCCTTCCTTGAGACCTACCTTAGGAAGTGAGATGCGATCGATCTTGAGCGCCTGCATGAGATGATGGGTGAGCATGATCGCTGGCAGGATCACATCAGCACGGTTCTGATCGAGCTCAAGTCGGCGGATTCGGTCGACATAGCTCATGGATAGGATCGCCTCCTCCATGTGATGAATTTCCTCGAAAAGTGCGAGCTCTGAGCTGGGTTTTCCTAGAATTTTTTTCCGAATCTTACCGATCCTCCGGAGGTTTCCACCTGTTCCGACCAGAAGGTCGAGATCTTTGAATTTCACGTGGGCCTTAATGAAGGTCAGCATTTTTCCCAGTTGGTACGAAATCTCTTTCTCTAGACTTTCTTGTGCGAGCTTAAGGAGTCGAACCGTCCCCACGTTAAAACTTTCAACACCAACGATCTGGTTGTTTCGAACGACGATGAGCTCCGTGCTTCCGCCACCGATGTCCATCAGAAGGGCCGTTTTGTTCTTCAGCGGCAAACGATTAGAGACGGCGCCGAAGATCACCGACGCCTCCTCATCCCCCTGGATTGTTTCGATTTCGATTCCAGTGCTGGCGGCGATCCGGGCCGCGAGCATGGGGCCGTTCTTAGAGTCCCGCATCGCCGAAGTCGCCATGGCCCGGATTCTGGTGACGTTGTATTCCGCGAAGATATGGAAGAGCCGTATGAAGGCTTCCTCTGTTTTCTTAAGCTTTTCCGGTGAGATGACCCCAGTTTCAAAGACTTCCTCGCCAAGCCTTAGGGGTTCGCGGAAACTTTTTACAATCTCTACCGTGGCCCCATGGTTTCGAGCGATTACGGCCCGAAGGGCGTTTGATCCGAGGTCTACCGCGGCGATAGTTTCAAGCTTACTGACTTTCATGATGTAGCTAGGCATAGACGTTAATCTTACACAGAGTCTGGTAAAAAACACACTGCTCGGTTATTAAGAATGTATAAAGTTTAGGGAGTAAGTTGCAT
>JAIYDC010000020.1 GCA_027487685.1 Pseudomonadota bacterium | reverse complement strand
GAGGTCTGAATTTTTGTGACCGGTAAGAGGTTGCTTTGGATAATCGTTTGTTTTTAGTGTGGATGATTATAGCTAGTCATCCAGTAATGCTTACAGCGGCTGATCTAATTGACTTTTTACTTCGCGTTGAAACCCAATTTTTGGCACGAGCAACAATCTAGAGAGAGAGTGAATCTTAGATAAGAGCGCTTTTTCCTGTTAAATCAGCTCTTAAGAGCTTGCTTTCCCAAGCATTAATTTTGATGCGGGGGGTGTGAATTCTTTAGTCAGTTCCTGCGAGCGACGAGAAGATAATACATGACCCCTTCGTCATGACAACTTCACGTTCTACTATCCATCATTATCTATTAAGCATTATCTTGAGAGGTCTCATCATGAAAGTACTATTCTCCGCTCTCTTTGCAACTCTTATGGCCTTACCATCGTTCGCCGCGGATCAAGATTTTAGCGGTGGTTTCCAAACAACCTCACGCCGTTGTCGCAAAGCCGATTATGGGGTCGCAGAAGAATACGCTCGAATCTATGCAAGTGGTAGAGGCTACACAACCGATCAGTGCAGGGTAAAAGATAGAGAGTCTGAAGTTAGATTCAACGGAGTTTCTTTCAACAGACACTGTCAAGTTGTTATCGCCTGCAGTAATGACGCCCTTGAGTGAATTAAAGGATCGGAACCTTTGCTGAGGGTGAACGAAGTTTAAGAAGACCTCTCTTGCCCTTCTTCTCAACACCGTTCTCTCTAGGCCGGGAGGTTGTCGACGTTGTCCCGATCCTTGATTCTCCCTTCCGAGAGATTCACGACTTTCGAAATTTCAAAGAAGTTAAGGTCCTCGAAGTACTTTAGGGTCTGAATTAACTGCATGCTCTGCGGCAGCTGATCCAACACAACACTCAATGTCTTCTTAAGGCCGTAACTCTCTAACTCACGGTTCTGAAGATTGGGTTGATTTAACGTTTCTCTTGGATATGTTGCTGAATGGTATCGCCGCTCTTGTACAGCTCGATCCGGATCACGTCCGCGACTTAAACGGCAGAGCGTAGGGGCGGCGATTAAGGCTAGCCCGATGTGAAAGTGCTGAATTGCATCGAGCAATTCTCCTAGAGTCCTGTGTGATTCATGTAAAGGGGCAATTCCCTCAAAGAGAGGCAGTTGAGTAAATTAGTTTGAGTGTATGCAGGATTGGAAAATTTAATGAACTCTCTTACAATGATGAGTATTGTTTTCTGCGACACATGAATGAATTTTTGCCATTGCACTTCGGGGGTATCTATGAAATTACTTTTAGCGTTTTTTTTATTAAGTGCAGGCGTTTTGCAAGCGCAATCAGAGGAAGTTCCTCTGATTTGCTACGTAGCAAAATCGAACGGTGAATGTTATGGGAGCTATCGTGTTTACTCGCGTGTCGAAGATATTCGGTCTTTCCCATTTACCAAACCTGTTTCAAGTGATTCACCTGAGGAGCAATTTTGCATCTCTACCTATGGATCACAATGGGTCGAGGAAAATGCCAATCTACCAAGTCAGGACTTGGCTGCAGAAAATGCGATCATGACAGCGAGTAATTTAAAGCTTGATGGTTATTGTCGATCTGTAGTTATTAAGAACTAGCTTTGTTTTTTCGCACTAACTGAGGATATGAAGGCATTCATGCACAACATATCCTCATATTAAAACAGTCCTCCTTCGGGATCTGATAAAGCGGAGCGTAGGCAGGCGGGCCCTGAAGACCCAACCTGCAACTCAGGCTATGGGGGATATTAATTTCCCACTTTGAAGCATGTTCCATAGCCGTTCGTCATTATTCCGTTGCTTGCATATCCTGCTCCACAAGGCTGACCGGGAGCTACCTGGTATTCGGTATACGCGCCAAGTTTAATGCAAGTGCCATATCCGTTCGTGATTAATCCGTTGTGCGCGTATCCAGCTCCACACCTCTGGCCCTGACCTACGTAGTATTCGTTAAACGCGCCAAGTTTAATGCACGTTCCGTATCCGTTGGTGATGACTCCATTGTGTGCGTACCCCGCTCCACAAGGCTGACCTTGACCTAAATGGTATTCGTTGAATGCGCCTAGTTTAATGCACGTGCCATATCCATTAGTTATCACTCCGTTATGGGCGTATCCTTGTGCGCATCGATGGCCTGGGGCAACCGGATACGTTTCGTTGGCCGCTTGGGCCGAGGCTCCAATTTGAAGGAATGCCACAATCAAAACTTGAGCTTTAAGATTCATATAAATTCTCCTCGTCAGATACTGATGTGGCCACGTGTCCACTGCTTGTTTTAATTCATTTAATTATTGAACGGATTCTGAGAGCTTCACATGCTCATAGAACGAATTACATTCGTGTGTCAGGATTTTGGACGATGCCAAATAACAGCTTGGGTAAGTGCTGTTTTGCAAGATTTAAAGCATTGGAGATCGCTGCTAGAAATGGGCACAGTCCATCTCAGTGTCGTGAGTCTAGTAGAGAGGTAATCCCCGGAGTGAGATATATTTCAAGGGCGAGATGTGTCGTTACCGTTGCGTGTGACTCATTAATCCCCTTGATTCCGTTATTATCTAAATTCTGAGAGAATAACTTTTTAAAATATTCTCTCAGCGTTTTTTTCTAAGCCGCAAGAATATCGACCTGCTGCTCATCAAGGTAGGACTTCAAAAGCTCTAACGCCTCAGCGTGAAGCTGACAGATCCGTCCCTCGGAAAGATTCACCACCTTCGAGATCTCGAAGAAGTTAAGATCCTCAAAGTACTTCAGAGTCAGAATCAACTGCATGTTCCGCGGGAGCTGATCCATCACCACACTCAATGTCTTCTTTAAGCTATAACTCTCAAACTCATGGTTTTGGAGAGTGGACTGATGAAACGTTTCTCCCTCGACGTACTGCTTGATTGTATCCCCACTCTCGTATTGTTCCATTCGTACCATGTCCCGCGACTTAAACGGCAGAACGTTAGACATCTCATTACTAGTCGGAGCACGACCCAGCTCCTCAGTCAGGTTGCCCTTCGCTTTCTTATATTTTTTCTGCTTATTGCGCTCAGACCGGGTCATCCAGTCCTGCTTCCGGAGCTCATCGATAATCTCGCCACGGATCCGGAACTCAGCATAGGTCTTAAACTGGTTCTTTTTTTCTTTCTTGTACTTGTTCATGGCATCGATGAGCCCTATCACTCCCACCATGACCAGGTCTTCGAACTCAAGTACCTGGTGGTACTGGTAGTGGTAGTGCTTGGCCCAGTACCGAATTGAGGGCATGAAATTTTTTATGATGTCCTGCCGAGAAGTCTCTTGTGGGTTCGTGTTCTGCATACTGGCCTCCTGTGAGATGAGGCCATTGTGACACGTAAACGCTGGAAAATTTCGCTCTTTCCAGAGTTCAATAGCTTAGAGTGCGCGGCAGGTTCTTTTGAAAAGTTTACTAGGTGTTTTGTGCCAAGCTTAGTTGGCGATTTGCTCAAAGTCGACTTCATCCTGGGAAGACTCGGGGTCGGAGAGCCAGGTGTTGAATTCTTCAAGGTCCATGATCTCGTCACGGAAGATAACCACGCGCCAGTTGGCCTGGTTCTGGTCCAGCGCCGTGACGTCCTCGTCGTCTAAGACCCTCAAGCGCACGGGAAGCGGGAGGGCCGCGAAGTCCGTATCGGCCTCGAGGCGGAGGATCTTCTTAGACTTCATGAGGTAGTAGTGTGGGGCCATGACCTTCACCCTCCTGGTGAGATGAGAGAGTTCGTCTTGAACTCCCTTTCTTCTTTGATGGTTTCATGGAACGCAAAACTTCACAAGACCCCCGGATTAACTTTTTCTCATGGTCTTTACCATTTCATCGTACTCAACTTCTTCGCCCCCATGATGGCCCTGGTGTCGGCCGAACCGGTGCCCGCCCGACACCGGTGCGGCCCTGAGTCGGTGCAACTCTTCAGAAGTGCAAGGTGCCATGCTTGGCACGGTTCATGCTCAGTCTTATTTCGAATCAGCGAGTTCCTCCGCCAGGATGGTAGGGGTCAGCACAGATTCAGGATGAATTCTAAGTTTTTAAAATTGTCTCATGGAAAAGAGCGGTGAGAGTCCACGGATAGACGGGCCCACCCGGTTCAAGGAAGAACCACCTTTTTTAACTTCTTAATAGGAGGCCTCAATGGAAGAAGAACTGCTTGTCCTCGGTGGAATTATGATCTCCTCGGTGAGCTTTTCTCTCATCTTTCAACGGCTCACACGCCGCCGGAAGTAGACCTTTTTTATAGGGGAGGTTGTTCCAGGCGATCTCTGGGGTTATAGTCTTGCTCCATGAAAACCCTTCTTGCCTTAAGTCTCATAGCCGCCACCTCACTCTCGGCCACTGCCGCACCAGCACCGGCCAAACTCACTTACTCCCTGGAGTTCATTCTAGCGGAGGTCCTCCAGGCCAAGAGACTTGAAGAACGCAAAGACCTACCACTTCCGAGCTTGCTCCTTGAGAGCCGGACCCCTCTCGAGGTCTTCCAGGACATGATTGAGCCCCAGTGGGGTTTCAGGCCTCACGTCATCATTAACGCCTTCAGCGCCCGACACAACACCATTTTCCTTTCCGATGAACCCACGTACTACGCGCGTTTTCGCCGGTGTATCGACGATTCCCTCGCTCATGAACTCGTTCACTATGTTCAGTCCAAGTACCAGGAGCGGGACCTTAACGACGACGCTCTTGAGTCGGAAGCGATTGATATCCAGACCTCCTTCCGGAACCGCTTCTGCCCTTAATGGCCCAGCACCCATAGCGCAAATGGCCCCGACCAAGGCCACAGTGGCACCAAGTTCCCGCAAAATACTTGGTTTTCTCCTGAAACTTCTTGGCACGATTCCTGCTTTAAGAGTTTGCATCGGAGTCACCAGGATGGAGACCCCAAGTGAACATCAGGAAGATAAGAGTGCAACAGGAGAACCTCAAATGGAAATGATGTTTGGACTTGCGGGACTAATGATGATGATGATGACTAGCCTTGCTCTTCAGCACTCCCTGTACCGGCGGCGGCAGGCCGTTGCTACAAAATAGCAGGGGCCCTCTCGCAGGGCCCACCTATGAGCACCCGACCTAAACTAGCAGATCTTCAAAAAACGCCCCATACCGCTTCCCCGGACCCCAGAGATGAATTTCAAGAATCCAAGCGTTAGGCACCAGCTCTTCTGAATGCTCAGTGAGCCCTCCCCGGAAATGAACATGATGAGGAAAGTCACCTATCCGATGACCGTCTTGACCTGAATTTAGCATGAGATCCCGAGCTCTTGCCCGGGTTTCAGCAAAGGCGTAAAGCTCAGGCCCCGACGCCTTGGTCTTCCGCCAATGGTCCGCCACTTCTTGAAAGACCAACTTCTGGGCCTCGCAGATGAACTTCAAGTCAAAGTTAGATCCTAGACTAAACGTCTCACCGTAGTCGGCCTCATGGCCCTCAACCACTGGGCCTATATCCACGAAGAAGATATCCTCTTCCTTTAAGACGTAGGGGACCGAGACGTCCTTGAAGTTACAAATCGTATTGGGGCCAAAGCGCAGTTTTGGTGGGTGCCACTGCTTTTCCACCGGGTGTTCGCGGCAGAGCTCTTTATAAAGTGCGTGGGCATCGTCCTCGGTCATGCCGGGTTCGAGCTTCCCCGCCAGAGCGTAAGTGAGGTCCCGGGCCACATCCCGGGCCCGGAGGAGCTTATGGAGGTCGAAGGCATCGCCAAAACTCTGAATCCCCATTTAGATGCTGGCCTTCACCAGGTCCGAGGCGCGCTTGCCGTCGAAGCGGCCCTTGATCAGAGGCTGGAGCTCTTTCATGACCGCACCCATATCTTTTGCACCTCTGGCCTTGATGTCGCCGATGAAAGAGACGACTTCCGCCTCCTCGAGGGGCTTCGGAAGATAGGCCTTCACGACTTCAAGCTCTTTAACGATTTTTGTGTGAGCGTCTGAGCCGGCCTGGTACATTTCAAGGGAGTCCTGGATGCGCTTAGCATGGGCCACCGTCACGGACAGCTCGTCGGTTGGCTTGGCGGCCGTGTTATTCTTGATAAATTCGGCCTTAAGCATCCGAAGGGCGTCGAGGCGCTCCTGCTGCTTGGCCTTCATCGCTTCTTTGATGTCATTGTTTACTTGTTCCATGAGCGTCATTGGGACCTACCTTTTCATATTTTCCATGTGAAGTTCGAGTGTCATGTCTTTGTGGGTGCGAAGGAACTGGAAGAGTGTTTGGAGCTCGTCGATGCTCTTACTCTCAAGGCGGTACTTCTCGTCCATGTACTGGGATTTGCCCTTGTACCCGGACTCCTTGATGAGCCGGTTCATGAGCTTCTGAGCGTCCTTGTCAAAACCTGTGGTGAGGGAGAGAGTAAGCTTTTTGGCCTTGAGTCCTGAGTTCTCGATGGGTGACTCCTTCATGCCCCGGAAGCCAATCCCACGCTTGCCCATGTTGGTGCGCAAGATATCGAGGACAGCTTTCACTTTCATCTCATCCTCGGCGCGAATCTCAATCACTTTCTCCTTCTCCTTGTACTCGGCCTTGGCGTCGGAGCCCTTGAAATCGAAGCGGCCCTGGACCATCTTCTCTGTATTCTTGAGTGCGTTGTGGAGTTCCATCTCGTCAATTTTTGAAACTAAGTCAAACGATGCCATAAATCCTCTTATCTTATCTGTCCCTTCCCCAAAACGAGGAAGCGGGTGGTTGTCATTTCCCTGGCCCCCATAGGGCCATAGGCGTGGAGTTTTGAAGTAGATATGCCGAGTTCGGCCCCAAGGCCCAGCTCACCGCCGTCATTAAAGCGGGTCGAGGCGTTTACCACCAGGGCCGAAGCATCGATGGCGTTTAAGAATTCTTCAATCACCATCGGATCTCGGGCAAGGATCGCTTCGGTGTGATGAGAGCCGTGCTGCTGGATGTGAGTGATCGCTTCATCGGGGGAGGTAACAATCTTAACCGAGAGGATCGTCTCCAGGTATTCAGTGCCGTAGTCTGCGCTCGTGGCCTGCTTAACTCTTGAATCCAGGGCTATGGACTTCGTACACCCCCGGAGTTCGACGCCAGCTTCCAGGAGTGCCATCAGTGCCTCTTTTGCACCCGGATAGTTCTGGTGAAGAAGAAGCGACTCCATAGCATTACATACACCAGGCCTCTGAGTCTTAGCATTCAAAAGGATGGGCAGCACCATTGCGGGGTCCGCGTCCGCGTGAACATAGATATGGCAGAGTCCCTTGTCGTGTGCCACAACCGGCATCGTAGCGTGCTTCCTGACGAACTCGATCAGCGCACTTCCCCCCCGCGGAACCATCAGATCAATGTACTTATTGAGCCTCAGGAGTTCGCTCACGTCCTCGCGAGTTTCGACCAGCGACACAGAACCGGGGGGAAGAATCCGTGCAATCCCTTCGGAGATGACCTCAAAAAGCTTCCGGTTAGAGAAGGTCGCTTCTTTGCCGCCTTTCAAGATGATGGCGTTGCCGGACTTGATGGCCAGGGCCGCACCGTCAACCACCACGTTCGGGCGCGATTCGAAGATCATCCCGATGACCCCAAGGGGAATCCTCTGCTTTCGGATCACCAGCTCATTGGGTCTTTTGTATTCTTCGACCACAGTCCCAACCACCTGTTCCTGGGCCCCTACATCCCGGCACATCTGGGCCAGTGAGATGATGGACTTCTCCGTCAGTGTGAGCCGGTCCACCAAAGCGCTCTTAAGATTCTGCCGTTGGGCCTCTGCCAGATCTTTCTGGTTTTCTGTGAGGATAGCACTGCTTTCTCGGATGAGAGCGTCAGCGATCGCGTCCAGGGCCATGAGTCGCTGGGCTTCCGGAAGTGACTGGAGCGTAAGGGTGGCCGCCTTGGCCTGGGTTGCGATCTCGACGACGGTCATGGGTATCCTTCTGGAGAAGGTCTCATTCTATAGTCTCGAGAACTTTAAGATAAGGCTCTTTTTAACTTAGCTCCGAGTCAAATTCAGGGGAATGTCGGCTTTGAGGAGAAGGTTGTCCTTGTGGATCGCAACTTTAGACGGCGCGTTCTCAATGATGGCCGAGATTTCCGCCGACTTTTTTCCCATCACCAGCGAGAGTTCCCGGTGGTCGAACTCCGTGATCCCCACAGCGATGGTCTTATTCCGGTGCTTCACCCCAATCACGTCCCCACGCCGAAAAACGCCCTGGACTTTGCGGATCCCGATAGGAAGAAGAGAAGTCGTCGCCCGGAGCATGGCCTCGGCACAACCCTCGTCAACCACCACCCAGGCGTCGTTTTTCACCATGGTGGAGAGCCAGGACTTGCGACGGGAGGTCTGGCGCTCTGGATTGCCCTTGAAAAGCGTTCCACCTTTTCCCGAGAGGAGGCGAGTGAGCGGTGAGTCCACCAAGAAGGTTCCGATACAGACGTCGACACCGATGGGTGTGAGCTTCCTCACCGCCTTAAGCTTGGTATCCATCCCGCCCCGGCCGACGGAGGTCTTCGCCGCGAACTTCACACCTGCAAAGTTCTCCCGGAAGTCGACTACGTCGAAGCGCTGTGCATCTGGATCCTTGGGGTTCTTGTCATACAGGCCGTCAGCTTCTGTTAAGAGGATGAGCTTTTCGGCGTCAGTGGCCTCGGCGATCATCACCGCTAACTGATCATTGTCGCCGACGGTGATTTCAGCAAACGAGACCGTATCGTTTTCATTTACGATAGGCAGGACATCGTTTTCCAGCAGTCGATTGATGGTGTTCCGGATATTCAGGAAGCGCTGCCTTTCTTTGAAGTCCTCGTGAGTCACTAGAATCTGAGCGCCATGGGCGCCGAGGGCCTCCAGAGCATCCACGTAGGCGCGCATGAGGAGGGGCTGACCCACAGCGGCCGCGGCCTGCTGGAAGGAGATCATCATCTTCTTTTCTTCCGGCCGTTTGATGAAACCTCGGCCAGAGTTGATAGCGCCAGAGCTCACGAGAATGGGGTCAAATCCTTTCTCTCGAAGCTCGAGGAGTTCCCTCACCAGGGCCTGGATCTTGCTTTTTGAGACACCACCCGCTTCATCGGTGACGGCCAGGGACCCGACCTTTATGACGACACGTTTTTTCATACCTAAATGGTAAGGGAAATAGCTAAAGGTACAACTCCTTTCTGGAGTCTTGTAAAGGAATAGTGGTGTCACTATCGGACCTCGGGATCAATGTGACACCAGAAAATCTCATAAATTCTCAGAGGTTGTTTTTGCGAGTGACAGAAAATTTTGCCTAGGAGAAAGTCGGTTTAAGAGTTACCTCTGCAAAGGAGCACCGACATGCTGAATCTAAAACTTGTTCTCGTTTCATTCTTCTTCCTCTTCGTTTCCGTCGTGGATCACGCCTCGGCCCAGGGCCGCCGCGGACCTCGTTACAACCCTCGTCCTGACGATTACCATTCTCGCGGGCGCGTCACCTGCACTGCCACGGATCGTGGCTGGGAAGAGCACTGGGGCGGACATGGCTCTTGTGGAGAGTGCGTTCAGCGCCACGGGGACTGTGTTGAGAGCTGCTATGAACTTCGTTATATCTGCGAAGCTCAAGGATCAGATTTTCAAGGCAGGATCCGGACCTTTACTGTTCGGGCGCAAGACCGCTGGACAGCGGAGCGCGAGGCCATGCGCCAGTGTGAATGGGATCGGTCCATGCGCTCATGCGGCATTACTTCATGCCGAGAAGAGCGTCAGCAAGTTTCTCGTCGTTCTTGCCGCTAAGTTAAAAAGAAAACAGTAAGTCATGATTTCCCCTCAAATGAGTCACAGGAAAGAAAATTCCTGTCACCCATTTGGGGGGTCTTAGTTGAAGCAGGAAAGTTAGCTATTAAAAGTCATCTCCGGCACTGTGCCTGAGATCACAAGATCAGCTTCAGTTAGTCTCTTAATTTCTTCCACCGATACTCCCGGGGCCCGTTCCAAGAGATGGAACTTTCCACCTTCCAAGCGAATCACTGCCAGGTCTGTGACCACGAGTTTAACGCAATCAACCCCGGTCAACGGAAGGGAGCACTTCTTGAGAATCTTAGAGGCCCCGTCCTTAGAGGCGTGTGACATAGCGACGATGATATTGTCTGCGCCGGCCACGAGATCCATCGCCCCGCCCATGCCCTTAACCAGCTTACCGGGAATCATCCAGGAAGCGAGAGCACCCGTCTGATCTACCTCGAAGGCCCCGAGAACTGTCAGGTCAACATGACCCCCACGGATCATCGCAAATGAGTCGGCGGAAGAAAAGAAAGCGGCGCCCTTTACGACTGTGACAGTCTGCTTGCCGGCGTTGATCAGGTCAGCGTCGACATTTTCTTCGGTCGGGAATTCACCCATGCCGAGGATCCCATTTTCAGATTGGAACATCACTTCCATCCCTTTTGGGATGAAATTGGCAACGAGGGTAGGAATTCCAATGCCGAGGTTAACGTAGTAGCCATCCCGAAGTTCTTTGGCGATTCTTTGGGCGATCTGTTCTCTTGATAGTGCCATATGGATTGGTCCTTATTTTTTCACTGTTCGTTGTTCTATTCTCTTCTCAAACGTGCCTTTGATCAGGCGGTCGACGAAGATCCCCGAGACGTGGATATGGTTCGGGTCCAGCTCCCCAGGTTCCACGATCTCCTCCACTTCAACGACGGTCATCTTACCAGCGGTTGCAATCATGGGATTAAAGTTGGCGGCAGTCTTCCGGAAAATGAGGTTTCCGTAGGTGTCGGCCTTCCACGCCTTAACGAGGGCGAAGTCGGCCTTCGGGAAAGCGGGTTCAAGCACGTAAGGTCGGCCGTTGAACATTTTCACATCTTTTCCTTCGGCCACGATGGTCCCATAACCAGTGGCCGTAAAGAAGCCAGGGATTCCGGCGCCAGCGGCACGGATTTTCTCCGCCAGTGTTCCCTGGGGAGTTAGTTCGAGCTCGAGCTCTCCTGACAGAACCTGTTTTTCAAACAACGCATTCTCACCGACGTAGGATGAGATCATTTTTTTGACCTGTTTTTTCTCCAAAAGGATGCCGAGGCCAAAGCCATCGACTCCAGCGTTGTTGGAGGCGATTGTGAGACCTTTTACACTCAGGTCATGGACCTTTTTGATGAGGTTTTCTGGAATGCCACAAAGGCCAAAGCCTCCGACCATTAAAAACATATTGTCCCGAAGTCCAGCAAGGGCCTCGTCGTAGGTCTTCACGACCTTGTTAAAACCGGACATTAACCGCTCCTTTGCGAAAGATTCGCAAAACCTTAACATAACGTTTCCGAAGGGCGCAACCTGAAGCGATGAATAAGTGTAGGGGAGAGAAGATGTGATCTTGTGATGGTGACTAGGCGACCATGAGTGTCACAGAGTGAATCAGGTACGATGCTTAGGAGGGGACATTTGTAGGGATGAAAAAAGAAAGGCCCAGTTCTGGGCCTTTCTTTGGAAGTAGATCTTTAGAAGTCGCTAACCATATCAACGATCTGAGGATGATCTACGAACGGATTTCTCACCTTTTGATAGCGAGCGATGAGCTCGTGACGGCGGACTTCGTTGGCGTCAACCGGATCATTGGCATGCCATTGCCGAAGAACTCGTTCCTCTTGAGCGGAGATGGGCAAACCATAGTGCATGGAGAAGTAGAAGAGGGCGCGAGCGACGTTCCCGCGGTGTGGGACCGGTGGAGTGTAGACTTCACGAGAGTCCACGAATCCAAGCCGTGAGCCACCACAGCCATCAGCGCCAGAGCGGTCGTCGAGCTGCATCACAAATCCAAAGGGCGAGTTTCCACGGACTGCATTTGCCCGTGAATCAGACGGGTAAAGGTGATGCATGTCGGCCTTCTGGACCTCGCGCGGATACTGAGAATTAAATCTCGACTGAGGCCAGGTGTGTTCGATGTTCACGACCTCTGACATCCGGGCAATTTCATCAACTGAAGTGAAGTAAAATTTCTTGCCACAGTAGACGTCGACGACATGAGTTCCCTTGGCGTCTCGCTGGACATCAAGTTCTCCGAACATAATCCTACGGGCCTGGTCATAGCCCACAGATGTGTGGCGGTAGCAACTTCCGCTGCACTGAGACTCGATAAGATCCGGAGCACCTCTGACCGAGCGGTGAGATTCGTTGAAAATTTTGGACAGGATGGCACGGTCGAGTTTCTTTGCCCCCGTGGCAGTGGCATAGAACTCCGCTCCGTAGTAGGCCCACTTCCCATCAGAAAGTTTTTGATCTTGCTGGGCAAAGCTCAGCGAAGACACAATCGAAACAAAAAGGACACACCAGAGCTTCATAAAAATCCTTGGTTGAAATTTTTACAGACTTTAGGAAAGCAAAACTTAATTGTCACTTAATTAAAACTAATATCTGCTGTGAGGATTCTGTTAAGGAAGCGATGGTAAAATGCTAATATTAATTACAAAAACTTATCTTGCTAGGCCTCTCGCTGGCTCTAAGCGTTAAATATCTTGATACGACGAGTAGAGGGCGACTTTTTGCAGCGCGCCTAGGAGGGCCTGATTGATGGGTTGCCTCCTTTGGATGAGATCGGGATCAATCGCCGCCATCCGATATGACCACTCGACCAGCATGGGAATTTCTGAACTACCGTAGTCGGCCGGTGATTCCGAGGCCCCATAATGCTCTTTAATATATCGGCAGACGGAGAGCGTGACCTGATCCCGTTTGTTAAGGTACCCGGCCACTCCGAACATGCGGCACACACTAGGCCGCTGGTGGTAGCGGCCACATTGACCTTCGCCTGGCCGTGGGCCTTCAATGTAGGCCTCGCAGGTCTCCCGTTCAGTATTCGTAAGTTTCTCCACCCATTCATCGAGTTTGCCCTCGTCATAGATCGCCAGCGCCATGGGAATGAGCTCAAGGGCCGAAGCCTCGATCTCGGGATTTAAGCAGCAGCGGCCGCAGCCTGGGAGGCAGGCCAGACCTGTACTTGACTGGTAGCTCGAGAACTCGGCGGACATTGCCTGATAAATTTTTTCGAGATTATGGGAAAATTCTCTGATATTCATTTAAGATGGGCCATTTCTTTTTTGTCCTCACGAACGTCGACGCCGAACCTATCTTGAAGCAAGAGATCCGGCTGCGGTATCCCGACCTGCGGATGAGCTATTCTAGACCCGGCTTCATTACTTTTAAAGCGGATAAAGAGGGACCATTCGATCCTCTCTTTTGTCGCGTCTCTGGACTGTGCCATGGAAAATTCAAACTGAGCGAACTTGGAACAGAGCGGGCCTGGGTCTATCCGGTGCACAGTGGCCTCGAACTCCCACCCGGACTCAAAGCGCTCTCTGAGCAGTCCTTGTTTAAGAAGGGAGAGACGGTCCGGTTGATTGTGATGGCCGGTCCCGAAGAGTTCTGGGTTTGTTCCTATACCCTCAGGTCTCATCACTTTCAGACTCCGGGGGAGATTTCTTCGATTCTTCAGCGCGACGTGCCAAGTCGGGCCTATTATAAAATCGCCGAGGCCTATGCGTCCTTTGACCTTCCTTTTGAGCAGCAAGAAACAATCCTTGAACTGGGGTCTGCGCCAGGTGGAGCGAGTCTCTTTCTTTTGGAGCAAGACCTTAAGGTAATGGGGGTAGATCCGGCAGAGATGGACCCGAAAATTTTAAAAAGCATCAACTTTAAGCAGATCCGGAAGCCGTTTGAGACGCTTACGGGAGAGGATTTTCGAAGCGGTGTTGATTGGATTATTTCCGACATCAATCTTCCGCCGACGGTGGTGCTGAGGGAAGTCTTTCGCCTTCTGACATTCCTTGAGCCGCGGGGCCTGCTTGTGACGCTCAAGATGAATGATCTAAAACACCTTGAGGTCGTGGCTTCGGTCCGCGCGCAACTCAGAAAACAAGGCTTCCCTAAAGTAGAATTGAAGTATCTTCCTTCTCACAAAAAAGAAATCTGCCTGCTGGCACTTCACACTTAAGGTTTTGTTGACATGAAGCCCTGGGGGAAGAATTGATTGAGCGGATCGTGCTCTTGCTTCAGGTCCTGGAACAGCGCCCGCTGATGAGGGCCATGGAATTTCTTGATGTATTTCTGCTTCAGAAGACCTATACCGTGCTCAGCAAAAGGGGACCCTCTCCAGCCTAACACTTCGTCGTAGAGTCTTTGGAGCTCTTCCAGGCAACGGGCCGATTCCTCTTTCTTTGGCATGTAGTTGTAGTGTAAGTGGGCGTCACCGAAGTGCCCAAACAGGCAGTAGCGCACGCCGATTTTCGAGGCCTCGCGGTAGAACTTCATGAGTTCTGGGAATCGATCCCCGGAGACTTGGACATCGGTACCGATTTTCACGACTCCCATCTTCGAGTTCTCTTCAAAAATCGCGCGGGGGACTCCGGCGCGAATCCGGTGGAATTTGCTCTCGGCGATTTCAAAAACATTCTCAGGAGAAACAGTCTTTAGGTGACCCAGCACGTCGCCATAGATCATCTCAAAATCTGCACTCAGGATTTCTAAAAAGATGACGTCCTGGCCAGAACCCAGACGCTCGTCCGGCTTGAGGTAGCCCATGCAGTTAGAGTCAAGAAGTTCACAGGAGATGATCGAGCTCCTATGGGCCTGGACGGCATTAAAGATCTCTAGATGGGGTGTGATTTCATCCTCCCATTGGGGCAGGAGAAGAAAGACGTAAGTCACCGCTTCATGCAGGGCGGTCTCTATTTCCACTTCTGTCACGAGGCCCAGCTGGCCCTCGGTCCCGATCATCAGATCGATGGCGCGGTCAAAGCGGGGGTAGGGAGCATTTTTGAATTTCTCATAGAACTTAAAGTCCTCTTGGTAGGCCTTCAGTGCCGGTGAGGAGCTTTCGAAGGCATCTTCGCGCCGGAGTTCACGCTCCTCGCCTTGGTGGTCGAGGTAGCGAAGCCGCACCACCTGGGAGCGAAGGTTGCCAAAGGCAAAGCACCGCTCTCCCGTGCAGGAAGTCGCAATACCGGCAGTGATCAGGGCGAGTTGCTCAGTCGGGGAAGTCTTGAGAGTGCGTCCTTTGGCCCGGAGGAAGACTTTCGCCTCTTCCCAGGAGACGGCGCCACTCAGGACCAGGTTGCCGTTGGCCTTGAGTTCGAGGTGCGGGGGAAGTTTCGAGAGGTCACACAGGTAGAAGTCCTCGCTTCGCTCCCAACTCAGGAGACTTTCTATCTTATCGTAGGGAATAACAGTGGAAGTTTTCGATGAGAAATAAAAACTCGGATGATGCGCCTTGAGGTGACTCTGGAGGTCGTCCTGAGAGTAGAATGTCTTAGTTACAAACGCCATAATGCACCTCACGTTAGAGGAATTTTAGCGTTTTTTTTAAGGAGAGGCCATGGAAGTTGTTGCGGTCATTGGCGCAAGTAGTGATCCCGTTAAGTACGCTTATCAAGCGGTAGAGCTCCTTGAGCAATATGGCCATCGACCCATCCCGGTCCACCCTAGGGAAACATCGGTTCGGGGCCATGCTGTGGTTCACCGACTCAGAGACCTCATAGGCACAAAGATTGATACGGTTACGGTCTACGTAAACCCGTCTATCTCTGACAAGTACGAAGAGGAGCTTTTGGCGCTCAGGCCTGGGCGGGTGATCTTTAATCCGGGGGCCGAGAATCCACGGCTTGAGCAAGGCCTGACGTCCAAGGGGATTAAAGTTGAGAACGCCTGCACTCTGGTACTTCTCAGGACTGGCCAGTGGGCGAGGGATAAGTTATGAGTTTCCGTTATGGAAAGTGAACTTCTGCTCCCCGTTGGCAACATGGAGATGTGTCTAGCTGCCGTGCATCACGGTGCTGACGCCATTTATGTCGGCGTTCCTCTTTTTAATGCCCGTGGACGCAGTCAAGACCTGTCCCTGGAAGAGCTTCGAGAAATGATCGAGCTCTGTCACCTTTACGGCGTGAAAGTTAACCTCGCCTTTAATGTGGTGATCTATCAGGAAGAGCTACCCCAGGTGGTGGAGCTTCTGCGGCAGATCCTTCCTCTCCACCCAGACGCCTTTATTGTCCAGGACCTGGGTCTGGCAAAGCTCATCCGGCAGATGGCCCCGCACCAGCGTATTCATGCCTCAACTCAAATGACCGTCACCAACTCTGACGCCATTAAGCTCCTCGATGATTTAGGGATCAACCGCTTCGTCCTGGGGCGTGAAAACTCCATCGACGAGATAAAGCTTATCCGGGAGAAAACGGATAAAGAGCTCGAGGTGTTCGTCCACGGCGCCCTCTGTGTAGCTTACTCTGGCCAGTGTTTTACCTCTGAGTCTCTCGGTGGGCGAAGTGCGAATCGAGGGCAGTGCGCTCAAAGTTGCCGCCTGGAGTATGAACTTTTCGTGGATGATGTGAAAAAAGATCTTGGATCCCGGAAGTATCTTGTGAGCCCGAAAGATCTGATGGGGATTGACGAGGTGCCGACCCTGAAGGCCCTGGGCGTAAATTCGTTCAAGGTGGAAGGACGACTCAAAACCCCTGAGTACGTCGCTGCCGCTGCCCGGAATTACCGTGAGGTCCTAGACGGCGCCCCGGTCAATCTCGAGGCCCGGGCCCGTGATCTTGCGACCACCTACTCGCGAGGGTTTTTCAGTGGCTGGCTCCGTGGTGTCGATCACCAGCAGCTGGTGGATGGAACTTACAGTGCCCACCGAGGGCATCCGGTGGGTAAGGTCATTGAGGTTCGCAAGCGCACACTCGTGGTCGCTTCGAGCGTTGAACTCAAGGCCGGACAGGGGCTTCTTTTCGCAGGCACTCAGGAAAATGGCTCGAAGATCTTTGCCGTAACTCGCCAGGGCGCCCATTACGAAGTTGAGTTGTTGCAAAAGAATCTGCCGGTGGAAAAGGGCGCAAAAGTTTTCTTGAACTCCGATGAAGCCTTCTTCCTTGAGCTTCAAAAGGGCTGGCGATCGCGCCAGCATCAGAAACGCATCCCGTTGAAGCTTCTTGTGCAGGGAATGTTCAACGAGCCACTCCTCGTGAAGGCAATGGATTCAGAGGGCCGAGAAGTCTACGCTCAGACGATTTCATTTCTTACTCCGGCCCGAGGGCGGGCCATCACCGAAGAGTTTTTAAAGGACGAACTGAGTGCGCTCAGTACCAGCGTCTATGAGCTCGAGCGCTTCGAGTGCTTCATTCAGGAAGGACTCTTTCTCAACCATCGTGAGCTCAAGGAACTTAGGCGTGAGCTCGTGGAGAAGATGAACCTGGCACGTCTTGAGCGGCCTCATCGGGATCTTGTTCCCGTCACCCTCGCCCCGATGGTGTCCCATGCTGGGACCTCGGGTTTAAATCTGCTCCTGCGTTCTAAGTCCCAAGTGGATGGACTAGTGAGAGACTTCACGCAACTGGCACCTTACCGTTCTCTGTTAAAGAGTGTGATCCTGGACTTCGAGTTCGGGAAGGACTACGCGCCCTCCCTCGCGATTCTGAAGTCTTTGGGCCTTACGACCGGGATTGCCACAACCCGGATCCTAAAGCCCGCCGAGTACTACAACTTGAACACCATCATCCGCTGCGCTCCCGATCTTATCCTGGTGCGAAACCTCGGGGCACTCGAGTACCTGCGCACCAAGTGCACGATTCCTCTCATCGGAGATTTTTCGTTAAACGTCACTAACTCCCTTGCCTTGGGCTACCTGACGGACAAAGGTCTTGGCACGGTGAACCTCTCTTACGATCTTAATCAGGATCAGCTTCTCGATCTTGTCCGTATGGGAGACCCCGGACAGATGGAAGTCACTCTGCATCAGTACATGCCGGAATTTCATATGGAGCACTGTGTGTTTGCCGCTTTCCTCTCGACCGGTTCAACCTTCCGGGATTGTGGCAAGCCGTGTGAGAAACACGAGGTAAAGCTTAAGGATCCCTATGGTAATTTTCACTTCCTAAAGGCAGACCAGGAGTGCCGGAATACTTTCTTCAAGGCGACACCCCAGTCGGCCGGTTTTCTCGTGAAAGAGCTCACTCAGCTTGGAGTAAGTGCCTTTAGGCTCGAGGCCCTCAACGAAGGGGCCGATGAGCTAAACTTAAAGCTTCTCACCTACCTGCGTTTATTAAACCATGAACTCACCCCTGAGGCCGCACTCTCTGCTCTCAAGGTGGTCGAGACCTACGGACTAGGAGCAGGACAGCTGGCCCGATCGGACACTTACAAGGACCGAAAGAAAGGGGCCCAGGTTAAGACCTAGGCGGGCCTACGACGCCTGGCCGACAGATGATCCTCTCCCAAAGCGCTTTGATTCGGGGATATGATAACGGCGAAGCTCGTTCCCTGATTCGCTGTGAAGTCGGTCAGTTCTTCAATTTGTTCCATCACCGAGTGATCGATGTAATCGCAATTCTCAAGGTTAAGTTTTATTGTCCTCTTCTGCGCAACGTAGCCCAGTATCATTTCTTTGATCGTAAGAAAATTTGAGAAAATGAGAGAACTTTTAACATCGATCCAGACAGAATCGTCTTTAATTTTGGTCTCAAAATCTGCCCGGAAGCAGTGCTTGAACTTTAGACCTAGGTAGATCTCGACGGCAAACTGGGCCAGTACACCAAAGAATATTCCTACTAGGAGATCTACCGCGAGGGTCAGGATCAAAGTGACCAGGAACCCCACCAAGTTATCTTTGCCGATTTTAAGAGCATGTTTGAAATGCGTTGGCCCTGCTAAACGCCAGCCGATCATGACAAGGATCGCGGCCAGTGCTGAGAGCGGGATCAGATTTAAGGCTGCGGGAAGTACGATCACGGCGAGGAGAATCAAGAGACCATGGGAAAAGTTCGCCCGCCAGGTACGAGCACCATAGGATACGTTGGCCGAACTCCTGACGATTTCAGCGATCATGGGAAGTCCGCCAAGGAGGGCACTCCCAAGGTTACAGACACCTTTCGAAAGGAGGTCCCGGTCAAGGTTAGATTTGCGCTTTAATGGGTCAATCTTATCTACGGCAGCCGCGGAGAGCGCGGTCTCAAGAGATCCTACCAGAGCTAGCGTGATTGCGGCCTTCCAAAACAGGAGAGTGCCGACTTGAGAGAATTCCGGAAAAACAACCCAGCTACGGAGGTCGCTTGGTACATCTAAGAGAGTTTTTCCCTCGAGACCTAGAAATGCAGCAATGGCACTTCCAAAAATAACCGCCACCAAGGGGCCAGGTACTTTTTTCAACCATGGGGATTTGAGCTTAGTCCAAGTGATGAGGAGTGCGAGAGTCAAGGCGCCGACGACAAAAACCAGGGGTTGAAAATTGGAAAACGACACAGGAATCTCGGCCAAGAGCATGAGAGGATTTTTTGATACCGGGGTGTGACCGATGAGTGTGTGAGTTTGCTTAGCGATGATGATCACCCCGATGGCCGCCATCATGCCATGGATGACAGATGCTGGGAAGGCCGCAGCTTTTCGACCCAGTTTCATGGCCCCCATGGCAACTTGAACCACCCCTGCGACCACGGCCGCCCCCAACATTCCTCGAAATCCAAGACTGCTAATAGCATCCAGAACGATGACAATGAGCCCAGCTGCCGGACCGTTAATAGTAACGTAGCTTCCCCCAAGCCAGGAGCCCAGGAGCCCCCCGATAATGGCGGCGATGAGTCCTGATGAGGCCGGAGCTCCGGAGGCGAGGGCAATACCGATTGAGAGGGGGAGAGCGACGAGTGCTACGGAAAAGCCGGCAGAGAGATCGGCCTTGATTGATGTTGTGTCTTTCATCGTAACTTCCTTCACCAGTGTTAGTTTTGCTTACCCCCTATTCTTGATCGACATGGCCCTACTTTACGAGTGAAAAGGTGTTAATTACGCTTCATGTATTTTAATGTTCTTTAATCTCCACTGGAACTTCGCCGACTTGGCGCTCCAAGCGGGAGAGCGACTAAAATTTGATCTGGTGGCGCGGGACTTCACACCACTCCCCGGGGCCTAGGTCCCCTAGCTCTAGATTGGCAATCGCCAAGCGCAAGAGGCGCAGAGTGGGGTGGCCGATGGCCGCGGTCATTTTACGTACCTGTCGATTTTTACCCTCAGTGAGAACGATTTCCAGCCAGACATCCTCAACTGATTTGCGATAACGCACAGGGGGTGACCTCGGCGCCACCTGCGGCTGCGGGGTCAGGATGCGGGCCTCACACTTTTTGGTGACGTAGTCCTCGATCTGAAGACCTCCGCAGAAGCGTTCGAGCTCATCCTGGGTTGGGACACGTTCAACCAGTACCCAGTAAGTCTTAGGTTTTTCATTCTTTGGGTTCAGGAGCCGCTCGATGAGGGGGCCATCATCAGTCAGGAGCAACAGCCCCTCTGAGTCCTTGTCCAGTCGTCCCGCCGGGTAGACATCCTTGGGCAGATCGAACTCGATAAGTGAACGGGAATCTTTCTCGGGGGTGAACTGTGAAAGAACTCCATAGGGCTTATGGAAGAGGATATATCTCGCCATGGCCTATCTTAGCATAACTCTGATGACCGGGCCTACAAATTCTGTCTGGTAGTAAAAGTCAGAGACGCGGGGATGGACTCTTCGTTACGGTCCCTTGAGTCCACGAGGAGGAGATATGGAAAAGATTCTTCTATTGATCTGTCTTGGCATCGTCTCTCTGGCAGGAGGCTTTGTTTCGAACGCACTCTGCAACTAGGGACTTGACGCAAGATCTGAGCGACCCTAAATTGGGGAACATGTCCGACTACGAAATCGTTTACTCCGATGACCCTAATTTTAAGAAGCGCTGTCCGAAATGTGGGAAGTATCCTTGTTGTTGTCCCAAGGCCACAGATCTCGTACCGCGAGAGCATACTTTAAAGGTCCGCTTGGAGAAAAATGGTCGAGGCGGGAAGACAGTCACGGTTATCTTCGAGCTACCGGTTAACGACCCTTACTTTAAAGACCTAGAAAAAAAGTTAAAGGCCCTCTGTGGCACCGGTGGAGCGTTTAAGAATAATGTGATTGAAATCCAGGGGGACCATCGGGAGAAGATCAAAGCGTTTCTAGAGAAGACCGGTTTTAAAGTGAAGCTCGCCGGTGGATAGCGAAATGAATCTCTGCCTCCGTTGCCGCCGCCGCCGCCGGACCTGTGTCTGCTCACTGCTCGCTCCATTCGATACCGTCTCACGCTTTCTTATTCTCATGCACCCCATGGAGTTTAAAAAAGAGAAAGTAGGCACGGGCCGGTTTACTCATCTCATTCTCAAAAATTCAGAGGTCCTCGTGGGCGTGGAATTTGACCAGGACCTGCGTCTGCGTCAGCTTCTTACAGATCCTGAGTATGAGACCTTTCTTCTCTATCCGGGAGTTGACGCCATTGACCTCGGGGGTGAAGAGCTAAGAGAACGGCCTCTTAAGCGCGCCCAATTCGTCGTCATCGATGGAACCTGGCCCTGTGCCAAGAAAATGATGAAGCTCTCCACATGTCTCCATCATCTTCCGCGGGTGAGTTTTCAATCCGGCCGGGTGTCGGAGTTTAAGGTGAAGCAACAGCCCCGTCCGGGCTGTCTATCCACTGTTGAGTCCATCCATCAGGTGCTCTGTGACCTCAATCGTCTTGGTCTCGAGACATCATCCCCTCGAGAAGAAAATCTGATGGAGGTTTTTCGTCACACAGTGATCCAGCAGGTGGAGCTGGCCCGGGACCCGGACCGAGCGGGGTACCGGAAGAAGCCCTTCTCCTTGCCCGAGGACCGTCGACCATCAAAAAAATGGGAGCACCGCTTATTGTTTTTTAATCGTCTCGAAGACTAAGCGGAGCTGAAATCTCCCTCTTCCGTTATATTGTTTATCCCTCTGGTTGTGCTAGAATTTCTTCAGACACTGAGACAAACGGGATAAATGCGAGTCATTAAGTCGGATTCTTCTGGAATCTATGCTTACCAAAAGTACTTCAAGCAGATTCAGGCCAATGGCCTGGGTCTGGTGCTTTGGCAGATGACCCCTGCCGGGAAGCGCCAGGTGTTTCAGAGTAAGTTGAACTCTTTTCATTTTGAATCTAACCTGCTTCATTTCGAGCTCCCTCCCGGGACTAGTGTGTCTCTTGAGTTGGAGTTGTTCGTCTACTCTGACTTCGGTCCCTTCATCTTTAAGACCAACCTTACAGATATCCGTGACTCCGTTCTGAGTGCGGCAATCCCTGGGGAGATTAAGATCCTTGATAACAAGGATGATCCTCCTGAGGCTTCGGAAAATGTGAACTTCGGCGGCCAGTTGGGTGGGATGACTAATCGTCCTGCGGATAGGATTGATAAAGGATTCATGCGGGTCAAACCCATGATCGAGCGAACTTCTCGAGATCAGGAGTTTCTTAATGCCGAATTCGATTCAGTAAGCCTCGATGATGAGGATAAGCTCTTTGCTGAAAAGCGCGAGTCTCCACGGGCCCGATTTAAAGTAGATAAATTTGTTAAGGTGCAAACTCTCGAGTCCGAGGTCCTGCAAATTCTAAAGGTTTTTGATCTCTCTCGCGGCGGGATGGGGTTTATTACTCTCGAGCCTCAACTTTTCCCGAAGGGGTCGAAGATTTTGATCGTTGGATTCGAAGGCTTCAACCTCGACGACCCACTCATTGCTGAAGTGATGTCCCAGCGAGGAGTGGATGAACACCAAATAGAGTTCAAGATCGGGTGCAAGTTTGACCAAGGTCAGGACTAGTCTTGGTTTTAAAAGAAGGCGGCCCCGGATACAGGGGCCGCCAGAGAACTTAAAATTCGTAAGAGTAATTGTAGGTGTTCTGAAAGTTGACATCGGAGCGACGGATTTTGCGCTTATGTTTAGCGAAGGCCCGGCGCATGGAGCGGAGTTTTTTCGACGCCTCTTCAAGGTTGAGGTGGTCTCCGTTATCCTGAGCGCAGGTGTTTACTTGCTGATGGACATAAACCAAGATCATCTTCGTTTCCTGCTCCATCCGGACGACCCGGCGGTCGCTGAAGTCCATGCGCGTACCGACGGCGACCAGATGCTCAGGGATAATCCGGAAGAGCTCCCCAATCACCTTGCAGGCATTGCCAGGATCTTCGTTCTTGACGAATTCACGGGCCGCATTGGATTTCTCAACCAGGGTCTCGGCCCGGGTGATCATCTCTTCTTTGACCCGCCGATCGTTCAAGGATTTCGCGAGGGCGATTTGGGTCATGCAAAGGAGAACAAGTGAGAGAGTGAGTTTCATAAAAACCTCCGGAACGTAGACAGCTGTCAAAGGCGTGGTCAGGATAAGTGCCCCGAACACCTACAGCCGCATGTTGTGTTACCGACGTTTATTCAAGTCCCATGCCAGACTCCTGGAGCTGCCCGAGCTGGATCCGAAGGTCGAGGAGCTCCTGCTCCCAATAATTGGCGGAGGTGAACTGAGGAAAGATCCGTTGGAAGGAGTGGTCGTCCCAGCGCTTAGCGATCCAGGCATTGAAGTGCACCATACGCATCGCCCGCAGGGCCTCGGTAAGGTTCATCCGAAGGTATTCCTTCCGGGTCATCTCCCGGTAAGCGCCCAGGAAGCGGTCCCGGTCTGCCTGGCTGTATTCATCGTTTCCAGGAAATAGAAGCCATAGGTCCTGCTCGACGGGGCCTGTGAGGCAGTCGTCGAAATCAACGGCGAATGGTCCCACAGAGGTCCAGACGATGTTGCCTCGATGGAAGTCTCCGTGGAGCCGCTGAATTGTGAGACCCGCAAAGCGCGGAGCGAGGAGGGCGTTTAATTGGGGCAAAAGGGAGAGGTAATGGTTAAAACTCAGGTGGTCGACAGGCTTTGCTGCCTCGAGAGCGGCGTGGTTAGCGGCGACAAATGTCCCTGGGTTCAAGGCCAGGCGTTTGGTGAAGGGCGCCATAGATCCGATGTTATGGATTCGGCCAATTAGTCGACCCGCCTGCTCAAGTTCCTCTCTTAAGAGTTCATCCTTGAGCCTTCCCTGAACCTTAGGGAAAAGAGCGAAAAGGAGGTTCGTCTCCTGATGATGATGGAGCGTCTTTCCATTAAACTCGATGGGGGGAACGACCGGAACTTCGAACTCTACCAGGGTATTAAGGAAATTGTGCTCTTCAAGGATCTGCGCCTCACTCCAGCGGCCCGGGCGGTAGAACTTAAGGATCACATTGCTCGTACTGAAGCCTTTGCCGAAATCGAGGGTTGCCGCAAGTTCGATGTCGTAAACACGGTTCTCAAGACTATTGAGGGCCATCACCCGGCCTGTGAGGCGCTTCCCGTAGGCCTCGACGGCGTTCAGCACGTGGTCCGGAGTCAGGAGGTGGAAATGTCGGGTCTCCGCACCCCAGAGATTCTCATCGGTTGCCATCTTTTCTTGCCCCTTCGTTGTGGTTCGAGAGTCTACCAAGAGAAGGCCCAAGTGCCGAATACTTTGAGTGAATATCCCCAGGTGGATCTTACCTACCTCAGCAGCAAAGCCCAGGCGTGGTAATCTTGATAAAAGGCTTAACCATCAGGGTCCATGCATGCAACTTCTCCAACAAATTGTTTCCCTCGTTCTTGTCTTCTCCCTCGCCTCCCAAGGAGTGCTGGCATCGTCGCCAACTGCAACTAACCCGCCGAACACGCCGGCAGGTGTTCAATGTACCGTCATTGACCAGGCCCCGGGCAGTAACGGGGTTTGCTGCGTTGGTCTGGAGAAAAACTCTGGGGGCCTCTGCGACGAGCCGGCCTATAATGATACAAGTTTTTCTTCCTGCGTCACCGACGCCACTTGCGGGGGTGGAACGGCCTGCCTGCCTCAGTCCAGGGCCCACCTGTACTCAGGGATGGCCCCGGAAACGGAAAATCCAGATAGAGTGGAAGCGCTAAGAAAAATTCTCGGGGCCCAGCTGGCCGATTATCCAAATCCTAAGAAGGTAGGACTCTCCTGCGTCCACTCCCGGGAATGTGAATCCTACAACTGCGTCTCCGGCACTTGCCTGGAGAAGAAAGTCTGCCGGTACGCGGGCGAGGGTGAGGTCGCGGGCACTGGAGTTAAGTGTGGGGGCTCCCTCATTAAGATGCCAAACGGTACTTGCCAGGTCCCCCCAGTATCAACCAATACCGTCTACCTCGGACTGAATGGAGATACGACCATCGCGCCTATTGGAAAATGCGAGTTCCGTCTCGATGATGATACGCAGTCCAAGAGCATCGTAGCAATGCGCTCTCTCCGGGCGATGGAGTATTTTCTCGCTACGATCTCGGTAGAGCCCAGTCAGGAATGCTTTCAAGTTCTTCCATTGTTGAAAAACGAGATTGGACAAAATCTCCTGGGACAGCGGAAGACCATCCTTGCGAATTTCAACCAGGTCCTGGCGGAGATTGAAGCCGACTATGATAAGATCCTTGCTGCTGGCGAAAACTACAAGCTGTCGCTCCAAAAGCGTGAGGCGAATGCAAATGAGAACACCTCAAAGCTTACAATTCACCGAGACGAGGTGATCAGCATGGACGATCTCGGTTCCCGGCAGAGTTCTGGCTACGATACTCTGGCCCTCATGTTCAGACGAAACCTTCTCTTCCAATCCTATGAGGCGGCCATGCTTAAGACCTTGAGCGACGTCGGGGGAAAAATTGAGGGGCTTTCAAAAGGCATGGTCGACTGGAAAGACGGGGCAAGTTCTTGGGGCCTTGGGTCAACCACAGTAAGCGCTTACAAGTGCGACGCTTCCAAATACCGCAAGCGCTCGTTTCTCACCTGGCAGACACGGCACTACATGAGTGTGAAGGATCGCTGGGCCTACCATTATGAAGTAACCGGAAATGTACCGGATAATGCGAGTGTGGTCACTCGCCCTGGTGTGGCCGGCCCTCTGGCCCTTCTAGGGGGCTTCGAAGAGGAGAACCCACAGAATGGGATGACGAAGGCGATTGAGGCGTTCACGAAGCCGACCTATTTTCTGGTAGATCCCATGTTGTTTGCGGCCGTAAAGCATGGGGACCTTGGGGTAGGAAAGCCCCTGAATAAGTCGAGCGGATTTTTAGGCATATTCGGGGGCTTCGAGGATAAGCGAAAGGCCTTCTATCTGCGAGGGGACAGTAGTGGAAGCTACGTTCAGTTCCATACTAAAATCCGAGAGCAGCTCGAGGAGTTCTACCGTGGTTTACGTGACCCGACTCTCAAAGGAGAGGGTGAGAGCTTCACCAGCACTTCCCTCGGGGTTACCGCAAATACGACTACTGCTGAGAGCACGGCGGGCAAGAGCAAAGGTTTTGTTTACGAACCTGAGATCCTATCCACCAGCGCAAAAGACTGTCTCGAAGGAACTCCTCAGAACTGTCAGGACTTTAGTGCCTTTCTTGACGGTGTGGCCGACGAAGCCTTCGCGCACTTCCTGGCCTATGGTTACAGCGATCGTGGTTCCTATGAAGGATTTTTTATAAACGCGCAGACTTACCGACGCAGGCTTCTGGCGAAGCTTGAGGTGGATGTGCAGAACCTTTCCGAATACTATTCTAAGGTCATCGATCACCGGAATAAACAGAATGATTGCATTAAGGAAGTCGTCGGGGGAATGGTAAAGTCTGGAATCCTGGCCGAAGGTTCCAATGGTATTCGCACAGGGGGCGGATCCCAGAATCAGGGGACTGGTAACAACTCCGCACAAATTACTGGTGGTGGCCTTCAATCAAATGCTGGGTCAAATGCTGTGTCAAATGTTGGGTCAACTGCTCAGACTTTCCGGTCAGCGACTGGCCCCCTCGAACGCCTGAGTCGTTCACGCTTTTTCTTCGATCTTAAGGCCTCGCCTGGGAGGGGAATGAGCACCTCGTCACTTACGAGCTTAAGCGAAGGCAGTAGCTCGAATAACACCGCCAGCGTTATTGAAGCGGCAAGCGGGAACGTTACGGCCGAAACTCTCGGGCGCCTTGCCATAAGAAGAGAAGCTATGATCAAGGCCAACACCGCTGCAGCGAAGGCAGGAGTTAAAGTCGCCGCCAAACAGAAAAGTGCGAATGAAATCATCGCAAGCATGGGTGCATCGGGGAGTGGAGTTGCCCCTGTCGGGAAAGGCACTACCGGGAATGTGAAGGGAAGGGGCTTCTCTTTCGGCGGTGGAACTGCGGCTGTATCACCCAGGGAGACGCATAGTGAACCCGAAGGACCGACAGGCAATTCGGTTCCAGTTCCAGGCACCGTCATTCTACCGGCGGGAGCAGCGGCTTCCAATAATGTCAAACCCGCGCCGTCATCAACACCGGCGACGGCGGATGCCTCAGGTCTATCCAACTCGGACAAAGACAAACTGTTCGGAGCTGCAGAGGCGGATAAAGAGCAGTACCTTGGAAGTGAGGAGGATGGGATCTTTAAGAAGGTGTCAAAGGCCTATGTGCGAAACCTCGATAAAATCCTCATCCGAAAGAAAAAAGTCGAGCCGAACACCCCTTAGCGGCGGGATGACCTACGTTGGCGTCTCAGCTTCCGGTAGTTGCGCCTGCCTGATCGGCGCTTGCGGTTCTCTTTGAGGTTATCCTGGAGGTCTTTAATATAGACAGCGAGCTCCCGGTGAAAAAGAGTTTCTCCTGAGGCCCCGAAACTTGTGACATCCAGGAACCAATGATTATCTCTGGCGACACTGTCGACGATAAGAAAGTTTGAGCGTTCTTTCTCACTTACGACCCGCCAGGGGTTCTTATCCTCATTTGGGCCGAAGGTCTTGGCGTGCATCGGACTCGAGGTGATCTCAAAGCTTGGCTTCCCGAAAAGGCTGCGCGGAAATTGCATGATCTCTGACAGGTGGCGATCCCCTGAGAGGAACACAAAGGGTGTAGGTATCTGCCGCAGCTGCCCCACAAACTCTTGGAAGTCTTGTGGGTGGCTTCCTTCGAACGATTCAAACTCCTGATAGCCCCCGAAGAACTGATCCCCTTTGATCACGAAGCTTGGAGACGTCTGCTCCCGGAGCTTCGAGTAAAACCAAGCAGTCTGATCTAAGCCCAGGTGAGGCCCGCTCTTCTGAGGGGAGCGAAAACTCCGGCCATCGAGAAAATAAAGGTTGAAGTCCCCGAGGGAGAGAAGACCTCCGGTTCCATATCCTGGCGTCCAGTCATCTTCGGACAGGTCCTGGGCGTAGAAGGCTTCGAAGATATTCTTTGAAGCCTCCTTATGCTTGAAGGTCGAGTCTGCATTATTCTCGCCGTAGTCGTGGTCGTCCCAAAGGGCGTGGGTCGGGAGAAGGCGCTCCTGAAAAAAAACTGGCAGGGTCAGTCGGGTGTCCACATAGCGGTTCCAGATAATCTCTGGATCCGTAACCTGTGTGGTCTTAAGGGATGCTGCGTCTGCGTAGACGTTATCCCCGATCATGACGATGTATTCGGGGGCCTGGGACTGGAGCACATCCCAGATTTTAAAGTCTTTTACTGTAAAATCGTTCATACACGAGAGGACTGCGAGCCGCAGTTTGGTGCTCTCTCGCTGACCTCGGCCTACGAGCCGCTGGTCAATAACTTTTCCCCCCTCATATACATAGAGGTTAAATGTTTTTTGCTGCTCTCGAACAAAGACCACTTTGTGGACGACATAAGAGGAGAATGAGCGCTCTACGACCTTAGTCTCATCGGGGGCGATGAGGTCGCCGTCCTCCGCGCGAAGCTCGAAGCGCAGTTCCATACCCTTACGGGCCACGACACTGAACTCGACTTCCTTGGAATTGGTCACGCCTTGAAGAATAGAGAGTTTGTCCGTTCTTCGCGCCGGAAGGTCAGCGCATGAACTTAGGAATAGTAGGAGGGGAAGCCAGGCGAGTTTCACAGTGGGTATCCAAGGTTTATGAGCGTTGTCGTAAGGTTAATCAGGGGAAGTCCAATAACCGCCGTATGGTCGTCCATCTCGATTTTCTCAAAGAGACGAATACCGCGGGCCTCGAGCTTGTAGCTTCCGGCGCAGTCAAGGGGCAGGTCTGAGTCTACGTAGGCTTCGGCCGCGGCGAGGGAGAGAGGGCGCATGTGTAGAACTGTCCGGTTAAGAAAACTCTCAGACTTACCGGGTGCCAGGACGGCGACTGCAGTGAGGAGCTCGTGGGCCCTTCCACTGAGTTGAAGCAGTTGAGCGATAGCGGCATCACGGCCACCGGGCTTTGAGAAAAGCTTTCCGTCGATGGTGCAAACTTGATCGGAACCAATCACGCATGCGTCAGGTCGGAGCTGAAAGACGGCCTGGGCCTTTTGTAAGGCCAGTGTCATGGCAACCGCCGCAGGATTAAGACCTTGGACTTTCGCCTCATCTTCATCAACACCAGGGGCCATCGCTTCGAAGGCCCAACCGAGTTGTGCCAGGAGGGCCCCACGGTACTTTGATGTCGACGCGAGGACCAAAGGGTAGGGGAGGGTCAGTGGTTGATTTTTTCCCATATCTTTAAGCAAAAAATCCTATCCTGGTTAAATTCCTTCCACGGTAAATCAAGGATGATATCTCGGGTCGGAGAGCGGTTAATCCCGGCGTGGACACAGCTCTTGTTCAGCGTAAGCGTATAGTATTTCCGATAGAAGGCATAGACCGCCTGACGCTTTTCTTCGAGGTCACTCGCTTCCAAAAGAGTTTTTTGGAGCTTGCGCGCCTGAGACGTCATCATCTCACTGAGCTTCTTCGATTCAGGTTTCTCTGGATCAAGATGCCAGTCAGCGGGTAAGGTCATGTCCGGAAAACCTCGTCGATGATGTGAGCAGCGCCGCCGTAGATGGCCCCTTTGTCGGATGAAAGGCTCGCTCCTATGATTCGCACTTTCCCTTTGAGCGAGAAGTGCACGAGTTCATCAAACTTCCGGAGAACCACAGCGAAAAAGGGATCTCCTAGCTTGGAGACTCCACCCCCGATAACGAAGGCCTGGGGTCCAAAGAGAACGGCCATGCTGACAAAGCCCGTGGCGAGTTCGTCGGCGATGCAGTTGATAATGGTTTGCGCCCGAAGGTTGCCTTGTTTAAACTCAATCCCAAGTTTTTCGATGGTCCACTCTTCACCAGTAAGTTCGGTAATGGTCTGCTTAATTCCTCGCGCTGAGAGATAACTCTCGAGGTGATTGATGCCTCCGCAAGAACAGAGGCGCTTCTTGTCATGAGGGATAATAATGTGGCCGCCCTCAGCCCCAAGAGCATTAAAACCTCGGTACAGTTTCCCGCTCAAGATCAGGCCTGAACCGACTCCGGTGCCAAGCGTAATCAGAACAAAATCAGAAAAATCTTTTCCTGCTCCCCACCTCTTCTCACCTACGGCCGCGAGGTTGGCGTCGTTTTCAATAACGGCATTCGTTTTGAACTTTTCTGCGAACAGGTCCCGGAGTGGCACGTTGCTCCAGCCAAGGTTCGGAGCATTATCGACTCGGCCTGTGAAGTAGTTGGCCATAGGTGCCCCTGCACCGACCCCCACAAGTCGCGAGTTGCCGAGGTTAATCCCAAGCTCAGTGAAAAGAATCTGGTCGCATTCCCGAGCGAGCTGCTCAATAAATGGCTCCGGATCCGAAGCCTTGGGGGTTGGGTGGGTCTGATAGCTTAGGAGTGTTCCCGCATGGTCGAAGAGTCCGATCTTTGTATTCGTTCCCCCGATATCAATACCGATAGCTACTTGGTCCTTCTTCATAGGTTAAAACGCTATCATGAAAGATGAGGCAAGGCTATAATAGGACATTAGTCATTTATCCCATGGCCATGAGGGTCAAACTTGAAACCGGTTAACTTGAACCAACTTCTCTTTCATCCAAAGTCTGACTCACTGAGCTTCTTTCTGCCGCCCACCCTACGTCCCGAGGTTGAAGTCGAAGCCTTCTGTGACAAATTGGCACTTACCCTGCAAAAAGATGAGCAGGTCGGGCTTCTGCAGCTCCTGGAAAAAAATCGGAGCAAGGTGAGTAAGATCCTCCGAGGTCACCCCGAGAAGTCCCATGGTTTTTTCCTGGCCGAGGAGCTTCAGGGCTACATCATCCTCCAGAATCGAGTGGACCCCTATTACCTGGTAGGCAAGACCTTTCACGTGCGACCGCTGCTGGAAGAGCTTTTCGTGAACCCTGAGTTCCTCCTTATCAATGTCTCGCTCTACGATATAAAGATCTATCGCGGAGATTTTCAGCATCTTGAGGTTATCCAGCAGTACGAGTTTGACCAACTTCCGAAGAATTTTAGCGCTGCCGTTAACCGGCTGTATGCTCCTCAGCACCTGGGACTGATCCCCTACAAAACCATCCTCGCTCTGAAGACCATCGCTCAGAGAGTTAAAGATCAGATCCTCTACGAATCACTTCCTGTTATTGTCACTGGCCTTGACGACATGAAGGAACCGTTCCTGCGATCCCTCTCCGACGTCTCAGGCGTTTTTTCCCACTTCGAGCATGACTTCTATGAGAAATCTTGCATGGAAATTCTGGAGAAGTGCTCTGCGTTCCGGGATGCTGTGACTGACTATTATTCTCTTCAACTTAAAGAGAGACTGCGGCGCCTAAAAAAGTCGCGGCGACTCCTTTCCGATCTTGGGGATATCGTTCGGGCGGTGGGCGCAGGGCGGGTTGGGCACCTCGTGATTCCATCGGAGAAGAAGCTCTGGGGCCGCGTCGACTTAGAGACGGGCGAATTCATTATCCATAAAAAACTTGGTAAGACATCGACTGACATTCTGAACGAACTCGCGGAGGAAGTGATCCGGCAGGGTGGCCGCATTCAGATCCTGGGCCCCACCTTCTTCCCCGGTGACGCCAGCGTGCTTGCTGTCGTAAAAGGCCATTTATGATCTATTCAAACTACTTTGATTATCATCCCACTCTTGGTGAGCGGGTCTTTGCCGCTGATGGAGCTAAGATCATCGGCCGCGTAGAGCTGGGTGACCATGTGAATATTTGGTTCAATACGGTGATCAGGGCCGACGTGAATTTCGTCAAGATTGGTCGCAATACCAATATTCAGGACCTGTGCATGCTCCACGTCACCGAGCAAAATTCCCTCACAATCGGTGAGAACACTTCCCTCGGCCACAGTGTCATCCTTCACGGTTGTAAGATCGGAAGCGGGTGCCTGATAGGGATGGGCGCGATCGTTCTTGATGGCGCTGAGATCGGTGATAACTGCCTTGTCGCTGCGGGCTCCATGGTGACACCCAACAAGCGCTTCCCTGCAGGCAGCATGATCAAAGGCCGCCCGGCAGTTGTCGAGCGACCTCTTTCACCAGAGGAGATCGAGCGCGTTTCCAATCACTACCGGGCCTATGTAAGTTACAAAGAACAGTACCTGACGATGGGGGAGCATGGAAATTCTGATAAAAGGTCTGGGAGCGCGGATTAAGGACTTTGGTCTCAAAGTTTACGACGACAATCTCTTCCTACTCGCCTCATCTGTCTCTTACTATTCGGCCGTGGCGCTCGCACCGTTTATGGTCATCATTCTTGCGGTCGCCTCAGTCCTAGGTGGAGATGTTCAGTCGCGAATCATCGCCCAGGCCTTCGAATTCTCTCCAGACCTAGGTCGCATGGTGGCAATTATTTTCCATAACATTCAGGCAAAAGATGGCACACAGCTTTATGATCTTGGTTCGACTTCGGGCCTTGTCGGCGTCGGAGTGCTCCTCTTTATGGCATCTCTTGTGTTCCTACAGGTGCGTTTTGCCTTGGACGTCATTTATGGTCATCATGAAACCCGAGGGGCCGTTTCCCTGTGGGCGACCATTGTAGAAAAGCTCTTTGCTATGCTGGTTGTGATCGTCGCCGGAATTTTTCTCATTGTTTCGAGCTCGATCCCGGGACTTCTCCGACTGATTTTTCCGGATCAGGACTACGTTGCGACGGGATTCGTTGTCAATTTAGCAGTCAATATTCTGATGTTTTGGGGGATTCACTTTTTCACCCCATCGAAGCGACCTGGGAAGCTTCGGGCCCTTCAGATGGGTGCTCTCTCTTCGATCTTTTTTATCCTCGGGAACATTCTTCTCGGAGTCTACTTCAGAACGGTCGCCACGAGTTCGATCTACGGCGCCGCCGGGACGCTGTTCATCTTTCTTGTTTGGGCCTACTATTCGTCGTTTACACTATTTCTTTCGGTGGAGATTTTTGAGTTTCTAGGTCGAGGCCAGAGAGATCAGAAAAAAGAGGGCCCCAAATGAGGCCCTCTGGCATTGGCTATTTTTTGAGGTAGGTGTAGCTCTTAAGGCAGCTTTCATAGAAATCCGTGAGCCCAACCCCATCCCGTGGCCGTATTTTGCCACGCTTAACCTGGGTATCAATAGCGCCTTTCAAGGTCTGCGCCATGGTCTCGGGGTTATACTGGAGAGTTGCAAGAACCTGAGAAGCCTTATTCCCGAAGATGACCTCTTCGATATAGAAGTCTGTCGGATCATCATCGTCGCAAAAGATATGGACTTCGTTCAAACGACCAAAACAATTGTGATTATCACCCATAATGTCTTGGTATGCGCCGGTCATAAAGAGACCGATGTAGTAGTCGTCGCCAGAGAGCTTATGCATCGGCACCGTGTTGGTGGGCCCATCGGCCGACAGGAAGGTGTCGAGCTTACCGTCGGAGTCACAGGTAATGTCGACCAAGGTGCAAAGCTCGGTGGGCTTTTGATTCAGCTTATGAATGGGCATGACCGGAAGAATTTGGCCAATTGCCCAGGTATCAGGGGCCGACTGGAAGATGGAAAAGTTACACATATACTGTGCTGCCATCTGATTCTTGAGTTGAAGGATCTCATCTGGAGCGTACTCGTCGAGGGATGCTGCTGTCACGATCTGGCGGCAAATGCGCCAGTAGAGCGTTTCAAGTTTGGCCCGTTCATCGAGGGAGAGAATCCCGAACTTAAAGGCCGAGATGGATTCTTCTTTAAGTTTGGTGGCGTCGTTATAGACGTCCTGGTAATTTTTTTCGGTGAGTTCCTGGGAGAGCTCGCGCATGTTTGTGACCAGGATGTTTTCGCTGATGCTCTTGTCAGTATTAAAGTCGTCGGCACCGATTTCGACAGAGCCGAAGACGTTTGTGATCACGCAGGAGTGGTGGGCAGTGATGGCCCGACCCGACTCAGAGACGATGTTCGGGTGTGGAACATCCTCGAGGTCACAAATCTGCTTAAGAATGTAGACCACGTCCGCCACATAGTCCCGGGTGGTGTAATTGATGGATGACGCCGAGTTCGAGCGCGTCCCGTCGTAGTTGACACCGACGCCGCCGCCGACGTCGAAGTACTCCAGGCGTGCGCCTTCTTTGTAGAGCTTGGCGTAGATCCGCGCTCCCTCGGAGATGGAGTCCTTAATAGTTCGAAGATCCGGGATCTGAGAGCCGATGTGAAAATGAAACAGCTTCAGGCAGTGGGCCTTGTCGATGGACTTCATGTACTTCACGGCCTGCAGAATCTCTGTGATGGTCAGACCGAATTTAGCGTAGTCGCCCCCTGAACTGGCCCACTTGCCAGAAGACTTGGTAGCGATCTTAGCGCGAAGACCAATCATCGGCTCGACCCCGATTTCCTGAGAGAGCTTCATAATGTCGAGGAGCTCGGAGTATTTCTCAACTACGACGATAACCTTGCGGCCGAGTTGATTCCCCAAGAGAGCGAGACGGAGGAGGTCAAGGTCCTTATAACCGTTAACGACGGTGAGCGAGTTTTGGTTGGTGTTCATCGCCAGGGCCGCGAGGAGCTCGGGCTTCGAGCCGGCCTCGAGACCATAATTGAACGGAGCTCCAGCGTCGACGATCTCTTCCACCACTTCGCGCATCTGGTTGACCTTGATCGGATAGACACCGTAGTAGGAGCCGTTGAACCGTGCTTCCTCAATGAGGGCGCGGAATGTTTTATTCAGGCTTGCGACCTGAGACCGGAGAATGTCATGGAAGCGGATAACGGCCGGGAAAGGGATGTTTTTGTTCTTCATCTCCTCCACAATCTCCATCATATTGATGACGGGACCGTTCTTCGTCTGGGTTGGGTTGATGCAGAGATCACCCTTCTCGTTGACGGAAAAATAGCCTTCGCCCCAACGGCTAATCTGGTAGATCTCATCGGCATCTGCCGTGGTCCATTCTTTGATAGCGTCGAGGTTATGGAAGCGTGTCGAATTCGGTGATGTCTTCAACTCAAAATCCCTCCGGGAAATAACTGTCAGTTTTAACTCGCAATATAGGATAAAAGTTGGAGTTAAAAAACAATTTTCCCCGGGCGGGTATTTTTTTTAACGAAGCCGAGATGATTGACCGTCAATCATTTGAGCATGTTGGGCCCACTCTCGCTCCTGCTGTCCTTTGGGATCACTAGCAATGTCTCGTTTTGAGGCACAGGCGCTGACAAATAGGACGACGAGCGCTAGGGTAAAGTATTTCCGGGTCTTCATGGTCAACCTCCGTGTTGTCCGTTTTAGCTCCTACCTCCTTACGTTGCGAGTTGGATGCCAAGTGACAAGGGCCCATGTTGCCGGTTGAGGGCCCCTCCCATGATAAACTGACACCGAAACCGCACTGGTCAGTGGCAGAAGCGAACCGAGAGGGGCCAACTTGTCTCAAATACTTAAGATTGTTACTTATTGAGTGCAGCAAGGATGGAGCGTTGCTCTTCGATGGTGAGAGGCTTACTGTCCCCGCTTCCCCGGCGCACGATCGAGCTATTTACGATGGCGTCGAGATGCCGGATTTTCTTAGTCAGATTCTTGCCTATTTCCTGAAACCAGAAGGGTAGCTGGGCCTGAAGGTCCGCTCTGGAGATTTGAATCAGGACACTTGGAACGTTGGCTATGACGTGGGTGGAGCGAGGACTTCCGTCAAAGAAGGAGAGCTCGCCGACAAATTCTCCTGGCCCGATCCGGGCTATGGCCTTGACCTGAGTGCCGCTGACAGTGCAGACCAGAAGCTGGCCATCACGCAAATAGAACAGGTCTTTCGAGGGCTCGCCCTCGCGAAAGAGTACGCCCAGGGCGGGAAGTTCTCGGGTTACTTTTTTCACATTCCCTCCTAGAGTTTAAGGATCTGCTTGATAACCAGGCCCAGTTGCTCGAGGCCCCGGTCGTAGTAGATATTTTGCGGATAGAGCTCGTCGAAAAAGGTCGTTTCAGTGAGGTCGTTTTCAGTCAGCTTGGCGAAATCGAAGAGCAGCACCTGCTGGGCCCTGGCCACACGCCGGATAATGGTGTTGTGAACTGCGGTGGTCCGCCAGGAACTGCAGTCGTAAGCACTAGCCGATAGGAGTGTGTCCACCGCCTCGTCTAATTTGCCCAGGCGCTTGGCGACCTGACCATGAAGGTAGAGGAGTTCGGCGTTGCCTGGATAAAGGCCAATAAGTTTCGAGGATTTTGCATAGGCCTCCTTCGGATTATTACGCTTCAAGAGTTCCCTGAGAGAGAGAATTTCGGCATCAATTTCCGACGTGGCCGTGAACTCACAGACTTTTTTCGGCGGCTCGTCTAGGTTGATGGGGGTGGTGGTCAGGATGAGGAGGGAGTTCCGGTCCTTACTTAAGGCGATGAGTTGGAGGAGGTGCTGCTCAAATAAGAGGAGCTCCGTTTCCAGTCGTCGCAGGTACTCGCCCTCTTCGAAGTCAGCGGGGAGGGGGTCGGGCGAGAGCACGACACGCTTGACCGGTTCATAGGCAATCCGCGAAAACCAGGGGTAGAGGATGAGCAGCGTCTCGAGCCGATCATCGCGGTAGCGGGCGAAGTTCTTCCGGATGCGCAACATTTCAGAGAGCTCAAACTTGCGTTCAAGAAATTCCTCCGAGGCGCCATGGTAGATCAGAATCTGAGGCCATTGGGTCAGGGAGCGGAGTGTATGAAGAGTCCGATGGAGGCCTTCACCCTTACGGGCGATCGACTGAATCCGGATCGGTTTTTCCAGGTTTTGGGAAATCGTTTCCGCAAGCCCAGGGATAAACTTACTAAAGTAGGCGCCCATGCGGTCGCCAACGATCAGGATTGGGGCCTCGGGCTTGAGCGCCCCAGCTTGCGCGGAGAAGGTGTAGGGGAAGGGAACAATCTGCTCCGGGTTCTTGGAAACCCGTCCCCAAATGAAATATCCGGCGCTTACAAGCCCAAGGACGCTGGCCCCCAGGAGTATGGGCAGTACTTTTTTCAATCGAAAACCCTTTCTACATCGGCCTAGTAGTAGAAGTTTAACTTACGTCCCAATTTTGGTAAACCTGCTCTATGAATAGTCAGAAGTTACCTGAAGTCCTGGCTCCTGCTGGATCTCTTGATAAGTTAAAAGTGGCCGTCCTGTACGGTGCAAACGCCGTTTATGTCGGAGGACAGAAATTCGGCCTTCGCACGGCCGCCGACAACTTTACCGAGGATGAACTTAGAGAAGGCATGGCCTTTGCCCACGCACGAGGGGCCAAGGTTTATGTGGTTTTAAACTCATTTCTCCACGATAAGGATCTGGCCGAGCTTCCGGACTTTGTTTCTTTTCTGGATGGCATCGGTACTGACGCTGTCATCGTCTCCGACCTTGGCGTTGTCCGTACAGTCCGCGCTCATTCTCGGATCCCGATCCACGTCTCAACCCAGGCCTCGACCCTCAATGTCCACTCCGCACTTCTCTGGAAACAAGCGGGTGCTGAGCGGATCGTTCTTGGCCGCGAGGTCTCTGTTCGGGAAGCGGGGAAAATACGTCGCGAGGCGGAGATTGAAATCGAAATGTTTATCCACGGTTCCATGTGCATGGCCTACTCCGGCCACTGCGTGATCTCGAACTTCACCCAGGGCCGGGATTCAAACCGCGGCGGCTGCGCCCATTCCTGTCGGTTTGAGTACTCTATCGGAGGCCTTGATACTCTCGAGAAGAAGAGGGCGTTCTTTATGAGTTCAAAGGATCTCGAGGGACTGCGCGTTCTCCCTCTCTTTATAGAGGAGGGGATTGATTCCCTTAAGATCGAGGGCCGGATGAAGTCCCATCTCTATGCAGGCACCATGTCCAAGGTGTACTCCGAAGCACTCCGCTTCTACGCTCAGCATGGCCATTTCTTATCTGATGATCTACGTGATTGGGAGACGGAGCTGGGGAAGGTCTCTCACCGAACTTACACTGAAGCCTCCCTG
>JAIYDC010000106.1 GCA_027487685.1 Pseudomonadota bacterium | reverse complement strand
TGCTCGGAAGTCTGAAACTCGTTACATGTTTGGTTGCTCAAGTATTAATCGTAAAGACTTTCCTGCTCTCCCGGAAATTCTCGGATACCTTGAAAAGCAGAACGCTTTCATCGAGGAATTTTCGGTTGGGGTCAGACCTAAGTACAAGATGAACTTTGATGTTGCCTCAGGAGAAAGCTCAACTGGCGCGAAGCCGGTGAATTCCCTTATGCATATGTACCTTCTCGCCGGCGCAAAACTTGGGCGCGAGCTGGCCTATGACAGTGAGATGGATTGCCTGGACATGTTTACTTTGATGGATATGAACCGATTGCCCGCATCTTTTGAGCGGAGATTTTCTTGACCACGTCGACCCTCGCGAGGCCTAGATCCCATGAGCTTTTCCGTTTCGGGATCGCCCTCTGCAGATTCACGGTTTTTGGAGTTCTCCTCGTATTTTTTCTTCTGCATCATCTAGGCGCAAGTCTCGTCATCCGTGATGAGGAACGTAAGCTTCGTTACTACCTCAGGTCCATCACCGGCATGAGCGAGAGAGTGCTTCGCCTCCTCAATATCCGGATTACGGTCCATGGGGATCTCAGGACCGTAAGTCACCAGCTCGTGGTCTCCAACCACCTTTCCTATCTTGATGTTCTTGTTCTGTTCCGCTTTTTCCCTGCGCTCTTTATCACCTCAACGGAGATCCGCGATACGCCGGTACTGGGCCATATCTGTAAGCTCGCGGGCTGCTTCTTTGTTGAGCGTCGCCGCGAGCACCGCTCCCAGGAGACTAAGGAGCGGGAACTCGGCTCGATGCTCGAAAAGTTCCGCCAGGGGTTTAGCGTTTTTCTTTTCCCTGAAGGAACGAGCTCAGATGGAACCGCCGTGCTTCCGTTTAAAGGAACTTTCTTCCAGCTCGCAGTGGACACTCAGACGGCGGTGCGGCCTTTGTGCCTGAAGTATCTTGGTGCGAATCGAGATATCCCACCATGGTACGGTGACATGACCTTCCCCGATCATCTGTTCCGAGTTTGCCTCCAGGAGAGCATCGAGGTTTCAGTTACGGTGCTCCCGGAAGTGACAGGCAAGGAGAAAATGGCCCTTGCAAAAGATTGTCATTCCGTCATTTCAGAGGCGTATGCGTAACATCCACATCACAGACATTCCGTTTGATCTCGGGCAGCCTCATTCTGGAGTTCGAAGTGCTTTGGAGTACTTAAAAACAGCAGGTCTGGTTGACGAGCTTCGTAGTTCTCGGCCTGTGATTGAAACGCGAGTAGAGATAGCTCGTAAGATCCAGGATACGGACCTTAGAATCCGAGAGGCCCGCCAAGTAGCTCTGGCTTCGGAGCTCATATCTGCCCACGTGGCACGGAACTATCAGAAGGATTCGTTTCTTTTGAACGTTGGTGGTGATCACGGAATGGCGCTCGGTACAATCCATGGCCTCCTTCACCATCACCCGAACGCAGTTGTCATTTGGCTTGATGCTCATGGAGACCTTAATACACCCGAGACCTCACCCTCTGGAAACTTTCATGGTATGCCTCTGGCATTTCTTCTTGGCATTGCAAGTCATCCCCAGTTCACTTGGCTGCGAAAAGTGATGAATCCCAATCGTTTGATTCTTATCGGTCCTCGAGATCTTGATCCCGGAGAAGTCAGCGCCATTCGAAACAACGGTATTCAGTACTTTTCCAGTGAAGACCTCGGTCGTCTCGGGGCCTCTGAACTTCTCTCCATGGCGCTTCATCGAGCAGATCCTGATGGGACAGCACCGATCCATCTCTCTTTTGATGTTGATGTCTTTGATGGCGCAGACGTCGTCGCTACTGGTACCCGAGTCCCCGGAGGACCCTCACTCGAGGAGCTCTTCCTTCTAGGAGGTCTCCTCGGAGAAACCGGCCGACTCCGCAGTATGGACATTGTTGAATTTAATCCAGAACTCGGGACACCTGAAGAGGTTCGCGCGTCTGCGGGCCTAGTCGTGGATTTTGCAAAATCCGTTATTTTGAACGCTGTCACAGGCAATGACGAACCTTTGGAGGAATTTCCATTCGACACCCCACCTCATAGTAGACACGGCCAGCCTTAACTTAATCCCTACAATTATCTTACTCTGCGTCCTTGATGATTCATGCATAGCGCTTGTGCCTCCGAGCAACCCTTTTGATTTCATCTATGCCATTCTTATCCAGCTAAAAGGAGTATCTTATGAAGGCCATCCTTTCGCTGCTGATCCTGATGACCACTTTAAAGGCCCATGGATTCATCCCTACTGAGGCCTACACCTTCGATTTCAACATCACTACGGTTCGAATGACGAAGCCTAAAGAACGGAAGCTACATCAAGCGGTGGAACTCCTGCGTCTGGTCTTTGCTTCCTCGGAGTTCCGGAAGCAAATACTCCTTCATCGGTACCGAGGTCGTTACGGTTTTTATATGAACGATGGAGAAAGTAACCGGGTACTCTATGCGAAGATTCTTGATGGTGTTGAAAAACTTTACCCTTATCAAAATAATGCGATGGATGTAGAGGTCGAACTCTACGCGGACTTCGAGTCTAAAGTTATGGGCTACACGTATCCTCGAACCCGAAGAATCTGGATGAATACCAAGTACTTTAATCGGCATACCACGCCCGAAATCGCGGGGCATCTGGTACATGAATGGCTCCATAAGCTCGGCTATGATCACGAACGTCAGCTCTCACCCCGCCGCCGATACTCCGTCCCCTATGCGGTAGGCACCATCGTGAAGAAAATTGGGAGACAGATCGAATGGAAGTGTTTGTAGGGTCCCGTTCAACTAGTGGCAACGAATAGATATTTCCGATGATGAAAGTCGGTTGTCCTGATCAAGACCTCGCCATCGACTACGGTTATCATCAAGAAATGGCCAGTCAGTGACTTTTATCATGTCTCTTGCTCATAGTTATCATGGAGGAAAGTATATAGACTCCGACAATGGTTTTATTGATTACTAAGGAGAAGACATGTCGGCAGTGAATGAAGTCAATTTAACTAGAAGTAACGGCAAAATTACCGACGATCTTACCCGTCAGACATTGATGCTTGAGGCAATGCCGTTTAATGTCATGGTCGTTGATCGAGAACTGAATCTGATTTACATGAACAAGTCATCTACCATGACGTTGCAAAAGCTCGAGCACCTTCTACCTGTAAAAAGTAATGCAATGACTGGGCAGAGCATCGATATTTTCCACAAAAATCCAGCGCATCAGCGGAAACTTCTCGCGGACCCTCGGAATCTTCCTTACAAGGCGATCATCTCCTTAGGCCCTGAAAAGCTCGACCTCTACGTCTCTGCCCTTATTTCAGAAAATGGTGAATATATTGGGACTATGGCCACATGGTCTGTGATGACCGCTAACATTAAAGTCGCTAACGATATCGGCGAGGTTTTTGTAAAGATGGACGTGACATCTGAAAAACTCTTTCAGATCTCCACCTCGGTCTCGGCGGGTGCGGAAGAGACCTCACGACAGTCAGAGATTGTTGCAAGCGCCTCTCTTCAGTCCTCCAATTCTGTCCAGTCCGTGGCCGCTGCAACTGAACAGATGACCCATTCTGTTCGCGAGATCTCCACTCGTATTAATGACGGATCACGGATGTCACAGGAAGCTTTTCAGCAGACTCTTGATAGCTCAAAGAACATCGATGAGTTGCTGAAGGCGTCGGAAGAGATTGGCCAGGTGGTGAAGGTTATTGCCTCAATTGCTCAGCAGACAAACCTTCTCGCACTTAATGCTACTATTGAGGCCGCTCGTGCTGGAGAGGCCGGAAAAGGCTTCGCTGTCGTTGCTCACGAGGTCAAAGAACTCGCCAAGCAGACCGCCCGTGCCACAGATGAAATTAATTCGAAAATAAGCTCGGTTCAGAGAGAGACGGCTTCTGCTGTCAAATCCATAAAAGGGATCACAAGCATTATAGAGAAGCTCAAAGAAATCAACGTAAGCGTTGCTGGGGCCGTCGAGGAGCAGAATGCTGCCATCAACGAGATCTCGCGCTCAGCGCGAGAGGCTTCGAAAGGCACCGGTGAGGTCAACAAGAACATCGCCCACGTGTCTGAGGTTGCCAATGACTCGGCCAAGTCTGCCTATATTCTTAGGGAGCTTGCGACGGAAACCAAAGGACTCGTCGGTCAGGTTCAAGAGATAGACAAGTTCCTTAAAAATCTTGGTTGGACTACGGAGACTTAACTTAGGTCAGCAAGAACTACACGGCAGAGTCTGCGGATACTATGCTCGATGTCTTCATCTGAGGTGAAAGGGATGTGTCCGTCCTTAAAACAACAGGTGTAGAGAATCGCCGTATGAGTGACGTGGCTGAACAGTATCTTGAGTGCCCAGTGGAGATCTTGTTCACTGGGCCTTTTTCCGAGTTCGCGGATGATCGCATCGGCAACGCATTTTCCACCCGGTGGACCGAAGTCCTGGGATTCTTCCGGCATGAACCTTTGTTTTTCCTGGGTCGACATGAGGAGCTTGAACATAGAGAGTAGATCGTGCCGATGGTCGAGGTGATAGCGAAACATCTGCACGAGACCATCTTCTAACTTCGTTCCTGGTATCATGATCTTGCTTACTTCGACTGCGCAATCTTCGAAACCGGCGCGTAAAACTTCTTCGAAAAGTTTTTCCTTGCTTGAGAAGTAATAGTTCACAGAAGCTATGTTCACATCTGCGACTGTGGCAATATTTCGGATCGTCGTGCCCTCGAATCCTTTTTCTGCAAAAAGAATGCGGGAGGCACTGATGATGCGGTTCTTTGACTCTAGCTCTTTTTCAACCACCTTATTCACCCGCCTGGTGTTCACCGGCCGCAGAGATTTGATGTTCTTCTTTACCAAGAGTACTCAGAAAGCGGTCCAACAGAGGCACGCGCTTCAGGAAATTCACCCAGTCCTCAATGATAGCGTAGGCCGGGGGGATGAAGATAAGAGTGAGGATCGTCCCCGATGCAAGTCCCCATGCCATGGCGAGGGTAATCGGAATCAGCATTTCATCCTTTCCGCCAATACCGTAGGCGGTAGGGAAGAGACCCAGCATGGTTGAAAATGCCGTAGCTACGACTGCAAGGAGCCTCTGACTGGAAGCTTTGACGAGTGCTTCATTGAGTGCCATCCCTTCGCGCCGGGCGATCTCAATGAACTCAATCAGAACGATCCCGGAGTTCACGATGATCCCCGCCAAACCGATGATTCCGATGAGCGCCATGAACGAAATTGGCTTTCCATGGAGAAAGAACGCGACCGAGAATCCGATAAGTCCCAAAGGAATCGTCATCATGATGATGAAAGGTCGGAGGAACGAGTGGAACATGAAAACAAGAAGAGCAAAGATTCCAATGAGTGCCAGGATCAAAGCATCAAATAGGGACTGCATGGATTCCTGAGTGCTCTCTTCGACACCTCCGAAGACGAGTGACACTTCCGGGTGTTTGATGCCGAGGGTTTCCCATTCTTTTTTGATAACACTATTTACTTTGAAGGCGGTAGTCTTTGCCTCGTCGATCCCACCAACAACGGCCTTAGAGCGCTTGAAGTCGAAGCGCTTAATCTGCGGGGTGCCTGGAGATTTGACGAACTTTGCTATCCGGCCCAGGGGGATGAGGTTCCCTTTAGTATCCATAACCTTGATCTCCTGGAGATCCTGAGTTACTTCTTTGTAATCATCCATGAACTTCACATTGAGGTTCACTTCCTTGTTGTTGAGAGTCACGTCCGAAACAAAGATTCCTCCGAGAGCGGTCCGGATTGTATTACCAATGTCGGCGACCTTTACACCCAGACGATCAGCGGTCTCGTAGTCGATCTTTACGAGCACTTCATCCGCATCAACAAAATCATCAACTTTGAGGTCGATGACTCCATCAATGTTTTTGAGTTTGTCGATAACTGTCTTTACGACAGAATCAAGCTCTATTGGATTGTCAGAGCGAAAAGTGGCATTGATAGGTGAGCCCACCGGTGGCCCATTAACCATTTCTTCGAACTCTACTCGGCCATACTTTTTAGTCTCAATCTCGCGGAGTTTGGCGAGGAACTCCGTGTGAGGAACGTTAAACTTAGCTTCGTCAGAGGCGTAGATGACGACCATGCCTTGAGAGTCGCCCTCTCCTCCTTTGGGATCATCTGGACGGTCTTTGGAAGAACCAGATTTGACAGCGACAGATTTTACCCAAGGACCGAGTTCTTTCTGGATAGTTTGAGAAAGCTCAGTCCCGCTTTTGAGTGTTGTTTCGATCGGCGTTCCGCGCGGAGATTCAATCCGGGCAAGGTAGATCTCAGTCTGCTCGGCCGGAAAGAGAATGAACTTATTGGCGAAAATGATCATGAGAAACGCTGCCACTATGAGGCCCGAGCAAGACCCAACCGTAATGTATTTGTGGTTCACCACCCAGCGCATAAAAACTTCGAACTTATTTTTCCAATTGTCGAACCAGTGTTCTTCGCCAACCTCTGCTTTCTTTACGAGGTTTCCGACAAACGATAGCCGCATCGGAAGAAGGAAAAAGGATTCCACGAGTGAGACGAGGAGAGCGAGGGTGACGACGATAGGAATCGGGGCGATAAATTTCCCCATGACGCCTTTGGTGACGAGCATGGGCATAAATGAAGCGATTGTTGTTAGGACTGTGGCGGTGATCGGCGCCCAAAGATCGAGGACGGATTTTTTTATCGCCGGAATCGTCTCGAATCCTTGCCGTTTGAGCTGAACGAAGTTATCCGAAATCACGATGGAGTTATCCACAAGGTTCCCCATCGCAATAATGAACGCCAAGATCGAGATGGAATCGAGGTTGAGACCAAAGAGTGGCATGAGCCCGAAGACTGTCATGATACCGATGGGGAGAGACAGAGCGGTCATGATTCCGATCCAGCCCGGCATGAAAATCATGAGAAAGATGAGAAGAAGAATTAGCCCCGAAGCCGCGTTCGAACTCAAGGTCGAGAGCTTGTCGGCTACTTTATCACCCTCGTCGAGGTAGATAAAAAACTCCGCTTGACCTTGATACGTTTTCTTAAAGCGTTCGAGGAGCTCGCGCACGGCCGCCGCGAGCTTGAGTGTATCAGCTCCGCCCTTTTTGTTCACGATCATATTCACGGAAGCTCTGCCGTTATAGCTCGTAAGTGTTCGCGGATCTTCCGCGCCATCGGCGACTTTGGCAATCTCGGAGAGTTTTATCACGTCACCGGAGAACGTGGAACGAACAATAACTTCTTTTAGATCATCTTCGTTCTGCACTTTCGCGTTCAATCGGACGAGATCCTTGTGGGAGCCTTTCTCAACGTCACCACCCGGAATTGAGATGTTACGGGACTGGAGTTTCTCAAGTACCTCGGGAACCCCGATGTGAAACGAGTCCATTTTTTTAAGATCGAGTTCAATCGTGAATTCTCTTTCACGGAATCCAGTGAGACGAACGTCTTTGACGGCGTCTATGTCCTCAATCTGAGTCTTCAGAAGATCGGCGATCCGGTCACGCAGGCGGTTGTCCCCGCTAGCTACAACGCTGATCTGGATCGCTGGGAACTCATCGGATTTGATCTCCGTGAAGAGTGGTTGTTGCTCAAGATCGGCCGGGAGTTTTGAAACCCGCTGAACGGCTTTCTGAAGATCATCCATGACCTCCTTTTCATCGACGTTATCCATGTCGATGCGGACGATGATGGTCGAGATACCGGTCTGCGAAATCGACTTAACATCTTTAAGTCCAGAGACAGTACGGATCTCATCTTCGATAGGTTTCGTGATGAGTGCTTCGATGTCTTCCGGGGAAGCACCTTTGTAATTAGTCGTGATTGTCGCAATCGCGAAGTCGACCTGGGGCCACGATTCGGCGTTCATTCGATTAAGTCCCTGGAGACCCAGGACAATCAAAAACAGGGTGAGCACAAGAGTGAGTTTAAAATTTTTAAGGAAGAAATCGATAAAAAACTTCATGTTAAATCCTGTTAAAATCGCATGGGGTTTCGGTGTAGACCGCTAGGTAATCAAGAATCACATTCACCACCGCGAGCTTAGTCTCGATCGTGATGAGTTCCGACGACAAGAGCGCGTCCTGATCCTGAACTAGATCGTTCACTGAGGCACGGGCCTGTTGGTATTTTTTTCGCATATAGAGCAGTCGTTTATTTAACTGCTCGGTGTTCACTCTCTGAGATTCGATGACCTGATTGAGGAGTGCAATGGTCGTGAGGACTTCCTGATGGGAGGTGATGACGTTTGCTTGTGTTCTGCCGATGAAGGCTTGCAGCCGTTTCTCGTCATAGAGTTCTTTTGTCCGCTGGGTGGATGCTTTGGCGTCTCCCAGAGGAACGGTGACGTTCAATCCCACTTCGTAACCCGTTCGATTCTGTGACGTCATGTCGTCCCAGGAACCACCGTAACTGCCTTTGAAGCTGTTTTGTTTTGGGTCAGAAGAAACACCCACGGACTGCACCCGCCCGTAGAGGGAAACATCCGGGTCAGCATAGCGGTCATTGATGGTGCGGTTATTTGACAGCATGGCCGTAAGGAGGGAAATCGACTCATCGTAGAGCGTGTTCTGGTAGGGGATTCCTTTCTCCGCTGCAATCACCTGGGTACAAGTGAGGACGTCTTTTAAAGTCTTATCCAGGTCATAGTCTGCGAGGCCGATCTCTGCGTCTGCGAGCTCTGGTAAAAGAGTTTTGAGCTGGCGTGTGTAACTTTGCTTCTGATATTCAAGTGAAGTGAGAGTTCCGGTCCTTGACGCCACCTGTGCTTTGTAGCGGGCAACTTCATCTGGCTCGGCCACACTGTTGCGGAAGCGCCTCATTGTTTCTTCTGACTGTGAAACCGAATCCTTCAGGAGTTCGCGGGATATTCTCATGGACTCGTTGTTTGCTACCAGTGCCCAGTATGTTTTGCGGAGAGAAATGTGGAACGCCTTTTTCTGAATCTGCTGCTCGAGCTCTGCCCGTTTACTTTCATCAGAGGCATTTTTTAGCTTTGCTTTGGTGGCCCGTCCAAAGAGATCTCTCCAGAGATCCATCCTCGCGGTGAAATTGATATTCGTCGTTGTGACATCACGGTATTTCCCCGTTGCAGTCACTGCACTTTGTTGTTGAGTCCCGGCCGCGGCTCCCACACTTACGCCATGGGCGAGCTTCTGACGGACCCCGAGCTCAGCGAGTTTCACTGGAGAGAAAATCGGAATAAAGGGGATGATCGGTTTTTCGTTGGTTTCTCTGTAGCCGGCACTTCCGTAGAGTTCCGGGGAAATGTCTTCCCGCATTTCTTTGTTCCGGAGTTCCGAGGACAGGAAAACAGCTTGAATTTCATCTAAAGTCGGGGAGCCTTTAGCGACATATTCTTTGAGGAGAGATTCATGGAGGTTAAGCGGAACAGAAGCGGGTAAAGTGTAACTAAAACATGAGATCAGTATCTGAAATAAAAATAAGCGGTTTCGCATACTTGGCCTTAATCAGGAGTTTTAAACAATTGTTTTAAACGGATAATTGCATTTCTTTGGTTTATTTTCAATCTCTTTTCTTACCCTTTTTATCCCATGCATACCAGATAGCGCGGAGCAACACAGAAGACCTCTAGAGCGACGAGAATATAAAAATCCTGCGACTACCTTGTTTGGTGTACTGAAAGAATGGCCCTGTTTTTCACTGATGATTGAGGCTCTGCCATTCAACGTTACGCTCGGCAGCAGTTCTGCTTCGGCTGAACAGATCACAAAATGTCATTGGTATTATTTGTTTAATGGCACAGGACCAAACGGGCCGTTTAATTTGGATTTCAACTGGCTAGCAGTTGGCGGTTTTTCGAAGCTTTTCGACATTCGTGATATAGATGACCTTCCCTTCCTGCTCCAGTATTCCCTCTTCCTTAAACTCTGAAATGAAGCGTATCACTGTCTCGTTAGCGGTCCCGACCATCGAGGCGATTTCTTCTCGCGTAAGCTTAATATCCAGCCTAATTCGACCATGTTCACTGACGCCGTAACTATTTTTAAAGGTCAGGAGAAGCTCGGCGAGACGCTCCCTGACATTTTTGTAGGTCATTGCAGCGTTTCGGTTCTCAGAAGCTGCCATCTCGTTGCTAAGCCTACGAATGACATTGAGGGCAATCTCGGGTTCCTTCGCAATAAGACTTAGCATATACTTTTTGTCGAGAAAGCATACTGATGCTTCCTCTATGACGGTCGCAGTTGCTGTGTAATGATCGTTTGAGTAGAGGTTTTGATGTCCAAGAATGTCACCGGGGCCAGCGATTCGAAGAATGATTTCTTTTCCATCTTCACCCACTTTCGAGATTTTAATTTTTCCGGTTTTTATGCAATAGACACCAAATGCGGGATTTCCTTGAAAAAAAAGTGTCTGGCCTTTTTTATATGTGTTTAGGACTTTATTTTCGCTCATATCCTGGATAGAGCCGGCCTGGATCCCGCAGAAGATTCCCTTCCCGTGGCATTCACATTTTTCGCAATGACTAGCTTTGATGATTATTGGCATGTGTTCTAACCCCTGCAATAAAAGATAGCATGATAAATTTCAGGGTCTAGTTTATTTCTAAGCCCTGATGTTAAATTTGCAAGACCAGACAAAATTTTTACAGGTTCTTTGCAACGTTTTTACAAATTGTATCGGACATCTTCGTGCTTAGAATTTTCTGAATTTGTGAAGAGCCTAATTTTTTTGAACTCAGATAAATAATCTAATTTTTTGATCCAGAAAATGTAAACGACTATATCGGAAATGGTGCGCACGAAAGGCCCCATTATCAGTCCCTCCTTTTAATACGGGAAGCGGCAAAATAGTCCACCATCATGGCCTGTACTTTGCTTCAGTGAATGCGTGTGGCGCCCTTCCTCGGAAGACGATCCCTGCGTCTGATTCTTGACCCTTCGTTTTACGAAAAGGAGTTTCTATGAGCAACACTTATACAAAAAACTCCGATCCCTTTCATGAGGGCAGCCCTAAGGAGCCTGGTGACCTCAATTTTGAACGTGATTCTTGGATGCTAATGATAGAAAGGATCTACGCTGATACTAGGTTGCTCTTAGAACGAGAGGGTCAACTCATTCGGGGCGAAATGACCGAGAAGGTCGTCCAGCTAAGAACTGCCACCACAACTCTCGTGATCTCCGGAGTTGTGCTATTCATCGGTGCTCAATGTCTTGCTGCGACCGCCATCATTATGCTCTCCATGGTGATTCCACTTTGGGCCTCAGCCATAGTTGTGACGGGGTCATTTGTTTTGGGCGGAGGTATCATTTTACTAGTCGGCATCAACAAAATAAACGCTGTGGATCTGAAGTTAAACAAATCCCTTGAAGGCTTTAAGCATATAGGATCTTCGATTAAGGAGAAAGTCCATGAAATCATCAAGCACTAAGGGGGTGGAAGAACTCTTGCAAGAAGTACATCAGGCGATCCGACGTTTCGAGGAAGACCTTCAGGCGCTTCAGCTCCGGTTAACACCAGGACAGCTCATCGATGATGCTATCTATTACCGTCAGGGACGAAACCTTGGGGCCGCGGTTGATCATTTGAAGCGGAATTATTTAGCTACAACGCTTCTATTGCTCGGAACTTTCATGCTCATCAAGGACGATCAACCGAGGTACAGGGACCTTTGAACAATTGAATTGGCATTTCACAAGCTTTGTATCTTAGGCCGGTTTGGACGAAAAAGGCTAATGAGGCTTCTATGATCAACACCATTTTTCTAATCGTGGCCCTCACCGCATGCGGAAAAGCAGTCGTCGTTGATGATGATAGAGATCAAGATCCTGATGAGCTTTTGGTCGACGGCTCCTATGCCGCGATCCTCTTTCCTATCAACGGCAGTATCTCAACGGACGTTCACGGTGATGCTTATGTGGTCAAATACGGAGACGAATTTCGAGTCAAAATCGAACTCTACAATGCTCCCAAAGGCAGGGTGACCCAACAACTTCATACCGGTAGCACTTGTCCCCAGAGTAGATCGGACATTAATGATGATGGTTTAGTGGACGGCCTTGAAGCACGTCGATCTACCGGACCTATGATCGTGCCGTTTGACGGTGACCTGAGTACTCAGCATGGGGGGGAGAATTACCGCCTTGGCCTGAGCTACCGCTATATCCGTTCCTCGTCTTACTCTCTCATGCTCTACGACCTTCACCTTCCAGATGAGACCGCCAATGATGATCTGGTTAAACTCTCTACCCAAGATCTCTCTCTCGAGCGCCGTGCCGTGAGTCTCTATCTTCGCTCTTCAGCACATATGGGCACAAAGGAGGAAGATATTCCCCTCGCCTGCGGCATCTTAACTCGTATCTCTGATTCTCCGATTCCCGAAGACAGCTGGGAGGATGAATCTGAGACGCCAAGAAGAACACGTCAAATCCCCCGTCGACCTGACCCTAGGCCCGAACCCGAATCAACGCCACAACCGGAACCTCGAGATTCCTGGTGGGATAGGTTTCGAGATCGTTAGTGGGAGTGGCCACCAAGCCGAACTTAAGGAAAGCTAAAGGGGGGGAAGATACAAAAATCCTCACCCCCGGGAGATACAAACTATGGATTTTTTATTCTTTCATTCGAGGTGTCTGTGCCAGATCCCAACGAATTGTCGGTAGCGGATCCGGAACCCATGCCAGTTCCGGGGCCAACCGGACTAGTCGTCGAATCCGTGGCGTTATCGAATCTCGTACTGCTATCAGGCCCTGAACCCATCGAATTTTCTTCCATCATCTGCTTCTTCTTCGTTGTCGTCGTCGTGGAAGTAGAATAACCCGTACCAGAACCAGTCATGTTGGTAGAACCTTGATCTGATGTTGATGGTGTGTCCATAGATCCTGAACCAGCACTGTTGCCGAAAGAGGGTGAAATCGGGACCCCTGATTGAGAGAAAGCGGGTACTGAGAGAAGCATCGCCGACAGGCATACTGGAAATAACTTTTTCATTTTAACCTCCGTGTAATTAAGACCTACTGGCTTTTTAGAATTTAAGGACCAGGATGGGAATTGAATTTTCTCTTCAGGTACTTTCATGCTGCGTAGATCTGATAATTCCTCCTGCAGCTTGACCACCCCATCTTTTTCATCATGATAGGTATAGGGACAATTCTCAAGGAGCAAACATATGATGAACCGCAACGAACACCTGATAAGACAAAATCGCGGGCATGAAACTTGGTTCTCTCTGCGGGACGAAATGCGCGACCTCTTGAGTCGCTTCACAGAGGACTGGGCGCTCCCGACGGACATCGCAAGGAAGACAAACCAGTTCGTTCCCCACATTGATGTCTGTGATGTTGGCGATTACTATCTGGTCACAGCCGAGGTTCCCGGCATTTTGGAAAAGGACCTGGACGTGTCTTTCGATAAGAATACCCTTACGATTCAAGGCGAGAAACGTAATGAAGTCGAGAATCAAAGTAAAGATTTTTGGCAATCCGAAATATCTTACGGTTCGTTCTATCGATGTATTCCCCTGGTTGGTAGCGTAGACGATAAGAAGGTAGAAGCGTCATTCACGAATGGTGTTCTTCAAATAAAACTTTGGAAACGGGAAGAATCCGAATCCTTGCCTCAAAAAATTGAGATAAAATGGGATCATCAGATACAGTAGTTCAGAGAAAGAAAATTTTTAAATGGTACGTTAAGTTCAAGGTTTCCATCTTCTTAGAGATGGAAACCTTGAATTGTTATCTAGAGATTAGCGAGCATAGCCTTCACAAGCAGGACGGAAGGTCGTGTCCTGGATGTCAACACACTGACCACGGAAGCGTACTGACCACACTCTTTGACCGCTGAAGACACCATCAAGTGCTTGGCAGTTAGTTCCACGCTTTACAGACATAACCGGAGCTAAACAGCGATCGTCCGAGAAAAGCTCGACTTCGTCGCCACGTCTTCTAGAGCCATCATTTTCATACATGGCGAGAACTGCTTCTTGGTAAGCATTACAAGTATTAATGCTGAAGTTGGTATCAGGAATATCGACACAAGAGTTACCAATTTTGACTGACCATACTTTCGTATTTCCAAGAACTCCGCCCAGAGATGAACAGTCAACACCTGGATCAATTACTGATAGATTCGAAGTGCATCTGTCGTCTGTTTATACAGTAAGGTCCTCAAAGCGAGGGGCCTGGGCCCTTAAGAGTCTCGATGCTGGTTCGAAGATGTTGCCAAATAATGTATCAAGAATGTCAGTAAACTTCCCATTAATTGCGACGGAACAAATATTCAGATTCCCAAAGATTGACCTTAGACGGCCTCAGCTATTTCTTGGCAAGATTTCAGTGACTAATCATGTGCAGCGGTCACCAGAAAAGACCTTTACATTGTTGCGAGCGAAGCCTGAGTTCCTGCGCCAATCGCTGCCACCGTTATTATCTGGGTAGTTGTCAGTGGGGCGTGGGGGCGGTCTACCAATATCTCTAATGACTGAGAGAGCTTCAGTGAGACCACGGTTCATGATCAGTTTTTCACCGTCTGAAAGGCGATTGATTTCTCCATTCGATTGAGATGGGTGTAGCTGATCGATTCTAGTGTTGATCGAACGGTTAAGGTTTTGAGCAAAAGTGCCAAAAGAAAGTATGGCAAGCACTAAGGCAGCCGTCGTTCTCATAAGATGATCCTAGGTTTACTGTTTTGATATGATCCCGGCCTGAGCAAACTTTTTATTACCAAGAAAACGAGACTCTATCGTTAATGGATGTGTTGTAGAGCAACCTCACTTACCTTGGGACCGACGTGAAAATTATTCAATTCATGATTGATTAAGAAATTGACACTCTAAAGCTAATTCCAGCATTCATCGCCGGGTTAAGATCCTGATATGATGAACCTTGAGGGACTTCGACTCTCATATGCTTAATATTCCTCGCCAACGAGGGAAGTACCTTGACTGGCCGACCCTCAACGAAGTTATGATGGAAGTAAATTTCGGAGTTCATGATTTTAGTCAGCGATGTTGTTTTTAAGGAGAGTTCAATGGAATCTGCACGGAACCTGATGGAGCTTTACATGCGTGAAATCAATACGCATGATTTTAACTCCATCATCTCGCTCATCTCACAAGACTGCAAATGTTGGTTCTCAAGCGGAACCTACTCTGGGCCCCTGGAGATTCGCCGGGCGTTTGAAAAAACGTGGTCCATGATAAAATCGGAGGTTTACACGATCCAGGACATTGACTGGATTGGTGAGTCCGATAGTGTTGCGGTTTGTACCTACACTTACCATTGGAATGGAATTGTGAATGGTGAACGAAGAGAAGGTCGTGGACGAGGGACATCCTGCTTCCGAAAGGAACTTGAAGGATGGAAGATCATCCATGAGCACTTGAGTCCATTTCCTTAACACCCATGCCAAAGCTTGGTTTAAATACTTAGGATAGATGATGAGTGATCTGATTCCTGTAAAGTTACTCAGCTGCTCTTTGGCCGTCGTGTTGATGGGGTCTCTCATTTCCTATCTTCATGGGATTGGTCTCTTTGTGTTTGCTCCTAATCTGTTGGCCATAGGGGTAGGGGTGATCGGTTATTCATTTCTTCGGAAGAAAGCTGATTTTATTTTAAAGAATTCATTTTCCATGGCCTGCACGGCAGTTTTTCTGATTTTACTCACTCTTTTTACACAAGGACTCGATTCTGTTCATCGCTGGCTTCCTTTGGGGTCAATGAGGCTTAACGTCTCCATGATCCTCACCCCCTTAGTCTTGTTTCATGTTCATGAGGAAGGCAGTTTGAGGTCCTTTGTTCTTGCCTTGATACTCTCTTGCCTTTTTGTCTTACAGCCCGATGCAGGTCAGGCTTCAGCTTTTGCTTTTGCGATGGGGGTGATTTGTTATTTCTGTCATGAGTTAAACAGGCCAAAGCGTCAAGGAAGTATGGCGTTGATCGCTGTTCTAACAATCGCTGCTTGGATGAGACCTGATGCGCTGTTACCGGTAGCACATGTTGAGCGAATCTTTCACTTGGCCTATGAACAGGGACTTCTTTTATTTTTATCGGCGATCGCTAGCATTGGACTATTATTCTACCCCTTTTTCGATAGGGATTCTAGGAAGGATGATTCCCCGCGCTTTACTCTCTTAATTACTTTTGTGGCCTATTTTGTAGGATGTTTTGTTGTCACAGAGATAGGATATTTTCCTGTGCCAGTTATCGGAGCAGGAGCATCACCAGTTTTGGGTTGGTTTCTGATGTTGGGAATTCTTCACTCAAAGTGTAAGAAGATTGAGAGCGTCAATAAATATGATTGGTAAAAGTGGAGATTCGGTTGACATAAAATAACTTGAATCCATCACTACAAAACGAGAAATTATTTATGTCTTGATGCTGGTCGGTTAGGCCCCGACTTAGAGAGAGTGTGGAAGAGGCATCAGAAGCGCTACCAGGACTTTCCGGAATTTCTCCGAACGGTGTTTCTAGAAGTTAATTCTTGGGTAATGGGATAGGGTATTTTAATGCAGATTGATTCATTCAAGATCGTCACTTCAGTTCACAAGCTCATTCTTAGAGCGCATCGAAAAGACGACGCGGCTTTTATGGTGGAATTAAATTCTGACCTAGAAGTAACGGAGCATACGCCTGATGGTCCGCTTCCTAGTCACGATGTTGCGATCCAGATAGTCCATAGTATCCGGCAACAGTTTCACGATAAGAAAATCGGATGGTTCATTGTCGAAGAAGCTGGAACGCATAAACCAATCGGATGGTGTGGCCTTAAGTGGTTGGAGGATTCTAATGAAATGGACCTGGGCTACCGGTTCTTAAAGAAAGTTTGGGGCAAAGGTTTTGCCACCGATGCGGCAATGAGTTGCCTTGAATACGGTTTCCTGCGACTTAATTTTGACCGTATTACTGCGAAGGTTCTTCCTGACAACACCGGTTCCATCAAGGTTCTTCATAAATTAGGAATGAATGAGATTGGAATAGTGACTGAAGACAACGGAAGTTATCTGCACTTCGAGATGTTAAAAGGGCAGTTCTTTAAACTTCCGAAATGACCACGAGGATTTCGTTGTATTGCCTCTCCTATGGCAAGTGCGTGCTTTTTTTGGGCAAGCACACGCTCGTCGCTGCTATTGAGAAGTGTCTCTGGTAAGCAATTGACGCAAACCAATGAAAAGTTCTGAAATTTTGGTCCGTGAGTCCGCATTTACTCTCGAAGTTTGCAAATAGTTAGGAGTTTAGGAAATAAAAAAGCCTCCAGAAGGAGGCTTTAAGATTTTGAGATATTTTGGAGCGGGTTATTTGTACTGCATAATCCATTGATTTTAAATACATCTTAACGAAATGGGAAGCGATTGGTAAGCATCCTTTAAAGCCCTGTTACAATGATATCACAATTATTGATATCGTGGTATAGTTGTAACATGACTAAAATTCATCTTAAAAAAGTCCTGTCGAAAATTAAAAAAGAAAAAGTTATGGCAATGCCTGAGCTCATAGAGCTTTTTGGCAATCGAATGGAAGTTTCGCGCAAGGCTCGAGTGGGGATACTTCAGGCGCTTGGTAACGGGTTTTACGCGACTTCAGGACTAGATCCATTCCTTGCAGCACTAGTTGTAGTGGCCAAGTACTATCCTGAAGTAGTCATTTCCGGACGGACGGCACTCCATATTCATGGCTTAGCACAGGACTACATTGAAAAAATCGATGTTGATATCCAGCGGGATAAATCTCTCCGCAACAAACTGTTCAAGGTTCATCGTGTAAATCCTAAAAAGCTTATTGGGATCACCAAAGTAACTCATCATGGGGTTGGCATAAGAATTTATGACATTGAACGTACACTTGCAGACGCCTATAAAATTGATCCTGCTGGACCAGACTTCTATAAGGCCCTCAAAAGATACATTAAGCAAGGAAGCATCAAGACGGATCGGATTGCCCAATATGATAAAATCCTAAAGACCAAGGTCATGACCCATCTCCAACAGGAATTGGCCAATGACTAAAAAGCCTAATCTATTGGCACTGTCAAAGAAGTGGGCCCTTAAAAATAAACTCACCGGGCCTCAAGCTTTCTTACGATTCGTGATGTTCCATTTTGTGGAAAAGTTAAGCGAAACCTCAGATGACTTCGTCTTTAAGGGAGGGAATCTTTTGTGGGTTTATATCGCGACTCCTAGAGCGACGATCGATCTGGATTTTGTCACGCTTAAAAGTAAATCTGATGAAACCGTTAAGGCGATACTGGAAAAAGCTTGTGCGCGTTCGGAGGATATAAATTTTAAGCTCATCAGGTACAAATCGATCATCCAGCAGGATAAGACTGGTGCCAACGTTGTCATTGAGTACCAAACGGATCAGGGGGCTAAAAATCAATTTGAACTCGATATAGTTTTTGGTGTCGAGACGGATACTTTAGAAATCAGTTCTCCTGTTCACGCAGAGATGATGATCCTTTCAGCCTCCATAGAGAACATCATCGCCGACAAACTGTCTGCTTGTCAGCGTTTTGCGGCCGGAAATTCACGGATGAAGGATTATGATGATCTTTGGAGACTAAGCCAAAGTGGAGCCGCGCTTAACATAAAAAAACTTAGATCCATCACTACAGCACGAGAATTATTATTAACTCTTGATGCTGGCTGGTTAGGCCATGACTTAGAGAGAATGTGGAAGAGCCATCAGAAGCGATACAAGGACTTGCCGGAAGATCTCCGTATTTTGTTTTTAGAAGTTAATACATGGCTCAAGGGGTAGGATATTTCAATGCTGATTGATTCTTTCAAGATCATCACTACAGTTCACAAGCTCATTCTTAGAGCGCATCGAAAAGACGATGCGGCTTTTATGGTGGAATTGAATTCTGATCCAGAAGTGACGGAGCATACGCCTGATGGTCCGCTTCCTAGTCACGACGTTGCGATCCAGATAGTCCATAGTATTCGGCAACAGTTTCACGATCAGAAAATCGGAAGATTCATTGTCGAAGAAGCTGGAACCCTTAAACCAATCGGTTGGTGTGGCCTTAAGTGGTTGGAGGATTCTAATGAAATGGACCTGGGTTACCGGTTCTTAAAAGAAGTTTGGGGCAAAGGCTTGGACTGCGGTCGAATTGTTAGACTCCTTGTAGCTTAAGTACCCATCCAAGCCGATCAACTTTACCTAACGTTTGATATACTAAACTGAGGAGTTGATCATGACCAAAAAGACACGTA
>JAIYDC010000053.1 GCA_027487685.1 Pseudomonadota bacterium | reverse complement strand
TAATTTAACTACGTTAAATTATCACCTGAGGGGCCAGCACCGATAACAAAAAGCTGGTAAAGAGGTTCGCGGGAACCTCCGAAATCTAAAGCCGCAGGAGATACGCCGGGCGACTCTTTAAAATCACCGGGAGTTTGTTGGTTCTACAAAGATCAAAAATAGTATTGGTACTAACTTACCAGAGACGCACGTGGGACTCTCTACTGGAAGGTTTTTCGGACGCGGGTTCGATTCCCGCCACCTCCACCAAAATTCTGTTATGCTTTGATGGGCTTCGGCCCATCAAATCACAACTCTCTCAAATCATTTCAATTAGGTTTCAATCAGTTGTATCGAGATCACTCAGGTCAATGTTGCTGGAAATGTCCCGACATTACTCTCGTTGGCTTAGTTGTGGCTTAGTTTTGGCTTACCCCAAAATTTTTAGCGGTCAATTCAGTACGACGCTGCGTAGTTTTTTAGTAAAAAGTGAACTTAACTGGCGCTGATTACTAAGAGACACAGCGTCTCAGTTTTCAAGGAGCTTCTAACTTTTTAGGAGCTTGAGATGAAAAAATTTAAAAAGAAGAAAAGAAGATCTGATTCCAAGATTATGACAAGAGAGGCGACAGTCCTTCGAATCATGAGAGAGTCCAGGAAACTTTCAATGAGGAGGGCCGCTGTTTTAGTTGGAGTCTCTGATACATTTATTAATCATGCAGAGAACGGGAGAATTGATCTGAAACCAGATATTATCCATAAGCTTCTGATCTCATATGGGTATTCCTACGAGGAATTTATTAAATTTAAGGACACTGAAAATGATCTACCTGAAGCTTTGAGGCATGAATGTTTGCAGATAATTAAAAGATTAAGCATTGAGAAATTGAAAACGGTAAAGGCTATATTGCAGAGTTTTTAGTCATTATTCTAGTTCAGTTGTATATCCTTCATCTTCGCGGATGAGGGATATATCGCCACTTTCGGGGATCCCTGGGGAGATTTTTTTCTCTGCTGATCGTGTTTAATTCATTTACAGTGTCTTTATTTTGCTGTTTTCCGTTAAGGTAGTAAGTGAGTGCAAAGGAAGTTGTAGTCCTTTCCAAGCGAAAGTATTTTGACTTTTTTCATTATCGTTTCATAAAACTAAGACCTGAATTAAAATCTTAGATAAACAAATCAAGGGTATTGTCTTATGCGATTTTTGATTGTTGTTTTCATCATGCTCCACGAGTCCAATAAGCACTAGAGAAGCCAAAAAAGTGGAATCAAAGAGAATCTATGCTTTTGGAAAACCAACAGACAGTAATACCTCTATAATTACTATAACCAGGGATAGCGGCTTTAATGGTAGTGCTTGTTACTATGCTTTATATATTAATGACGCACTCGCCTTGAGCATAGGGGCAAGCGAAACTGCCCAGCTCTTTGTTCCAGCAGGTGAAGTAACAATGAGGGTATCCTTTGATCCTAATGGATCGGGACTTTGTACTTTAAACAAAGACTGGACGCAGAGGGAGTTTATTCTCAAGCAGAATATGCATAAGTTTTTTAGAATTTCGACCGATGCAGGTAGTAAAATTGATATACAAACTACTGTTGGTGGCAATTAGTCTTTATCATTTTTGAATATGCGTCGAGGAATTATGAAAGGCTTAAACTTATTTATTTTTTTTAGTTCTACGCTGGTTTTTTTTGGCTGTTCTACTCCTGGTGATTTATCCAAAAGGAAAGCTCAGATTGAATTCGATACGGAAAAAGACATTAACCTGGTTGTCTCATGCGTCAGTAAGAGTTGGGCTGAATATACAAGTTATATTTCTAGTTTAACAATTGAGAACGGTAGTATGCTCTCGATTATGCATCACCATGCTGGAGTTGATGCAACTGCTGTCATAACTGTTGTTAACAAGAAGACGCATGTACATTATGTAGAACGGATACCTTCATTAACGCCTTCTTGGATGAGGGAATCAGTGAAGAGTTGCCGTTAAAAACTAGTCCAGAATTCGCACTCTCGGACTAAGCTACATCTTTATCTCGAAAAGCGTCCCAGAGGTCGCTCTCGTGAACTATTGTAATCTTATGTCCTTTTTTTCTCATGTTGATAGCATCTTCTACTTTTCGTCCATATGCTCTATAGGTCCAAGCAGGGCTACCATCGTCACAAACGATAAGATAATCCACTTTCTGTGTTACTGAACTAAGGACAGTGCCTGCACAGTCCTCAATGAGCTTGATTAAATCCTTACGTTTTAACTTTGAGGACTCACCCGTCAATACAAAGTTTTTAGAGTCAAATTCAATTTCAGGGCAAACCGCGCATACACCAGTAATTGCAACAGTAGCTTCATTAAGAGGGATTCTTAAAGATTTATTTCCATTTAATCCCATGAACTCATTAAAATAATATGAAATGATATCGTGCTCATGCGAAGTAATTTTACCATCCTGAATAACTTCAATGGACAGTGCTAGAAACTCATCGTAGGGCCAACATCCCTTTAAGTATTCATGATCAAGGCACCATTTCTTGAGAACATCAATCTCTTTAGCATTTATCAGTCCGTCTGCACCAAGTCCTGATACTAATCCATGTAAAAACTGAATGCTTTTTGTAATATCATCAAAGGCGATTCCGTCTTTTCGATGCTGCCTACATATCCACAAAAGATCTTTTAATTCCTCAGCTGAAAGAAGGCCATCGGCTAAGAAAATATTGAGAGAGCTTTGAATTTCGCTGAATGGGTGTAACCCATTCAGATTTTTATTCATTTCAAACCATTCAATGAGTTTTGCAACTTCTTGAGAATTAATCTTGTTGTCTGCGAGCATCCCTTCTAGCATTCCACATAGGCTTGTAAGATTCATCTCGACGGCTTGTGGGCTAACTCGATTTCTAAAGTCTTTTTTCATAATCGCTTCTCCATTTCAAAATCTTGTCGGCATTTAATTTTTAAAACAGACTCAAATGTTTGTGGGGAAGTTGACGAATCTCATCAGGGTAAAGGGTTGTTCAATCACCACCATTGAGGCTTTTGACAATTCCGACGGTCTGATTTTGTCAGGTTTGTTTTATTCGAGATTTTCTACCAATCCACACCGCCGAACTCGGCAATATTCACCTTCTTAACTATCTTCAAGTGCGCCCTATAATAAATTTTATTCTCGGCGGATTATTTTAACTGTAGGAAGTGTATGTATTTCTTTGGTTTGTCTTTGTTTTTCTTGTCCTTTTCTCTCCTTGGCCAAGTCCCTCTTAGTAATAACCTGATTGAAAATGGCTCTTTCGAGGATGGGGCACCTTCAATCCAAGCGCCTCCAGGCTGGGCCCTCTTTTCGAATATTCCTGGTTGGACAAAATCCAGCGATGAATCTTTTGAGCTTCAATTTGCCAGAGCCGGGGGAAGTTTTCCATCTCAGGGTCAGTACAAGGTAGAGCTGGATGGCGTTCACAACGCAGGCCTTTACCAAAATGTCGAGGTCACTCCTGTGCTGTCCGAGCTCAATCGACACAGTCAATGGCATAGTTTAAGTCAAAAGACTGTGTCGATTCCGACTTAAGTCTTTAAAACAACATTCAAGCGACCCATCAACCAAAGGACCATT
>JAIYDC010000034.1 GCA_027487685.1 Pseudomonadota bacterium | reverse complement strand
GGACCGATTCCAGGTGGGCCATCGTTTGGTGGAGGAGGAGGAGTTATTGGTGACGTTATCGGCACCGCAGGCCAGGTCATCTCTATCGCTCGCGACATTGTTGCCCTCGGAGAGGCTGTTTACGAACTCGTTTCGAAAGGAAAGCCTAAGAACGTTACAGAATACGCACCGATCAGCGTGGTTCCGAAGGATCCAATCACAAAAGAGATAGTCGAGCCCTTCGATCTTGAGAATTTCTCAATGCCCGTTGAGAAGAACTTCGTGGCCCGGATCAAGAACGGGTCCGGCAAAGAAGCAGTTGTCTTCCGGTACAAAGTTCTTTTTTCTTACGGCGGCTCATACAACGGAACTGGCAAGTACCTCACTGGTATCCTCATCGTACCGGGCGAAGTCACTACCAGCTGGGGCTGGGAATTCAACGCTACCATGAAGCTCTCTGGAATCATGAACCACGGGACCCGTGCCGATCCAGTCGCTGGCGTCATGGTCACTGTAAAATACCAGATGAACGGCTGGTCAACAGCACTTGAGCGCAACGATACGATGCACATCACTGGTCGCGGTGAGTTCAAGAACCATAACGAGCCCAACTAAGCGCTCAGCAAAAAACAGACAAGAATTTGAGAGGGTCGCAGTTGCGGCCCTCTTTTTTATCACTCCTCAAGCAATTTAAGAGAAGCTTTAGAATCCTGATCCATGGACGGTGGTAGAACCATGCCATGATGAAGGCCCTCTTCCGCCCGATCGACGCCGCCGTCTTGAGCTACTTCCGTATTGGGGCCGGAATCCTGATGTCCCAGGAGCTCATCAACGGTCTATTGATCGGCAAATTCGACCAGTACGTCACTCCAGAGTTTAACTTCAGCTACCTATTTTTTTATTGGGTCAAACCCTGGCCTTACTGGGGCATGGCGATTCACTACACCGTAACAATTTTCGCAGGCCTTGCCGTCGCCTTCAACTTCCACTACCGGGTTTTCTCCATCGTCCTATTTGGGGGCCAGCTCTTACTCTTTCTCTTTGAGCAAACTGAATACATTAATCATAGCTACCTTTACTGCTTACTGAGCTTCTGGATGATCTTTATGCCTCTGGACGAGCGGCGTACCTCTGGCCCTGCCTGGCTTCGGGGCACTCCCATGAATATCTTCCTTGCTCTTAAGAAAGATGGACTGCTAGGTTTTCTCTACGACGGGCCCTGGGCACCTGGCCTCTATAGTTACGGCGGGGTGATCTTTGATCTTTTTATTATCCCCCTGCTCCTCTGGCGACGAACCCGGCCCATGGCCTTTGCCGTTGCGGTCGTCTTTCACCTTTCAAACGCTGTGATGTTCGGTCTTGCCACATTTCCTTGGTTTTCGATTTTTCTTTCGACGATGTTCTTCGAGTCCTCCTTTCCGCGGCGGATCCCGATCCTTCGAAAGTTTTTGCCCAGAGGAATCGAACTGGCGCCAGAGTTCTCCTATCATCGCCCCCTGGCACTCGCTCTCGTAATCTACTGCTGCGCCCATACTGTCTTGCCCTTGCGGCATTTTCTCTACCCGGGGCTTACGAGCTGGACGGAGCAGGGACATATGTTTGCCTGGCGTATGATGCTTCGGCATAAGGAAGGCAAAGTGTTCTTCTTCGTTAAAAGAAAAAAGGACGGACAAGTCGCATTTCCGGACCCGCTGCACTTTCTCACTCCAAGGCAGCTTGAGACTATGAAGGGCAGACCGGACCTTATTCTTCAGTTCGCGCACTTTCTCAGGGATCGCTACGAAAGGAAGTGGAATTCAAAAGTTTCGGTTTTCGCCAGTGCTCGGATCGGGCTGAATGGGAGGAAACTGCAGGAGCTGATTGTTCCGGGTACTGACCTCGCACAGGAGAAACGAGGTCTTCTCCCAGACTTCTGGATCACGCAACTAAAGGAAACTCCATCCAAATTCCGCTATGCGGAATTTGATTAACATTCTTCTGATTTGACGAATGGGGTCTTTTCTCGTGTCATAGTTGTCAACTTAAGGATGAAGGAGTCCCTATGAACAGATTCACCAGAATGTCCCTGCTTTTAGCACTCACGATTTCTACTTCAACATTTGGCCTCTGCCCCAAATGGAACTCACGCCAAACTGCTGAGCTTGATACCTCAGTTATTAATGAGGCCAGCGGTCTGGGTAAATCAGCGCTCAAATCAAACATGCTCCTCTGGATCAACGACTCGGGGAGTTCTGAGGCCGTCCATGCCACAGATCTGCAGGGCCGGGTCCAACGGACGGTCGCTCTGTCGGGTTTTACGAACCGTGATACCGAAGCACTCGCTGTCGCTCCCTGCCCCGATTCGTCCACGGAAAGCTGCATCCACGTCGCCGACATCGGAGACAATAAGCAGCGCCGGGTCGACTACAAGGTCGGTGTTTTCCGAGAAAGTGAATTCTGGACAAGACAGAACCTTGCTCCCCTCGAAGTTATTCAGTTCAAGTATCCCAGTGCCAGCTACAATGCGGAGAGCTTCGTGGTCCTCCGAGACGGGACGATGCTCATTTTTACCAAGACAAAAACCGGGCCCTCACAGATTTTTCGGCTCGAGAACAGTGGCCGCATAGCAAAACTTGGTGAACTCCCAGTGAATACTATGACCTCATCTTCCGGGGATAAGGCCCTGATCACCGACGCTGCTCTTTCACCCGACGGCTCTCGAGTGCTGATCCTGACCTATGGGGAACTCCTAGAAGTAAAAGTCGATGCTCTCTTCGCTGGCCGACCTCTTGTGAAAGGTAGTGACTATACGTTAATCCCGGGCCCGAAACTTAACCAGCAGGAAACCGTAACCTACCTCAGTGAAAGATCCTTCCTGGTTTCAACTGAAGTTGAGTCCGGGGGTGTAGCAGAGATCGTCACTTATTCTTGCGCTTCCAATCCATAGTCTTAAAAGATTGTGACAAGCATCCAATACGCTCACCTTTGAGCGTATTGGGCACCGAGTGCAATCCTGAGAGATTGGGTTCCATTTCGATTCCTCAATGCCAGGTCTACTTCAAAGCTAAGCAACGCGGCCAATGAGTCCAATTGCTTATAAAAACGCATCTTTTTATGGGCCTTTACTTAAGGTGATTCAGGTGATTTCTCATCTAGCCTAGGTAATGGCCGACTGCTGGAATCGATTAGTATAATTTTTACGCTCTAATTCCAGCCAAATCTCGTCTATTTTCCGGACAATTGAACAAATTGTTTCTCTAAACAATTATCCGGAAGCATACGAAGAGCGTTTAGGAAGGAATTGATGATGAGAAAATTTGTTGCCCTACTTTGTGCTATTTCTAGCTTTGCCGTCAGTGCTGCAAGTTTCGAAATCGCTGGAAAAAAGCTTTCCATCGAAGTCCCAAAAAGCTGGGAAGCGGTCAAAGACCTCTTCGGGATCCCGCTGGCCATCCTAGGTCCCTGGGCGAACGAGTCTCGTCCAGTACTCTCGATTCTGCCGACAGGTGTGACAACGG
>JAIYDC010000100.1 GCA_027487685.1 Pseudomonadota bacterium | reverse complement strand
TAATGAAAGACGATGATGTTTGCCATAATCGGTGAAAGGACGAACCAGCCTAAAGTTCGAGTTTTCGGCAAGAGAACTAATCCTCCACCGATGATTTCAGTCATTCCGACGAGCTTCGCGAGATAGCTGGTAAACATCGCGCCCAAGAACATTTGGGCGGTCTTGTCAGTTGGTGGGGCAACGTTTGCAAAAAGTAGAAACTTGTTAAGGCCAAAAATGATCATGGGTAGGCCGAGGGCAATCGCTGCAATTGTGTTAAATAGATTTTTCATTTGTAACTCCCTTTCGTTTTGATGGGTGAATCCAAGCAAATGGCTTAACTGGGCCATCTATTGGAGGGTTTGCAATTGAGCTTGTGTAGTTAGAGATAAGCTTTGAAGCGAGGCCTACTAATATTTCCAGTGCATGCTGATTGGTATATCCGACCTCTCTAAAGTCTTCGTAACTTTTTTTGCTCACGTGCCCTCGAGAATTAATGAGTTCCCTTGTAAAACGGCGAAGCGTCTCGATCTTTCGGTCTTGTATCGGAGTCCCTTCGCGTAAGGCTTCGATCACTCCCTGAGGCATCTTCATCATCGTCATGAGCATGGTGTGGCCTGGCATGCAGTATTTGCACTCATTTTCATAGTTTGCCGTTTGGAAAACTATCTGCTGTTCAAGGGGAGTGAGATGACTCTTGTTTTCAAACAAGCTGAATGTTGTTAAGTAAGCCTCATAGGCGATAGGTGCTTCCGCCAGTACCGCATGCAAATTTGGCAAGAAACTGTAAGTTTTAATCGATTGTTCGATGAGATGATTTGCCTCAGGAGGCGCATCCAGTTTGGTGTAGAGTTTGAACATGAATCCTCCTATTTAGTTTTTGTTCGCCCACTAACTATCCGCCAAAACGATTACGACAAAAAGGTCTTGATTTGCATTTCATTGATGATAATATTGCATCAATGGATGTTCAGCAGCTTAAAATTTTTGTCGATGTCTTCCGGGCACGTAGCTTTGCAAAAGTAGCTGATGCTCGGGATATCGACCCTTCACTCATATCGCGATCGATTGCCTCTCTAGAGACGGAGTTGGGGGTTGCTCTCTTTTATCGAACGACCAGGAAGATCACGCCGACAGAGGCAGGTACAGTCTTCTATTCAGGTATCGAGCGACTGACGGGAGATCTTGAAGTGGCCATCTCTAGTGCTCAGAATCTTCGCTCGACTCCGTCTGGAGTGCTTCGGATTACGGCGCCTGTTTCTTTCGGCGTCCAATACTTACCCAAAATAGTTAAGGAATTTCGAGAATCGTATCCGGACATAGAGGTCGATCTAGTCATTACCGATTCGATCGTAGACATCGTTGAGCAACGGATTGATCTCGCGTTTCGTTTTGGTCATCTCCCAGACTCGAGTTTTGTAGCAAAAAAGCTCGTCGACCTAAAATACGTCCTATGTGCCAGCCCAGAATTTCTTCGCGAGCATGGAAGACCAAAAAGTTTCCAAGAACTTTCGAAGCTTCCCTCCGTGCAATTTCTCATAAGCGGTTTCAATGATGGATGGAAGTTTCGTGCGAAGAAAGATGATGTTCAACTTGTTATGCCGAAGAAAGGTATCCGAGCATCTAATGCCTTAGTTCTCCGAGAACTTGTCATGAGTGGGGCAGGAGTTGGACTTTTACCACGAATCCTAGTTCTTCAGGATCTTGAAAAAAAATCTTTAATTGATCTGTTTCCAAGTTTTGAAGTTACTGCAACTGATTTCGGGGCAAAGATATGGATTCTTTATCCCTCAAAAGATCATCTGCCGGAAAAAACAAGATTGTTCATAGATTTCTCTCACAAAAAAATGTCGCACTTAAAGTAGGTTGTTAGTGACTAGGAATCATTGCTTTCGGCCACTTTGATGCCTGAGATTCAATGATCAGAAGAATCTGGGCCTTTCTAACTTGGAAAAGAATCCAAGGAAGATTGCCAGATGCAACGGCAAGGATGGCGAGAGTCGCTGCGATAGTAACAGGTGTTTTCATAAGTCTCTCCAAGTAAGTTATTTTTCTTTTGCTTTCATAATGATTGATCTCACCACGCTTTTTATCCATGGTTTACCGGAGCGGGTAAGTATTTTTTTGTCATTCAATTCATCTGCGATGGCCTGATATGACTTTCCGGTTTTCCAGAGACTGAGAATTTTTCGCAGGGCGATCTGCTCTTTGGGGTCCATCAGGAGCTTGCCATCAAGATAAGCGTAGCCGAATGGGGTGGAGCCTCCGCGCTTGGTTCGTTTGTTATCAATCTTCGAAGCGTTGCCATTGAGCGGGTTTCTGAGCGCAAAACCGTTCTTGGTGAGCGTTTCTCTGATGGTTGATTTGGCGATTCCAGTGCGCTCTTCTATATCGCGTAGAGAGAGTCCTTTCTCATATAGAGCAGCGCATTTTTCGATAATGCGGGCAGGTGTGCGAGGGGAAAGTTCAATAAAATCATGGGAAATTCGGTGTTCGCCTATCCATTGGGTATCACCACCATTTATCGTAAGCGAACCACCGTCCAGTGGTGGTTCGCAAAGCCCTAAATTCACACATTCTTTTAAAATCGGAGTTTGGTTC
>JAIYDC010000088.1 GCA_027487685.1 Pseudomonadota bacterium | reverse complement strand
TTCATCGTCAATCACACCTGTGCAACACTTAGGGCGAATATCAATCGATTGATAAGGAAAACTTGGTGTACGACTAAGGATCCAAGGCGACTCCAGGATCATTTAGATATCTTTATGTATTACTACAACGCCATTCTGCTACCCCAAGGGTAACACCAATATTCGAGGGCAGTTACAAAGTCATTTCATCGGGTACTACCTAAGCTTTAGAAATTTATAAGTTGAAGAAAATCCAGATCCTCGGATAATAAAGAGAAGATGTCTTCAGTTGGTTTTTTTCAATGGAGTAAATTATGAAAAAGCTTTTAGTTGTGTTGCTCACCCTAAGTTCTGCAGGAGCGTTTGCTGCGAGATACGGTTCTGCTGGCTGTGGTCTTGGTTCGATGATTTTCGAAGGGGACCAGACTTGGTGGAAGCAGTCCCTGGCGAGCATTACCAACGGAACAGGTTTTCAGTCGATTGCAATAACGGCCGGAACCTCGAACTGTGATTCCCCGGCCCCACTGAAGGCCGATGCCCAGGCGTTCGTAGAGGCCAATCGAGTGGCCCTCTCAAACGATATCGCTCGTGGCAATGGCGAGACCATCGTAGGCCTATCGAAGGTCTATGGTTGCGCGAACTCGATTGAGTTTGGTCAGGCGCTGAAGGCGAACTACGGCGCGATTTTCCCTGATGCTGACGCCGCTGCACCTGCTGTCACCCATAGCATCAATACAGTGGCCGCTACGACTTGCAACACACAGATCTAATTTCTATAATGGGATCCGTCCACTAGGCGGGTCCCATGTATCTCATCTTTATTTTAATCTTTCTATCTTGTGAGTCGTTCGCTCGTCCTGGGACCGCAAGCTCTCCTAAGTGGCACCGCCTCCTTCATTACCGAGAAACATGGCATGGACACAAAAGCGACGCCGATGGTCTTCGCTTTTTTCTCTCCCCTCAAGGCAAAGTTGATCCCGAGGCCGAACTCAACGAGGCGATCCGCCGTTTCAGTTACGGAGAGCTCTCCGATGACCACCCGATCTGTCGCTTTCCCCTCCGTTACAAATGGCTCAACCGTGAACTCGGGGGGCGCTGGAGCGCGGATCTTTCGAAGTGCCGGGCCTACAGTGCTTTCACTGAAAAGATGGCCGCCCGTCGCGCCAGTGTTATTTTCTCTTCAAACTACCTCACAAACCCCAGCTCGGCCTTTGGTCATACCCTTCTGCGCTTCTCGCGCTTTGAGAATGGCAACGAGACAGAGCTTCTCGACTACGGAGTAAACTTCGGGGCCCGGGCCGACTCCACCAATCCCCTGGCCTATCTTTGGAATGGCTTTACCGGCGGGTTTCCCGGAACCTTCGCAGCCACTCCCTACTACTACAAGATCCGGGAATACTCAGACCTCGAATTCCGAGATCTCTGGGCGTATGACCTTCGGCTTACCCCAGAAGAAGTGAGAGAGCTCGTAGATCACGTCTGGGAGCTCACTCAGACTCATTTCGATTATTTCTACTTAAAAGAAAATTGCGCTTTCCATATACTCGGACTGATCAATGTTATCCGCCCTGACCTCCCATTGACGGAGAGTTTTTCGCTCTACACGGTACCCGCCGAGACGCTTCACGTCCTTAGGGCCGTGGGGTTGATAGGTGAAGGCCAGCGCCGGGAGTCTACGGTCTCTCGGCTTTCTAGAATTTCCACTAAGCTCACCCTCTCAGAGTTGCGCCTCGCAGAGGCCTTAGCAGAAGGGCCGGCCGGCGCTGCCAAGCTTCTCGCCAAGCTCGACGGGCCGGCAGCTGCACGGATTTTGGATGTCGCCATCGAGGCCTATGACTACCGGCATGCGCGGTCTATCTTGAGCGAAGACCCCAAGACCGTCAGGCACAAGTTTCCGTTGCTCCAAGCGCGCGCGCTCAATCCCGTCGTCACGGACCTTGGTGGCCCTGGGGCCTCCCCCGGTGAGGACCCCGCCTCAGGGCATACCCCACTCCGCCTGTCAGGGGCATATCGGACTTCTTACGACGATAGTTCAGGGTTTCGCCTCGAGGTAAGACCTGCGCTCCATGACCTCCTTGATCCGGAGGTCGGCGCTCTCCGGCATGGGGCCCTGGAGATGGGAACGCTTTCACTGGAGATGCGCTCCACCCCCGGACGGCCCACGGGAATTATCCTCGATCAGCTCAAAATCCTTTCGGTTCGGAATTACCCGCCCCAGAGTTTTTGGACGAAGCCTCTGGCCTGGGAGTTAGAGGTAGGGGCCCGTGATTTTCAGACCAAAGACTGCTACAACTGCCCGGGGGCCTATCTCTCTGGCGGTGGCGGTGCGAGCTTCCTGGTGGGTGACCTCTTGGGCGCTGTTCTCTTAACCGGAGAGTTAGGAATCCAGTCGCAGTTCCGGGATCAGTACAGAATCGGTATGGGGCCCAAGCTTTTTCTGCGCTACCGATTTCATCAAAGCTTAGTTGCAGGTGTTGCTTCGAGGTACCATTTTAATACCTACCAACCTCAATCTCCCTTCGAGGACTCGACCTGGGAGCACGAAGCAGAGCTTCGGTTTCAGCTTCACCGAAAAGTTTCTCTCTTCACGCGTGCTGGGGTCTTGGAGCGATCGGGCCATGGTAGCACCTTTTCCGAGTTCGGCTTGCGGTACTTTCCATGATCGGGGAGAATGGGCCCATGACATCAATTCATCCCGGCTTCGTATCCGTTAGCGAGTCTTGTCCAGGCATCAGACTGGCCGCTTCCTATGCCACAAGTGACAACTTTACTGGAGTGGTGGTCCCTGGATACACCGCTCAGGTTGTCCTCGTATCCAGGGCATTAGCTCAAATGCTAAGCTTGGCCCAGCGTGAAGCCGAGGCCCTAGGTCTCGGACTTAAGATTTTTGATGGCTATCGGCCGGTCAAGGCGGTCACTTTTTTTCAGGAATGGGCCCAGAGGCCAGAAGATAATCTTCGATTGAAAGAGCGTTTTTACCCGGAGTATACGCGCTCAGAGCTCTTTGAGCGCGGCTTTATCTCGACCCGGTCATCTCACTCTCGGGGCGCCGCCGTTGACCTGACTTTAGTCATGCCCTCCGGAGTTGAACTCGATATGGGGACAGAGTTTGATTATTTTCATGAGCGCTCGTTTACCGATTCCCCGCTGATTAGCTCTAGTGCGCGGGATAACAGGCGGCAGCTTGAAGAGGTGATGGTTAAGGCCGGATTCCGGAACTATTCGCAAGAATGGTGGCACTTCTCGCTTCGGGCCGAGCCATTTCCCGAGCAGTACTTTGACTTTGATGTCGCCGAGACTATTCGTAGTTGAGATCAACGCGGGCATGGAGGTCGCCGAGCTCGCGCATCGAGTTTCGCCAGTAGACGATCATAAGATAGGGGCTCAGAAGAATAAGGCCAAAACGAATGAGTGTTTTCATGGGTCCCTTTTGCCTCATTATGTCTCTAAATGATGCGGAGTGGGTATGTGGATTCCGTTGGCCGAGTTAAGATTTGATTAAGGACTTACCATGCGATTTTTGATTTTGATCCTCGCCTTTTTCCTTGGGAACAGTTGTTCTCATGTTTTCTATCAGCCGTCGGCCCGGCACTACGTCGATCCGGCCAAATTTAATCTTAAATACGAGGATGTCTTCTTCTCAGCAAAGGATGGAACTAAGCTCCATGGTTGGTTCTTTCCCACGCGGTCACAAAAAGTGCGCGGGACCGTCATCCAGTTTCACGGCAACGCTCAGAATATTTCGACACATTTCTTTAGCCTCGTCTGGCTTATTGAGCATGGTTACAATCTCTTTACCTTCGATTATCGGGGATATGCGAAGTCAGAGGGGGTCTCCTCCCAGGCCGGTATCTACCTCGACGCCCTTGCGGCTTTTGACCAGGCCTATGCCTTTCATCAAAAGAGTGGGGGAGGGAAGTTCGTACTTTACGGTCAGAGTACGGGGGGAGCGATCTCGCTCAGGGCACTCCCGGACTGGAAGGAGTGCCCGCAGGTCGACCTTGTCGTTATGGATTCTGCCTTTTCCTCTTATCAAGATATCGCCTTTGATAAGCTTCATTCGCGCTGGTTCCTATGGCCCTTTTCGCCCCTGGCTTACCTTCTGATTTCAGATGAGTACGCTGCTGATGAGGTCTTTAAACGATTCACCAGTCCACTGCTGGTGATCACCGGAGACCACGACGAGATTGTGCCTCCGAAGTTTGGAAAGGTTATCTATAAGGGGGTGGCCTCGCCGCGGAAGTGGCACTGGAAACTCAAGTCTGGGTCTCACATTGATGCTTACTTCATAGATGGCGGAACTCAGCGTGCTCGATTCCTGCGCTTCCTCGATGAACTTTAGGGGAAGGGTCACTTTTGCCTAGCTCCTTTTTTCTGCCGAGTTTTTGACGACGTCCTATATACTGTCCATAAGGTTTTTGTTTAGGACTTTATCAAGGATTGATAAGTAACAATGGGCCAGGCAAAGAAAAACACGATTGATGAGATCGGCAAACGCACCTACACCTCTTTCGCCCGGATCAACGGAGATCACCCGTTTAAGTCTCAGGTTCCCGGCGGCTGCGTCGAATACAAAGCGCGCCACCGCCGCGGAGGGAAGGTCGCCTTCTTTAACTTCGACCTCGCTAAGGAGATGGGTCTTCTTCCGAAGTCGCATCCGGCCCAGCTCAACCCCGAGCTCGAGCGCGAGATCCTCGAAACCTTCAGCCTGGTGATCATTAACGAGTACGACGTCATGAATAACGTCAAAGTCACGGAAGAAGACGTCTACCCAAAAACGTTCATGGCCACCCGGTATCTTCAGCTGCAACACCCAGACAAATCGGGGCGCACCAGTGGTGATGGCCGCTCCATCTGGAATGGAACTGTCCGCGCTAATGGAATTACCTGGGATATCTCGAGCTGTGGCACCGGAGCGACGAAACTTTCCCCGGCCTGTAACATCAACAAGAAATTTTACCAGACCGGTGACCCGAGCATCTCCTACGGCTGCGGTCTCTCCGAGGTGAGCGAAGGCCTTGAAACTCTTTTCTTCTCTGAAGTTCTGAATAAGAACAAACTTCGGACCGAGCGTATCCTGGCGATAATTGAGCATGAGAAGGGCCTTGGGATTAATGTCCGAGCTAACCCCAATCTCATGCGTCCGAGTCATTTTTTTGGACACCTGAAGCAGGGGAATCACGCAACTCTCAAGCAAGTTGCTGACTATTACATTAACCGCCAGCTCGAGAACAAGGCATGGCCCCTGGCGAACTTCCGGAATGACAAAGACAAATACTTCTCACTGGCCCGCGAAGTGGCACGATCATTCTCTGAGGCCGCGGCACGTTTTGAGGACGAGTATATTTTTTGCTGGCTCGACTGGGACGGTGACAACATACTCATGGACGGCGGAATCATCGATTATGGGTCGATCCGACAGTTTGGACTATTCCACGCAGAGTACCGCTACGACGATGTCCAGCGTTTTTCGACGACGATTCTTGAGCAGAAGCAAAAGGCCAAGTATATTGTTCAGTGCTTCGTTCAGATAGCTGACTTCCTGACCACGGGGAAAAAGCGCTCACTTTCGAGCTTCCGGAATCATGCACTCCTCGGCTTCTTCGATCATCACTTCAACGAATGTAAAGATCGGAACCTCCTCCAGAAAATCGGTTTCCGCAAGGAGCAGCAAGAGCTGCTCCTCAAGGGCAACCGAAGTCACGTGGCAAAGTTTAGAAAGGCCTTTACCTATTTTGAGCGCGCGAAATCTAAGCGTGGCTTGTATAAGGTTGCTGATGGTGTGACCCGTGATGCCGTTTTCTGTATGCGAGATATCCTGCGTGAATTTCCTCAGCTCTACCTTACGAGACAAGCTCTACTTCCAGCGGAGGACTTCATCGAGGTTATCCGCTCGTCCTACGCCCGACGATCGGATCTGCGTTTGACTCCCATCAGGTGCAAGCAGATCGCACGATTCCAGGACACTTACCTGGCGTTGGTCGGCGCTCTTGCACGCGTCACAGGGACCGATCGGAAACACCTGCTCCTCGAACTCACAATGCGGGCCTCTATCATCAATAAATATGACCGAGTTACTGGCGACTCGATCTCCTTTATTGTTCAAAAAGTTCAAAAGGTAAGGCCCAAGCTTCCCCCCCAGGAACTCTTCGAGCTTACTCGTCAGTTCACGACCTACCAAAATTTGAATCCTGATCAGAAGCGGGCGCAGGATACCGTCCCTGGGCGGCACCGGAATATTTTGCAGAATTTCTATTCGATTGTCCGGGACTGCCGCGAGGGTATATGAAGCTCGTCCTCTTCAGCGGCGGCGGCGACGGGGAGAACCTCGACCTAGACCGTGCTTTCGTGGAGGTTCTCAACAAGAGAAACCCTGTTGTGACTTTCATCCCTTCTTCGTCATACCTTTCTGAGCAGGAGTTCAAGGTTTTCGTTAAGCACTATTCGAAATACCGGATCTCGCGGTTTATTCACTTTCCGATCGATGTTCCGTTCGATCGGATTATGTTTACTGAGGTTATGCGCAGTGACGCCATCCATCTGGCCGGTGGCAATACCTTCTATTTTCTCCGGAGTCTCCGCCGAGCGAAGCTTTTGAATGAACTTCGGCGATTCGTGGAACGTGGCGGGGTGCTCACAGGTCTTTCTGCTGGGGCGATTCTCATGACCTCCGATATCGATATGGCGGGGTATCCAGATTTTGACCGAGACGAGAATTCCGTAGGTCTTAAGAATCTTTCGTCCCTTGGTCTCGTTGATTTTGCCTTCTTTCCTCACTTCCGGAATTCGACCCGATACGACACTGTCTTCAAGAAATACTCAAAGGTCAAAAAAAAGCTGATCTACGCCTGCCCAGATGGAGCAGGGATCGTTATCAACGGACCGGAGCTCAGGTTTATTGGGAAAACCTTCGCCTTCAGCGAGGGACATAAGTTCGTCATTAACTAGGTTGCCAGGTCAAGCTCGACGTAAAGTGGGAGATGATCCGATAGATTCTTCCAATGTGCATCCTTAAGCGCCGTCGCGGTGACAGGTGTCAGTTTATGCACGAAGATCCGATCGAGGGAGAGGATGGGAAAGAAGGACGGAAACGTCGCCGGATAGTGCCCGAGGAGGTTCTGGAAGACTTCTGTTGCATCAAGGGACTTCTCGATCCGAGGGGATATTTTTTTGTTCCAGTCGTTGAAGTCTCCAACCAGGATCCAGGGCAGATCTTTTTCTCCCTTAAGGTGCTTTACAATCATCTCGGTCTGTAGATTCCGGCCAGTCTGAGTCAAATCGAGATGAGTATTGCAGAGGAGGATCTCTCGTTCAATCTGCGGAATCATGACCTTGGTCTTTAAAAGACCTCGGTGCTCGAAGCGGTTGGTAGAGATAACATGATTTTGCCACTCGATGATAGGAAACTTTGAGAGAATTGCGTTGCCATGGTGCCCTTCCGGGTAGACTGCGTTCTTCCCGTAGGCAAAATGAGGCCATATCGAATCAGCGATATACTCGAATTGGATAGCTGTTTTCCAGTCTGGGATGCGGCACTTCTCATCTTTGTGGTCGCCGAGCACTTCTTGAAGGAACAAGATATCCGCATCGGTCTCTCTTAATGCAATCCGAATCTGCTCGAGAATGAAATCTCGGTTGCCTATGGTAAAGCCCTTGTGAATGTTATACGAGAGAATCTTAAGCTTCATACTAAAACCAATATTTAAAAATAAAAAATAGCCTCGAGAGGAATCGGTCTCGGAACGGTCGCTGCTCCAGTGTCTCGAGTGTCACTGTCTTTTGCGCTTGTGTCGATTCGATGAAGTGCGCCTCGATCACCCTTTTATTATGCTCGTCTACTATGGCAAGGTCGATCTCTAAATCGTGGATGAAACTCCGATGGTTGAGATTCGTCGAACCAACAGTCATGAAGTCGTCGATGATGTAGTTTTTGGCATGTAAGACTGCGGTAGTGTACTGGTAGACTTTCACACCTTTTTTGATCAAGTAGTCGTAGTAGAAGTATTGTAGCCATGCAAAAAACTTTACGTCGGTACGTTGGGAGATAAGAAGCCGCACATCCACCCCGCGCTCTGCCGCCTTCACGAGAAATCGAATGAGCCGTCTTTTGGGAATAAAATAAGGAGTCATGAGCCAGATGCGCTCATTGGCGCCACCGATCCGCTGAAGAAAATCATTATAAAAAAAGCGCCTCCGGATGATGGTCTGATTCAGGCGCAGCGGTGAGGTCCGCCAGTTAAAGTTCAACTGGCCTTTCTGTTGTCGTCGGTAGCGGTAGTAGTCCCTTAACCGCCAGAGCTTCAGGAAATTCAGGACTCCGAAGCGGATGTGATCCCCTGTTACCCTCACTCCCATATCTTTCCAGGGTCCTTCAATGTGGAGACGCGTATGTTCTGCCGTCAGGTTAAAGCTACCCGTGTAGAGGATAGCCTCGTCGATGATGATGATCTTCCGATGGTCCCGGCGATTGACGCGCCAGAGGCGGGCGCCCCAAACAGAAATTTTTTTAAGGCCATCTGCTTTTTCGAAATGAGGATGATAGAAAGGCATGGGATTGTAAAACTTGACCTCTATTCCGCGCTTTTGAAAAATACCATACAACCTGTCGAAGAATCCCCAGGATCCGATTCCGTCTACGAGAATCCGCACCTTCACCCCCCGCTCGTGAGCGGCGATGAGGTGGGCGGCGACTTTTTGTCCGAGGAGGTCGTCGTTGAAGATATACATCTCTACGTTAATCGACATGCGGGCCCCGTCAATGTCAAGGAGCACGCTTTCAAAGTACTCGTCTCCGTCGAAAAAGAGCCGCTCGCTGGTCCAGGTAATTGCCATATATTTAGTATCGGAATTTCCACATTTGAGTACACTGGAGCATTAAAGTCAGGAACGAGGTCATCAACCAAGTCCTCTCAGTTTCCTGACCGGGCGGACGATAAGCTATCACTGTCCCTCATTTCAACGGAAGCTTATGGCGATGACCAAAGAGACGTTCGTAAATATTATTAAATCCGCGTTTGCATCGAACGTAAGTGATATACACCTCCGTACAGATGAGAAACCCTGTTTCCGGCTCCGAGGCGATCTCGTCCAGGTCAAGGCGGACCAGCTGACGAATGAAGACATGAAGCTTATGTGCTCCGTTATGATCAAGGATCAGGAGGTACTCAAGCACATCGATCGGTTGAAGGAGCATGACGGATCTTTCGAGGTACCAAACGTGTGTAGAGTCCGTTTCAACATCCTCCGCTACCAGGGAAAGCTCGGCATTATTCTGCGGCTGATTAACGCTAAAGTTCCTACTACCGAAGAGCTGAAACTCCCCACCGTGATCAATAAAATTGCCTCGGCCAATGCGGGTCTTGTGCTTGTTACCGGCGCGACTGGTTCTGGTAAGTCGTCTACGCTTGCAGCGATGATTAATTACATTAACCGCACCTCTCCTGTTCACGTCTTGACCCTTGAAGATCCGGTGGAGTACGTCCACAGTCCGATAAAAGCTCGGATCACTCAACGGGAGATTGGCCAGGACACCGAAGACTTTAGCTCCGCACTGCGCTCTGCCCTTCGACAGGATCCCGATATTATCCTGATCGGAGAGATGCGAGACGCTGAGACCGTCTCCATTGCCATTAAGGCCGCGGAAACGGGACACCTCGTGTTCGGAACTGTTCATACAACAGACGCTCTTTCGACGATCGGTCGAATCATTGCGATGTTCCCCCCGGAGGAGCAGAGCGTGGTACGTACGCGGCTTGCGGATAATCTCCACGCTACGATTTCTCAGCGCTTGCTTAAAACTACCGATGGTAAAGGCCGGGTTGCCGCGCAGGAGATTATGATTAACAATCCGGGGATTCGTGAATCAATCCTTGATCCGTCGAAGACCAAAGAAATATATACTTACATTGAGAAAGGTCAGGGCCGTGGAGGCTCGGGGGCCCAGAGTTTCGATCAGCACATCACAAATATTTACAAACAGGGCCTGATCTCCATGGAGGAGGCACGCGGGAACGCTTCCAAACCCGACGACTTCGAAAGAAACCTCATGTTCGGTGACACTGCCGAAGAGGACTGATTGGCAACCCCACCTCCAAGTTGGTATGATGCCACTAAGAGGTCTTGATGAATCTTTCTTTCCGACACTATTACTGGCGCTGGCTCAAAAACCAGATCTTCCTTTTCTTCGTGTTTGCTCTACTGATGACCCTCGCGCGTATCTCTTTCGCATTCTATTTTGCTGACGTCGAGTCGTTGATGACCGATCCAGTCTCGCTCCGGCGTGCGTTTTGGCTTGGGTTTCGCTTTGATCTCATGCCACTTGCTTATGTGAACGCCCTGCCATTTCTACTCCTCAACATCGGCTTTCTTCTTCCTGGCAAACGCACGATCCGGGGTCTTCGACCCATGGTCGTTGGGCTTCTTTTTGGCGGCTACCTCTTGATCGGATGGCTGTATATCTTCGACTATGGATTTTACTCCTACTTCCAGGAGCATTTGAATGTTCTGAGTTTTGGCTTCTTGGAAGACGATACGCGGGCCCTTATCATTACTATCTATAAGAACTATAACGTAATTTTCTGGTTCGGAGTGCTGGGACCTATTCACTATGGTCTTTGGCGCTTTATTCGTTTCCTTTTTTCGCCTCTTGAATTCGACCTCAGGCCGCGGGCCCTGTCAGGTGCCATGCCAATGACATTCCTAGCGGGACTAGCTCTTCTGGCGCTGATGGCGCGTGGAAATTTTTCTCGTCTTCCGCTCTCCCTTGAGGACGCTCACATAAGCGACAATGAATTCATTAATGAACTTGCTCTCAATGGGGCCCTCACTCTCAATCGAGCAATCAAGATCCGAAAGACCTACGGGCAAGACCGCTATGACTATCTGAATAATTTCGGCTTCTCGGATTGGAAAGAAGCGTTTGAGGCCGTTCGCGGAAAGACGCCCATGTCAGGGGAGCTCAAAAAGGCCCTAGAGGTCATGACACCAACAGTGCCATTCCTTAAAGCAAACCCACCGCACGTTGTCCTTGTCGTCATGGAGAGCTTTGGAAGTTTCTGGGATGAGGAGGACAGAAGTTCCTTCGATCTCTTCGGAGATCTTCGGGAGCACTTCAAACAGGGTATCCTGTTTAAGAATTTTCTACCGGCTGAAAATGGTACGATCGGAAGCATCGTTTCCGTCGCTGTGGGACAGGTGATCAGGCCCGGTGCCCGGTACTTATCTGAGTCTGAGTACCTCGGGACATCTCTTGGCTCTGCTGGTCAAAGAGCATTTCAACAGAGTGGATATGAAACCCACTTCGTCTACGGCGGGAAGCTTGGCTGGCGTGATCTTGGGAAGTACCTTACTGTTCAAGGCTTCGATAGACTTTGGGGTGCTGATGAAATCAAGGAGGCCCTTCCTGAGCTTGCCAACTTCGCCGAGCGAGACCTCGGAAATGAGTGGGGAATCTTTGATGAATACGTCTACGGCTTCATTGACGAACAGCTTCGAACGGCGACCAAGCCTCAGTTCTTTTTGGTTCTCTCTACCTCAAATCACCCGCCCTTTGAGTATCCAACTTCTTACCAGCCTAGGCCCCTCACGATCTCCCCTCAGATTGCACAGGGACTGTCGATTCCAGAGGATCTCGCTCGTAAGCGCTTCCTGGGTCTGCAGTACGCTAACCAGAAGATGGGTGAATTCCTGACTCGCATAAAGACCTCCTCTCTTGGTGAGAAGACGATTGTGGCACTCACCGGTGACCACAGCTTCTGGATCGCCAAGGGTGTGGGCCTCGAGCAGGAGTTCAAGCGCTATGCTGTTCCATTCTTTCTGTCGATACCCGGGCCCTACCGCCCGGCCAAGGTTGACCCCGAGAAGTTTGGCTCCCACGAGGACATCTTTCCCACTTTGATTAACCTTGCCCTTTCCGGACAGAGCTACGTCAAGCTTGGAGAAGATCTCTTCTCTGAAGCTGGGACTGCGGTTAATAGTTCAGGCCTCGTCGCTAACGAGCATGGGGCGATTCATCATGAAAAGTTCTGGCGGTGGGAAGATCTGAAGCGGCAGATCCTTGTGCCGAGTGAGGAAACGCCTGAATTGCGGGCACTTCAGCGCCGGGGGCGGGGTCTCATTGGTCTCACAGATGCCTATCTTAAGAGTGAAAAGACTCGTACGCCGCCTGGCGCAGGAAGTGATCCGCCATAACGATCTTTGCCATGGCCTCGACCACGGGGACGACTCGTGGAAGAATGCAGGGATCATGACGGCCGGCCTTCGCTTTATCTCCGATGGTTGACGGTGCCTTAAAAGCGAGCTTAAGGACAATCTCCTCACCGTTTGAGATACCGCCTTCCATGCCGCCGAACGTAGCAGGAGTCGCAGACATCACAGAACCCGGGAGTTTGGCCGTCGAAAAGGCATCGGCTACGCTAAAACCGATGCACGCCGGTAGCGAGAGCATGGCCTTGGCAAAGTCGGCCTTAAGTTTGTCGAAGACTGGTTCTCCGAGACCCGCTGGAGCGTTGCGGATCGAAAGCGCAACCACACCTCCGGCAGATTCTCCCTTGATTTTGCAATCCTTAAGAAAATCCACAACGGTTGCAGAGAGTGTTTCGTCGGGAATGTTGATCTCACCCCGTTCGACGGAATGATCCCGCGGAGTCACAGGAAGACGGAAGTGAGCGACTTCTTCGATGTAAGCGTAGAATGAGATGGCCGGGATCACCAGGCCCGCGAAGTAACCTCCGATCACTCTTGCAAGAGTCTCGCGACCTGAGGCCCGCCCGCCTCCTCGGTGATCGCGGTGTCCATACTTCAGCATTGTCGTACGGTCAGCATGCCCAGGTCGGTAGGAATCTTTTAAGGGGTCATAATCCTGGCTGTGCTGGTTCGTGTTCCGAACTATCACTGTGATCGGGGTTCCGAGACTTTTTCCTTCAAAAACGCCGGAGAGAATCTCTGGCACGTCGTCTTCCTTGCGGGAAGTATGGACTGCATGCTGCCCAGGTGCACGGCGCTTGAGTTCTATGGCCAAGTCATCGGCATTAACCAGAAGTCCCGCAGGCATCCCGTCGATCACAACTCCTAGGCCCTGGCCGTGGGACTCCCCGAAGGTTGTTATTCGAAAGAGTTGACCGATGCTATTTCCACTCATCTTTTATCCTTTGGAGAAACTCGTGCCGAAACTTCTCGATTGCAGTAGGTGTTAACTCCATAAGTTTCTCCACCGCGGTGTAGGTCTCTGCGGTCAGACCGCAGGGATTCAGCGCCGAAAGTGCTCTTATCATCTCCGAGTTTTCCCGGAGGTTCAACGCCATCCCGTGAAACGTACTTAGCTTTTCGATGGCGATGCCCATGGAGGCGAGTTTCTGATCGCCGTGCCATAGGCCCAGGAGTTTATTCTGGTGGTGAAGGCCTTCAAGGCCCCAACTTGCCAAGACATCGATGGTGAAGTCAAAGATCTCATCGATCATGCGAGAGAGAGAGAGGGAGCTGGGATTGAGCTTAAGGATCGGGTAGAAGATAAACTGCCCTGGGTGGTGGAAGGTAAGTCCCCCGCCTCGCTCGATTTGATGAAGCGGATAAGGAAGGTTGGGATGCGCTTTTGAGTCGAAATCGACTAACTTAAGGATCTCCCCTTTACGCGGTCTCTGCAGACCTCTGCCGTGGGTTAAAACGTTGGGGTGGGAGCAGCAGATAAGGATACGGAGCTGGGGTGTTTCCTGCACTAGCTCAAGGGCCCGGCGCTGGAAACGATGAGCGAGAGGATAGTCCCAGTTCCAGTTGGTCACAACGACGGTGCGTTGATCGAGGACCTCAAAACACGTCGAATTGAGCGCAAACTCCGCAGGGTCAAGGGCCCGGAGGATAGCGTCTTTCATCAGCTCAGCTCTTGCTTTCGACGTAGTCCAGGAAGTCAGCTGCCTTATAGGAGCTACGAACCAAGGGACCGCTCGCCACAAATTTAAAACCTAACTTCAGGGCCAGGCGCTTGAGTTCTTCGAATTCCTCAGGAGTGTAAAATTTCTCCACATTGAGGTGCCTCTTGGAAGGTTGCAGGTACTGCCCAAAGGTCACGATGTCGACGTTGATCGCTCGAAGGTCCACCAGAGTCTCTTCTATTTCCTTCCATGTCTCACCTAAACCCATCATGAGCGACGTCTTAGTCTGAATATGCGGATAATGAGTCTTATAGAAGTCGAGACAAGCGAGAGTTTTCTCGTAACCGGCGCGAGGGTCACGCACAGGGTGAGTGAGCCTCTTCACTGTTTCGACGTTCTGGGCGATAACGTAAGGATTAGAGCGGGCGAGGGTGTGCATTCTTTCTGGTTCAACACCGAAGTCAGGTATCAGCACCTCGACTTTCGTCTCCGGATGGTCCCGATGAACGCGCTCAACAACGGCCGCGAAATGGCCCGCACCGTGGTCAGAAACGTCGTCCCGGTCCACACTGGTGATGACGATGTAGCGCAGAGACATGAGGGCCACCATTTTAGAAGTATTCTCGATCTCCTCGGCGTTAATAAAGCCTTTAGGATTCCCGGTCTTCACATGGCAAAACTTACAGGCGCGGGTGCACGTGTCGCCTAAGATCATCACTGTTGCGGTCCGGGCACTCCAACACTCTGAAATGTTCGGGCACTTCGCCTCCTCGCAAACTGTGGCAAGTCCTTTCTCACGGAGGTTATCGCGGATTTCCTTGAAGTCCTGTCCCTGGGGGAGCTTAACTTTCAACCACTCCGGTTTTCTCTGGTACTTTTCTTTATCAAAATAGGTAATGGCCATGTGGGACACTTATCACAGGGGGCTCCCCCTGACCAGACGGTCGAAGTTTTTTTGAGTGACTTAAGTCTAAGGAATTCAAAGACCACGAGGGGGTCAGAGGGGTATTAGGAAAGATTCTTCAGACCTTGGCGCTAGATGGACCGTCGTACCTATAGGCCAAATCATTTCCCGGGTTGAGCGTTGAAGTTGGACCCGTTGCTGCTCGAACTCGAGTTCGTAGCGAAGAAGTTGAAGCCCTGCTTCGACCCTCAGCACCTTCATGGGAAGCCCATGACTTACTGCGGTCCAGGCATGGTCTGGCACAACCAGGAGGGCGTCCTCCTTACTAGTCTCGGGGTATGGTAGGGGACCCCAAAGAGAAGACCATACTCCACTTGCATATTTAACCGGAAAAAAGTTTCTGTAGCCAACGAATTGAGCGACAAAGAGGTTCTTAGGCCGAGTCACGAGGCTCAGTGGATCGGTGAGCGTCTCAAAGCGCCCGAAATTGAGGAGGGCGATCTGATCTGAGAAGCGGAAGGCCTCCGGAAGATCATGCGTAACCCAAACGACGGATATCTCCTGCTGCCGGATGTAGGTAAAGAGGTTCGTGAGGATCTCAGTGCGCGTGAAGGGATCAAGGTGAGCGAAGGGCTCGTCCATAAGAAGGACTTGAGGCCGGCCGATGAGGACGGCGGCCAGCAGGACTTTCTGCCGTTGTCCGGCCGACAGCTCTCCCAGGGTTTGTCGCAACTGGAAGGTAAACTCGAAGGTGTCCGCAAGATCCCGTGTCAGCTGGATTTTTTTCTCTGAGTCGATGTCCGATGGAGCTGAATCAATCAAAAATGCCTGGACGTTTTTCGTCTCAACCTGGGGATCACCGGGAGAGAAAAATGCGAGGCTACCCTGGATCTGGACGCTACCGGAGTCTGGTGAAATAGTTCCCGCAAGTATTTTTAAAAGTGTAGTCTTACCTGATCCATTCGGCCCCAGAACCGTGAATACCGCTCCCGTAGGAAGGTTTAAAGACACTTCATGGAGGCCCGCTATCCCACGTCGGTCAAAAGTGAGGGAGATGTTTTGCGCGTTGATCATGCGCCCTTCCTTACCACCATCAAAAGTCCTGTGAAAAGAAGAATGACTCCAAAGAGGCGCGAGGGAGTCACTGGTTGGGCCACGAGACCCAGAAGACCGTAGTGATCGATCAGAATAGACCCCAGGAGCTGGCCGGTAATAAAGGCGCCAACCATGGCCGTGGCACCCAGCTTAGGGACAAGAAATAGCGAGGAGCCCACGAAGATGGCCCCAAGAAGTCCTCCCAGAAAATATTGCGGAGGCACTTGCGTAATTTTGCGAAGCTCACCGCTCCCGTTGACGAGTGCGAATAGAGCAACGATCAGAGCGCCGACGGATAATGACACAAGGGCCCCAAGGTACGGGCTTCGGAGTTGCCGCGCGAGCTCAGCGTTGAGCACCGCTTGAATAGGCATGACCATTCCTATAACAATGGCGGCGAGCACGAATCCAAACAACATATCGACCTCGGAAAAAAGTTATGATTGAATCAAAGTATACTCTGAAGATTTCCGAAAAGGTATCCATGACGCTCACCCAACTTAACTACATTATCGCAGTTGACCGTTGCCGAAACTTCGCCCAGGCGGCGCGCGAATGCTTCGTGACTCAACCCACTCTTTCGATGCAGATCCAGAAACTCGAGGATTACCTCCAGATCATCGTTTTCGATCGAAGCAAAACGCCCGTAGAACCGACCCCCATGGGAAAAAAAGTCCTCGACTACGCTAGGAAGGTTATGCGAGGGGCCCAGGAGCTCGAGGAACTCTCAAAGTCACTTCGAGGGGAGGTTGCTGGCGAATTCATGCTCGGGGTGATCCCTACACTTGCGCCCTACATACTTCCTCTTTTTGTTCAGAAATTCGTCGCCGAGAATCCTGAGGTCGAACTCAAAATTTACGAGCACCAGACAGATGAGATCGTAAAGCTTCTTAAAGAAGGAAAAATCGACGCTGGTCTTCTGGCGGCCCCCCTGGAGGTCAAGGAAATTATCGAGGAGCATCTCTTCTATGAGCCCTTCCGTGTTTTCTTATCGCCGGGCCACGACCTCCTGAAGAAGAAAAGCCTCGATGAGAAAGATCTCGATTTACGCGAGGCTTGGCTTTTAAAAGAGGGCCACTGCCTGCGCGCCCAGGCCTTAAACCTGTGCCAAGTGACAAAGGTCACTACCGATGCTCGGCACCTCTACTTTGAGGCCGGAAGCCTCGAGACATTGGTCAACTTCGTGAAAGCGGGACAAGGATTCACCGTGCTCCCATATCTTGCGGGTGAGAACCTAAGCGCCGTTGATCAGAAGCTTCTTCGGGATTTCAAAAATCACATTCCTGTACGAGATGTAGCCTTTGTCACAGGCCCACATTCAATGAAAAAGTCCATTGAAGCTGCGCTTGTAAAAACCATTGTGAAAAATATCCCTAAACACCTCGGGAAAACGTCAAAGAAGTCTGAAGTCATCGCGATTACCTAGACCAGCGCAGGCTTCTTTCGAAAAAAAATAACTGATTCCAGTGTGTACCAACCCAGCGCGATCCAGATAAGAAAGAAGGTCTGGAGCTTTTCTGAGGAGAGGGGCTCGTGCAGGACCAAAAGACCACACAAGAACTTAAGGCTCGGAGAAAGGTACTGGATAAAACCTAAAGTCTGAAATTTGAGGCGGCGGGCACCGTAGGCAAAAAGGATCAGCGGTATAGAGGTGATAAGTCCTGAGAGGGATAGCAGGAGGAGCTTCCAGGCCGGGAGCTCGTGAAAGACCGTCAAGGGTGTGGTTGGGTAGAACATCCAATAGATGAGCACCGGTCCGATGATGAAGGAGGTTTCAAAGGCCAGACCCTCTATAGCGCCGACATGAGCAACTTTTCGGATGATTCCGTATAATGCAAAGGTGATCGAAAGGGCGATGGCGATCCATGGAAAGTGCGTTAGGTCTGTCTGGAGGCCCATGATGACAATCGCAATCATCGCCAGGGCGATCGCCGGCCATTGCGTGGGTCTAAGCTTCTCCTTCAGCACGAGCCACCCAACAAAAACATTGATCAGAGGGTTGAGAAAGTATCCCATACTCGCCTCCAACACCTTACCGATGTTAACGGCATAGATATAAAGGAGCCAGTTGGCGGAGATAAGAATTGCTGAAAGCATCAGGAGGTAACGAGTCCTCTTTTGGGTCCAGATCGCTCTTAAACCGATGAGCTTTTTTTGATAGGCCAGGATCAGGATAAGGCTTAGGAAGGACCATATGAGGCGATGGCCGAAAAGATCCCAAGCACCCGCTTCAGCGAAAATTTTCCAGTAGAGAGGAAAGATTCCCCAGAGGGAGAAGGCCGTTATGGCCGCGAGATGGGGGGAGGTTATGTTCATACTACCTCAGGTTAAACTTCGTCTTGATCCGGTACGCGATGGCGATGGCGACCAGTGACGTCGAAATCGCGATGAGCCCGACGATGTTGTAATTGGTAAGAGCACCGGCAGCAGTGGAGCCAATGATAAATCCTGCCACCTGGGACGATGCACCGGTCGAGAGTTGTCGTGCGGCGTTCTCAAGGCTCATGAACGTCCCTCGTTCCTGAGGCTTGACCACTGCCGAAACAATTGTCATCGCGGGAATGAAGCGGCCCGAGCCAGTCATGGTGAAGAGTGTTGTGACCGCTAATGCAATCCAGACCGGGATGCCGGCCGGAAGATTTGTTAGGGCGTAGATGGGGAATATGGAGATTACCGCAACGATTCGGAAGACCCGGAAGCTACCGACACGATCACAGAGTTTTCCGATGACTCGCGCAGAGATGATAGTGAAGAGTCCGCCGAAGAGGTAGATAAGCGGGAGCTGATCTTCCCTGAGTCCAACGTTTCGTACCATGTAGGGCGAGATGAAGGGGATAACTCCGAAGATCCCGAAGCCGAGAACACTCGTGAGCGTAAAGCTTAAAAGATAGTCCCACTGAAAAACGATGCCGCGGAAGTTTTTGAGGTTTTCGCTGAAACTTTTGGGCTCAGAGCGAACACGAACCGAGGGAAGCATAATCATCGAAAGCACCCAGAAGACGACTCCTACCAGACAAATGAAGTAGAAGGCCGCATGCCAGTCTAAGATACTGGCGATCCAGAGTCCGGTGGGAACTCCTAGGATGCTCGAAATTGAGAAAGCCGACATGACGGCCCCCATGGCGTTCCCACGACGCTCAAAGGGAATCAGGTCCGAGACGAGGGAGAGAACTGTAGCGTTTAGAACTCCTCCGAAGGCGCCTGCAATGATCCGAGCAACGAGCAGGGCACCGAAGCCCGGTGCCAGGGCGCACATCAAAGTGCCGATGATAAAACCTGTAAAGTTAAAGAGGAGGAATTTTTTTCGGTCAAAGTGATCTGCGTAGAGCGCCCCGAAAAATCCGACGATCCCGGCGCTGAATGTGTAGGCCGAGACGAGTGTCGAGAACTCAACTGGCGAAATTTTGAAAACCCGCATAAAGGTTGGCCCCAGCGGCATCATGATGACGAAATCGAGGATGTGGGCGACTTGAATCGCTGCTAGGATCACAACCCACCAGCGCTCGCGCCGGAGTGTTGCTAGGTGCTCTTCAGTATTGGTCATTGCCTTATTCTTTCAACCCCACGACATCTTCGAGCTTCGAACTCGTGTCGTCGAGAGTCTCGAGGGACGCGACGATTCCGACACAGTGATCGATCATCGAAACTGCGGCAGGTCGATGGTTGCCCGAGTGCTTAAGGCCTCCAAATGGAAGCCGGGCCGTGGCCCCGACGGTGGATCGGTTGAGATTCACAAGGCCTGCTTCTATGTCCCTGAGACAAATCTGGTAAACGTCTGTGCTCCGGGTAAAGACTGATGCCGCAAGGCCGTAAGGAGTAGAGTTAGTAACAGCAATTGCTTCTTCAATGTCGTCGTAGGGAATGAAGAAGCAGTTGGGGCCGAAGATCTCCTCTTGGATAAACTTCCCGGAGAGGTCTGGCCTTTTAGCGTAGTGGATCGACGGAGAGACATAATACCCCTCGACACCGATGTCTAGTTTTCGTGGCGCCACGATTTCTTCGGCGCCCTCTTGCTTGCCGGCGCGGCAGAAGTCGAAGTAAAGCTTTTCTGCTTGGGCGTCGATCAGCGGTCCCATAAACGGATCTGGCTTGGATGTCGGGTGTCCGACACGGATTCGCTCCGTTATCGCTTTGAACTGAGCGATAAACTCCTGTTCTATTTTTCGATGGACCAGGATCATGGAAGTGGAAGTGCACCGCTGGCCGGTGGTGAGAAAGCACGACCTGAGGAGCTCTGGTAGTGCGTGGGACATATTCGTGTCATGGTGGATGATCGTTGAGTTCTTGCCCCCGAGCTCTAGGGCCACGAGCTTGTCGAGATCCCGGTAAGTGTTTTCGAGAATGCGCAGGCCCACGGCCCTAGAGCCGGTAAAGAAGACACCCTTGATGCGTTTGTCTGACGTGAGCTTCGAAGCCGTATGGCCGGTTCCATTGATGAAGTTAATGACTCCCTCAGGGAAGCCGGCCTCGTGGAGGCACTCCACCATGAGCTGGGCTGAGTAGATAGTCTTCTCCGATGGCTTAAAGATAATCGAGTTGCCCGCTAGCAGGGCCGCAAGGATCTGTCCATTGGCGAGATGGCAAGGGAAGTTAAATGGCCCGATCACGAAGGAGGGACCTAGTGGCCTGTAAACGACGTGGCCATCGATTTTTGGCATCACTTCTTTAATCGTCTCCTGCTTGATTCGTTCATAGGAATCGGTGATCGTTACGGAAACTTTCGAGTCGAGGGCCGCGGCTTCGGTCTTTGCTTCCCAAAGGGGCTTTCCTACCTCAAGGGCAAGGGCCAGGGCGATCTCGTCCTTGCGGGCCCGGACGACCTCTTGGTACTTCTTGAGGTAGCCTATGCGTTCAGCGAAGGAGAGCTTGCGCCAGACCTCATACCCCTTCTGGGCAGATTCCACGACAAGGTCAATATGGTCGTAGAACACTCCCGCCTCCCACAGGACCAGTGAGAGATCCGCAGGAGAGTACTTTAGTATCTTTTCCTGCGCCCCGGCGAGGTTAGGAAGGTGAAAGCGTCCGTTAAAATAGTCGCCTTTGAGTTGCATTTGCATGGGGAATTCCTTCTCTTAAAACTTGAGCTATCCTAACCTGTTTCTGGTGATTATCCCACTATAATACGGAGAGTTAATGACTTGTATCATTTGATCCCGCTCATAACTCTGTTAGAATAATATTATATTTTTAGGAGATATCTATGACTGTAAATAAGCTGCCGGCCCTCCTTGATAAAATGTGGGCCGACTACATTGTGATCAATCCTCTCGCGAAGAAAATTCATGACCTCCTCGTTTCTGAAGGGGAGACAATTCAGAACGATCACATCGCACTGAGAACCTTCCGTCATCCCCGTGTAGGGGTAGATGTTTTGGCCAAGCCTTTCCTGAAGGCGGGATATGTTTACAAATCGGATTACCATTTTCCTGAGAAGAAGCTCTACGCCAAGCACTATGAGCATAGCGACCGGGCCCTTCCCAAGATCTTTATTTCCGAGTTAAAGCTCGAAGAGCTGTCCTCAACGCTTAGGGCAACGGTGTCGAGTTTAATTGATCAGATGCCAGCGGAGCTTGAGCAACGGTTTGACTTCTCCTCAATCGGGAGACCCTGGAATCTCACGACTTCGACTTACCAGGAACTTCATGAAGAAAGCGACTATGCTGCCTGGGTTGCCGCTTTCGGCTACCAGCCGAACCACTTTACGGTCTTCATTAATAGGCTCAAGAAATATTCAGATATTCTTGTCTTAAACGAATTTTTAAAGGCCAGAGGGGTTAAGCTTAATTCCAGTGGTGGCGAAGTCAAGGGCTCTAGAGATGTCTATCTCGAGCAGTCGTCGACTCTTGCCAATAACTTTGAGGTTTCCCTGGTGGATGGACGCCTTACGATCCCTGCCTGCTATTATGAGTTCGCAAAGCGCTACCCACTACCGTCGGGAGAACTCTATCATGGCTTCGTAGCCGCTTCTGCGGACAAGATTTTCGAGAGCACGAGCCGGGGTCAATAGTCCGAAACTATTTGTCTGGATGTGATTTTTTTTGATTGGTTTTGTCACCGCTACCGGACTCCAGTGAGAGTCTCGAGTAGTCTTCTTCTAGGCGAGCAGCAAACTCAATGAGGACGTACTCATCGGAGGGTGTTCGCTTCTGGCAGCTCGAGAGAATCAGCACCAGAATAAGCCCCGCCGCTCTCAAGACCTATCCTTGCGCTTAACTTCTTCTGCCAAGGGGGCAAGCTCTTTAAAGAAATCGCCGTCTCGCAGTTTCATAGGCCCTACCGGATCGGGGTCTTTCAGGTAGAGCTTCAACCGGTGGATGGGTCCTGCGATCCGGTGAGAAAGGAGAAGCCCAACAGCGAGAAGAAGTACCAGATTGACCGCTGCAAGTCCGATGAAGAGGAAATCCAGGTCATGCTTCTGGTTTTGCAGGAATTGATAAAAAACGTGTCCCTCCGGAATTCCGACCGCTAGACCTTTTTGCTTCAGATTCCAGAAGAATAGGAAGGTGGTGGAGTAGAGCGAAGCTGTCGTCAGGACGAAGAGACCAGCGAAGTAGCTCATAAGTTTGAGCTGGAAGGGGGGATTAATGAGAAGGCCTTTAAGCGAACGTTCTTTTGTCGTCATCAAAAATTCTTTCCGAGCCCGAGTCCCCAGTACGTCTGTTCGGCCTGGATGTACTTTCCAAATTCTGTTTGGAAGTACCAGGTCTTGAACTGCCAACGCGAGTAAAGCGAGGCGATGTAGGCGAGGGAATCATTTTGCTCGATGCTGTAGTTATCAGACTTTGGATCCTGCAGAGTCTGGTAGGTGTATATGATCGGCAGACGCACACCAATGCGTGAGCCAGAGGATGATACAATCATTGAGGCACCCGGGCCAATTTTGGCGCCATAGGCCGGTACACTGCTTTGCTGGTAAGTGACCGGAGAACTGGCGTCGGCCGACACTCCACCTGAGCCTGCGATGACACAGCCGTCGACGTAGAAGTGGAAGAATGCGTTTTCCCATCCTGCCTCTCCGCCGGCACACACACCGCTGTTGGTGATGACCAGTCCTGTGTCCTTGGCCGGGCCTGCCAGAGTGGCCTCGGTCTGCCAGCTCACGTACTGAAAAGATAGAGAACGGCTGAACCGATAGACAGTGTCCTCGAGGCGCCTCAAGTGCGACAGGATTCGGTCGTTGAATCGGTCGACCTTTCCTTCTCGGAATTCCAGCTCGCTTAAGAACTTACTAAAAATGAGGTAGTGTTTATGATCTGTATCGAGGAGTTTTGACTGCTTCTCGTAGCTTTGGATGATTCGACCATAGTCCTTCATCAGGTTCCAGTAGAGGACCTTGAGTGCCTCAGGGTACGCTTCCCCGTCAATCGTTTCTCCTCGGGCAACTTCACTGAGAAGTTGTGTATGGAACGTGCTGTACTTTTCCTCAATGAGACGGATGCTGAGCTCGATGTCCTGGCGATAGAGGCCGAGTTTCCGAAGGGAAAAGGAAATATAGACGAGTTCCTTAGGCGAGTAGCTCTGATCGGGGTTGCGTTTGTAAAGCTCTTCGACCTGATGGAAGTCTCGCGCCTTGAAGGCTTGGGTCACTTCGCTGGCGTGAACACCGGACCAGAGAAAAAGTGCAATCAGGAAAATGAGCTTCATAGCCATATGTGCGTCTGCAACAGGTACATCCACGAGTCTTTGCTCGAGGTATCTGGTGAGAAGCTCCTTGTGTTATAGGCGTCGAAGCGAAGCTCTAAGCGCTGGGCCGGAAAGAGCTGAACCCCTGGCCCCCAGCGGACGGTATAATCGGACTCTGTGATGTTGCGTTTGAAGTACTCAATGTTTGACAGGAAATAGAGGCCTCGGGTGGGACGAAGGTACGTCTGGAGAAGACCGTAGCGCATGGTACGATCGTCAGAGCCATTCTCGGTCTTGCGTTGGACCTGGCCCACCTCGGCGAGGACGGCCGACCCTTCCTTCAGGTTGAGCCTCGCATGAGTTGAGTATGATAAGAGTTCTTGATATTGGTTTCGACTCGACATCACTGAGGCGCCCACACGATGCACGTCGAAGGCCGTCCGCTCGACCATGACACTTCCACCTTTCATCCGAAGATCGTCGTCCTGAGTTAGGTTTCCGGCAAAGCCGTGACCGAAAGCTTCCCAGCTCTCCCCAAGGTAGTGGAGGAGAACGCCGTGGGTTTGGTCATTCTGCATGACCTCCGGTGCCTGGCGGGAAAAGGCGATATGTTCTATGACTTTGACCCCAAAAACCTTGTCCATGAGACCTGCGTAGACACCGACCTTGGGATTAATCCGGTACCCAAGATAGTGTTCCCGGCTGCGCCACTCTGGTTCTTCGCCTTTTAAGTTCTCTGGTACTGGAGAATAACCAAAATTGGCCACGCCGACAAAACGGTCATTCTCACCGAACTTCACGATCGCTCTTGCGTCGGCCTGCATATTGATCCAGCGCTTTTGTTCACTGCGAGTCGATCCGGGATTTTGCACTAATTGAAAGCCACGGTAATTGACCTGAGTTCGAAACCAGTTCTGGGTCGGATTCCGGAAAAGAAAGCCTGAGGACCCAGCGACTTGCTCCTCGTTCCAGACTTTTGGATAGAGCTTCCCAGAGGAGATGAGCGTTGCGGAGACCACTCGGCCGTAATCATTCAGGGGGCCACCACCGGAGGGGTTATAGTGGCAGTTAAGGCAGGAGGTGTAGCCGTGTCCAATGAACTGAGTGTAGCTCCAGGTAGCGTTGCTGAATAAAAAAGCGAGCACCAGAATGAAGCGCTTCATGAGTCAAAGTCGCTTACCCACTCGACGAGCTTACTATACTCAGCGGTTGGTAGGGCACTTCCACCTTGGGGCATATTAGAGCTGGCACTCCCGTGGTTGATAATCCGGAAAATCAGTTGCGAGCCGTTGGGATCTCCCGGGACGACGAGGTTTTCGTTGGTAACCCAATCGTTCTTATCCGTATACGCAGACCATTGTGCGTGCCGGTGGCAGTTCATACAGCGGTCCTGGAGGATATCGTATGAGGCGCGAAAATTTGTGCCTCCGGTAAGCTCAGTAGCTCCATACTTGTCGCGGTCAAATGAATTAGTATTGTAGTCTTGGCAACTGGCGAAGAGTAGCAGAATAGAGAGGGTGAGGGCAGTTCTGCGCATCGACAATTATCTTGCGACGTAAGGAAGGATGGCTTCCGCAGCGATCGAATCACTCACGCCGACGCCGAGGTACTCAACCTTTTTAAGACCGAACTCTGAGGCCTTAACGGTGAACTTCGCTACAATGTTGGGGCCGGCGATCTTGTACTCGATACCGACGGGCTGCTTGATCCCGTTGACCTCTAGGGTTCCAGTGGCCTTTCCGTTTAAACCTTTAACGTCAGAAAGCGTCGCCTTAGGGTGCTTGGTGGAATTCATATGCTTCCAAGTATGCTCATCTCGCAGATCGATGCCGGTCTTGAGAGATTCAATGCTGACGGTGATTTTATCGGCGCTGAAGCTCTCACCTGTCTTGATAACGTTCCCTTTTAACTTCTGGCTCACGGCCTGAAATGACCCTGCAGGACTCAAGCTTATAGAAAGTGTTATCTTGCTCTCGGCCAGGACAGATAGAGATCCTAGAGTGAGGGCAAGGGCCAGAAGTGCCTTCATAGTTTAACCTTTGTTAAAACGTCATGTTTGGTTTGGTTAGCCTATTTGATCAAGGATCAGGGGAATTTATCAAGGCTTAAATACACGCTCGGGCTATTTCTTCTTCGCGGCCTTGCGCGCAGGCACCTTGGGTCGGAAGGAAACGAAGCGGATCTTGTCGCCAACCCTTAGCTTGAGGGCCGCCGCTGTGACTCCTGAAATTCTATAGCCCCCGGTTTTAAGCTTGACGACGCCGCCTAGGGCGGCACGAAAATTATCGTTGGTGCGGGATATGATAAAGATTTCGGACTTCATACCTTTGTCTGCGATCTCTCTAATCTCACCGATAATGCTTTCTCGGATGGCACGGATGTTATCAACGTCGGCGATGAGGACAGGCCCTGGTTCAAAGATACCTACTAAACCCGAGAAACGAAAACCCTCTTGCTCGAGAATCCGCTTCGCAGGTTCTGTATTTTGATGGACCTTCCCGACTACAAATTGGGCGTCCTCTGGGAGAAGATTCGTAACAATCGGGTACTTCGGAAGGAGCTCTTCAATGAAGCGCTTGTTCTTAACATAAAGGTAGTCCGCGGTCGGGAAGTCGATCTTGAAGAAATTCTTCCCCACCGCATCCCAAAACGGCGAATGACCCGAATCATTTACCATTCCGCGCAGCTCAGCAACCACCTGGTCCTCGAAATAGCGGCGATTTTCAGCGATAAAGAGGAAGCGGGAGAGAGAGAGGAAGCGACCGTTCTGAGAGTTACGGTAATCCGGGTGGAGGTAAAGAGAACAGATCTCCGCCGGGCCATTGTGAATGAAGTGAAAATGAAGCGATGTGACCTCGTTTTTCACGTGGATCGCCTTCGACTCGTGCTGGGTCTTTTCGACCCGGTAGAAGTAATAGGGTTCAAAGCCACCGATCTTTGAGATAATGGCACACACTCCGACGAGTCTACCTGTGAAGAGCTCCTCCATGACAAAGAGGTAATCCTCTCCACCTGGCCCGTCTTCTCGATGAAGAAAGCTTCTCTCCGATATCCGTATCCGCTTTTTAAGAACCTCCGGATCTTTGGGAAGCGAGGTCAAACCATGACCTGATTTCTCCAGAAGCTCCATCAAACCGTCGAGGTCTTTCGTCTCAATCGGACGGATGATGAACATCGGGTTAGTCCATCTCGCTCAGAGTTCTCTCAATGATCTCGCAGACCTCGTCGATGTGCCGCTCTTCCGTCGCCATCACAGGCATCAGAAAGCGCACGCGGGTTGTCGGATGACCTCCGGCCATGAAAGACAGGACTCCGTTCTCAAAGAGCTTCAACGTGAAGGCCTTAGACTTCGGCTCGTCTCCGTTGAATACGCTCATGGCCACCATAGCACCAATACCGTAAGGGCCCTTGAGCTTATCCGGGTACTTTTTTGAAATCCGTTCCAGGTTCATTTTGAATCGCTTGTGTAACCTCTCGATCTTGCCGTCAACACCTAGGTAACCGCCGGTTACGATGGCATCGATAACATAGTAAGCCGCGGCGATCTGTGCCGCAGAACCGGTGAATGTCTGGGACATAAGGCCTGGCTTAGGCTTGTGATCATCGGTAAAGAGTGTAGCGCAGACCTGGGAGTTCTTCCCGATTGCGACGACGTCGGCGTGCTTGTCGAGCTTGAAGTGCTGGAATGCGAAGAGCTCGGTCGTCCGGGCAAAACTCTGGACCTCGTCGATGAAGACGGAGATGTTATTTTCTCTACAGACCTTGATCAGCGCTTCGAAATATTCAGTGTTCCCGACCCAACTACCATTCTCGCCCTGAATGACTTCCATGACGAAGCCGGCATGCATACCTGGGAAGCGCGTGATCTGCTTTTTCATAGCATAGACAGCGGCGTCAATTGAGCCCTGGTGGTCAGCCTCGCAATAAAAGGGAATGTAGTCCACATCGAGGGTCTTCGGGAGACCTTGGCGGTAAGCCGCTTTATCTGTGACCCATGCCATACCGAGAGTCCGCCCAGCGAAGCACTTTTCGAAGGCGAAAAAGCGGTTGGCCGGAAAGCGCTTTTGAAAGATGATTTTAAAAGCGTTCTCGTTTGCCATTGCTCCTGAAGTGGAGATGAAAACGTTCTTCACCCCGGCGCCGTATTTACAAGCCTCGCGGGATATCAGCTCCAGGAGGGCAGCTGTGTCAGTGTTCTGCTGAAGATGTCCGTTCATAACGGTGTTTGAGACCGCGCCTTTGAGCTGCGCCTCAATGACTCCTGGGTGCGAGTGACCCATGTAGTGCACACCGATCCCAGTGATGAAGTCATACTTCACCGATCCGTCAGCGAGTTCGACCAGAGGGCCGTTACCTATACCTGAGCCAAGATAGTTATAGAAAAGTGCACCACCGCGGTAATCGGCGACTTTTTTTAAGAGCGCTTGATATGATTCTTTCAGTTCGGGGTCGGCAGCACGCACACCAGTAATCTTCGATGAGTGCTCTCCGAGGGCTTCGGTTATGAGTTTTTTTGCCTGCGTAAGGCGGGGATCATTGAAGAAACCGTCGGCCACTGTCTTTGCCATGTTCGCTCCGTAATGAAAAAAATAATATAACGAGTTTTCGCCAGTTTATGACGAAGCCTTGATGTTAATCAAGAGAAAGCTCTTAGGGAAAATAAACCCGACTGCCTCTGTCATGCATGGGAGAGCCTAGTCTTAAAAATGCAGATAACGTGTCGCGTCACTGGCGCCCACCGCCCCTCTGTCGCGAGTTAATTCAAGGCCCTTCTGTTTGCCTGATCCTTCTTGCTCATGTTACCTTCCCATACTCAAATTTTTTTATACACGTTCATGTACATGGAGCTCATTATGACGACGATCAAGATCGTGAAACATCATGATATTAAAAAAACGGACAAGCAAATTTTGACTCGGTGGCTCCACCTTATGATCCTTGGTCGGATGATCGACGAGCGCGCTCCTAATTACCTTAAGCAGGCCCTCGGATGGTCCTACCATGCTCCCTACGCGGGCCACGATGCGATCCAGCTTGCGATAGGCCAGGTCTTTGACCGCCATACTGACCATCTCTTTCCCTACTACCGGGACATGCTGACTGCTCTTTCGGCGGGTTTGTCGGCCGAGGAACTGATCTTAAACGGCATCTCCAAGGCAACCGACCTGGCCTCTGGCGGTCGTCATATGTCTAACCATTTTGCGAAGCCAGAATGGAACATCCACAACGTCTCGTCGTGCACCGGAAATCATATCCTCCATGCTGTCGGTGTCGCTCGTGGCATGAAGACCTATAAGCATAAAGGTGTCGCGATCTCATCTCAAGGGGAGTCCTCCGTCTCCGAGGGCTACTGTTATGAGGCGATCACAGGCGCTGATCGTGAGCTCCTTCCTTGTGTCTTCGTGTTCCAGGATAACGGCTACGGGATTTCCGTGCCGAAGTCCGACCAGACCGCCAATGAGCAGGTCGCCGACAACTTCTCCGGTTTTAAGAATTTAAAGATTATTAAGTGCGACGGCAAAGATGTTTTCGACTCCATGAACGCCATGATCACCGCTCGGGAGCACGCACTCAAGCACCACGAGCCAGTGATCGTTCACGCAGATTGCGTTCGGATCGGTAACCACTCTAACTCTGACAACCATGAATGGTACCGCGACGAAGCGGAGCGTGCTGCTGCGAAGGCCCAGGATCCGCTTCCAAGCTTTAAAAATGACCTTGTGAAGGCCAAGATCTTCTCAGAGAAAGAAATCGTGAAGTTGGAAGAAGAGGCGAAGGCCATTCTTCTAGAGGCCCATTCCAAGGCAGTCAAGGCACCGAATCCAACGCCAGAGTCTATCTTTGATTTCGTTGTTCCGGAGTCTCACCAACCGCAAAAATACCTGGATGGAATTCATCACGAAACAACCGAGCCGAAGAAGTTCATTGATGCGATCAATGGAACGCTTAAGGCCGAGTTCAGACATAACCCTGATACTTTTATCTGGGGGCAGGACGTAGCGAACAAAGAGAAGGGCGGAATCTTTAACGTTACAAAAGGGATGCAGCAGGAGTTCGGGAAGGAACGGGTGTTCAATGGCCCTATCGCCGAAGATTACATTCTTGGGACCGCCAATGGGATGTCTCGTTTTGACGACAAGCTTCGCATCGTAGTTGAGGGCGCTGAATTCGCAGACTACTTCTGGCCTGCTATGGAGCAAATGGTTGAAACGTCTCACGACTATTGGCGCAGTAATGGCGCTTTCTCACCTAATATCACGATCCGCCTGGCCTCGGGTGGCTACATCGGGGGCGGTCTGTACCACTCTCAGAATTTAGAAGGAACGTTGACTACGTTGCCTGGTATCCGTGTGGTTGTTCCTGCTTTTGCCGACGATGCCGCTGGTCTCCTCCGAACGTCGATGCGCTCCCGTGGTTGCACTGTTTATCTCGAACCGAAAGCACTCTACAATGCTAAGTACGCGATGACGCCAGTACCGGAAGACTTTGAAGTTCCGTTTGGTAAGGCACGCTTGCGCCGGGAAGGCCGAGATCTCTCCATCATCACCTACGGGAATACGGTCCATTTCTCACTCGAGGCGGCCGAGATCCTAGCTAAAGAAGGCCTTGAGGTCGAAGTCCTCGACCTACGCTCCCTTAATCCGCTGGACTACGATGCCATTGTAGCAACAGTGAAGAAAACTCACCGTGCACTTGTTGTCCACGAGGATAAAGTCTTCGCTGGCTTTGGCGGCGAGCTTGTGGGCGTGATCAACGACCGTGCCTTCGAGCACCTTGATGCTCCCGTTCGCCGTGTCGGTTCGACCTTCACCCCGGTTGGTTTTAACCGTATTTTAGAGCGTGCGACACTTCCGGATACAAATAAGATTGCTGCCGCCGCACGGGAGCTTTGCAAGTACTAACTATCCTCATTAAGAAGGGCCCCTAAAGGCCCTTCTACTTCTAGTTATTTACAGCTCTTGTAAATATTTTATGACTTCTAGCGCGAAACGGCCTTGGAGAGTATGATGCGCATACTTATCTTCAAGGAGTCTCTCCCATGAAATCCTTTATTACCGTCAGTATTCTCCTCGCCTCCGTTAGCTCTTTTGCTCAGAGCTTTCTTGTTCTTCAGAGCGGAGTGACGTTGACGACAGATAAAAAGGGCTTCGTGTACGACTTCGGTCACTTCCACCTTCATTACAAGGTGACTACGACTGGAGGTAACTACTTCATTGAAGACAAAAAGCTATCGACGATCAACGAGAACGGTTTTCTCTTTGAGAAGCCAAATACCAAGATCGACAAAGTGAAGGGTAAAGGTCTCAATTACCTGATCGATGGTGATAACCATCTCCTGGCGATTGATAATCTCGGTTTTTCTTACGAGTATGATAAAGATGACAAGATTTTCCGCAAGGCGATTGCATTTGGCGGAAACTATTTTCTAGTTAAGCCAGATGACCGTAAGCCAACGGTTGAACTCTATACTGTTAACCAAAAAGGCAATTACTTTAAGATGGTGATTCCTGGGCTTAATCCTGCCGAGATAACAGTCGCTGCCGGAACATACTTTCAGACCCGAGCAGGTCTTACTTATACTGTCTCCAAAGATGGTTTTGTCTTTGCCAAACCAGAGGTAAGAGTAGGCTCAGTCGCGAAGGCCGGTGGAAACTTTTTTGTCGATTCGAACAATCTTCTCCATACCGTCTCTGAAGAGGGCATTTTAGCGCTCCCAGTGTTACCGGTAAATCTCAGGGTCGCGGGTCTTCAGCGTTTTGGGGCCAATTTTATGATCGATGCCGAGGGACGAATCTTTACTGTGGATCAAACCGGAAAAATCTTCGAACGTAGCTCAACCCACGACCTGCGCGGAGCGCGGATACTTTTTAACCGTTAATTCTTTGCCTTGCTCAAGTGATGCCCAGCATTCGTATGCTCCCGTCTTAAGGGAGCATACGATCATTCGCTCCCTTGTCTCTGCCAATTCAATTTCACTCCGTTGCGTATGAAACAGCTCAATCAACAAGTATAGTGCGTCTTGCTTAATTATCCTCAAAGGAGATGCACCTATGAAGTCTATTGTTGCTGTCTTAATTGCTACGCTGTCCTTCGCCGCCAGTTCCCAGTCCTACATCATCATGGAAAACGGAATCGTTGTGACTACTGACACGACCGGTTTAACTTACGATTTCGGTCACTTCGCGTATCCACAGAAAGTCACTCTCAAGGGGGGCCAGTTCTTCGTCGAGGATGGAACTGTCCTCGCCACTGTAGATGAAACGGGTCTTCTCTTCCGTAAGTATGAGATTATTCCGGAGAAGATCCTCGGGAAAGGCCTCAATTACTTCCTCTCCTCGGAGGGCGTTGCCCACGCCATCGATCGCAAGGGAACCCTCAAGATCACAGAAAATGAAGCTTTCCGGGGCGCAGCTAACTTCGGAGGGACGTTCTTTACCGTTGCCCATAGTCTTGAGGTCACGGCCCTAGACCTCTACGTTGTGACGAGTGATGGAGTGATCCGTAAGTCAGAACTCGAATTCAAGGCGGGGGAGATTGTTGCATTCGGTGGTACTTATTTTATGACGAATCGTGGAGCTTTATACACCGTTGCATATGACGGATCCGTCAACCTGGATACCTCTTCTCGGGTTGGTATTCTTAGGCGCCGTGGTGGGAATTACTTCATGGACTCTGCTGGTCTTCTCTACACCGTCGCGGAAAGCGGCAAGCTCGTTCTTCCCGCACTGCCGGTCTCACTCCGACTCACGACTGTCCACCGCTTCGGCTCTAACTACTTCATTGATCAGGCCGGTCGTCTTTATGTCGTGGATCGCCTAGGAAGCATCTTCGAAAAATCTATGCGTGACCATGACTTCCGACAGGCCAAGGTGATATCTCTCTAATGAAGGAGGGCCCCTTTTAAAGGGGCCCTTACCTAAATCATCCGCTAGTTATTCTACTGCTGGATTCGTTCTATTGTCTGTAGTACCAGGGAGCGTTACATCTTCCTGTACTCTTGTGATAGTACCGCACGCAATCGGAAGCGTATCTTCCGGTGCTAGCCCTTCAAGCGTTCCGATAGTTCCAGGAAGATTTGCTGACTTAGGTACTCCATGAATAATCACAGTCCGTCCTTCAAGATTTAGGAGTTCTCCTTCAGGGAGCTTTACGATCGGATCATCTGGGTTTGTGTCTTCTGCCTGAAGGTCGGTGAGCATGAGCGGCAGGCCCGCTTCTCGAGTATAGCTATAAAGCCCTAGATCATTTGAGCGAGGCCCATACATTCCACCTTCGGCTTGGGAATTCAGGTTTCCATCTAGCGGTATCAGGATCGCTCCATATGAAGGGATTCCTTCGAGTACGTCGATGAAGCCATCACCATTTACATCCTGGGCGGCCGTCGGACATTCTGCAGCGGCGTGGATATGCTGGAGATGAGTCATTTGAGTGGGAGTTCCTGCCATACCCAACTTAAACTTGAAGCTCTGGTCGGTGACAGTGATTGTCCCTATTCCAGTAGAGGTGTTACCCACGACGGCAGGGTTCAGAGTCTTAAATGTAATTTTATAAATCCCCTGATCACGCTGCTCCTCCTGCTGGGGCTGCTCTTGCTGCCGAGGCTTACTTGAGTCGTCGTCGTCGTTACTTCCGCATGATACCGCCGCGATAACACAAGTTCCCAGGGCGAGAGGCTTCCAGATCTTGTTATGCTTCATGATGACTCCTTTTTTTTGAAAGTGCTTACTTGCACAAACATTATTGCATTCACTTTAAGCAACCCATGTGCCGGCCTATATTGAAGGTAAGCTCCATTGATGACAGTGGTTTCGCCTTGCGCAGGGAAATGAGTGGACAATCAAATGGGGTATTACTGAAGAAGTCTGAGGTGCGCCGCGAGAGGGCCTAGTTCGACTCGTAGCTTTGCAAAGTTGTCTGCGTCGTCGAGGACCAGAATTTCCTTCTCTGGGCCCAGCTCTTTTTTTAGAAGTGCTACGTAGCTTTCGATTTCTTGTGCTCGTAGCTCTCTAAGTATCATGACGTAAAGTGGCCCGGCGAAGCTACTGCCAACGACAACATGACTTCCGAAATTCGCCGAGGCTTTGAGGTTGGCGGTGAGTAGACCATCTAGGAGGTAATCTAGCTCTCTATAGACCGGGGCCTCGGTGCTCATCTCGCCCTTGATGAGCCAGATGACCCCGCAGGTGAGGGGAGTCACATAGGCCGCAACGTTATTCATTGCGGTTGAGTTCTTGCTTGAAAACGTTGTCCAGGATGCCGTTCAAAAAAGCACCGGACTCTTTCGTCGAATATTTCTTACCAAGTTCAATAGCTTCATTGATGACAATTTTCCCTGGAACTTCTGGATGAAACTTTAGCTCATAGATCGCCATGATGAAGATAGTGTGTTCAATCTTTGAAATTCGGGAGAGTTTCCAGTTCTTGAGGTACTTAACGATGATCGCCTCGAGGTCCTGGTGGTGCTTAAGGATACCCTTGACCATCGTTGCCACGTAGGCCTGAGCTTCGGAGTCTAGTTCTATGGCAAGAGTTTGTTTAAACTCTTGGACGCGCTGAAAGATCTCAGTTGTTTCCAGGGTCTTCTTTTGCTCGGAAAACGCTGGAAGCTGAAAGTGGTAAAGGAATTGGAGGCAGAACTCACGGGCCTCGCGCTTAGTGCTCACGGCTATCATCCTTGGGTTGTAAGGGGATTATTTTGTACTGGTTATACTCATCATGCTTAAGTTCGTTAACGAACTCGTCAACGTCCTGGAACTTGCGGTAAACGGCAGCGAAGCGGATGTAGGCGACGGGATCGAGGTGGCGCAGGTACATCATCACGAGGTTACCAATTTCCTTACTCTGGATCTCCTTGTCGGAAATATCCAAAATGGCCTTTTCGATGTTACTTATGACACGCTCGATCTGAACGGCTGAGATCGGTCTTTTTTCAACGGCTTTTTCAATTCCCTTAAGAATCTTATCTTGCTGATAAGGTTCACGCCGGCCATCGCGCTTGATGACCATCGGCATGGCCAATTCGACTGTTTCAAAAGTGGTGAAGCGTTTCTGGCAGCTCTCGCATTTTCGACGCCGTCTTATGACGCAGCCTTCTTCGAGATTTCTGGAATCCAAAACTTTTGTATCCGGGGCCGAACAATAGGGACATTTCATAATGCAGACCTATACTATATCTAGTGGTTAACCCTCACTGTTTTAGCACTTCGCTGTCAAGATAGGAAGCTAAATGGCCGATTTTTGGCATTCCCAAGGAGAGGTGCCAGTCTCCTCTCCTCAAGAATTTAACCCTCGGTTATCGCTGTGTTTTTCCGCATTGTCCCTCGGCCCAGGTTTTGTGGCCATGGCACTCAGCTTCGCAGGAGTTTCCAAAATTTTGACCGCTAGCGCAGACAGGCCTAAAGATCTTCATGCAGTAGCAAGGCTGAACCGTATACGGGCTCACCGGCTTGGCGTCGCTTTCCCCGGCCGATTCGGTGGAGTGGCCGACCTTTTCTTTGGTCATGGAACTGCAAGAGGTGAGTAGTGCCAGGAGTACGAGGTATTTCATCGATTGCACCTTATTTGTAGACCGGAAATTTCCGGCACAGCTCGTGGACTGCGCCTTTTACTTCACGGAGGATACCTTCATTCTGATGGTTCCTTAGGGCGCGAACAATCAGTTCGGCCATCAGCTTAGTTTCGTCTTCACGGAAGCCGCGGGTGGTAACTGCCGGTGTTCCGAGGCGGATGCCGGAGGTGACAAATGGAGAGCGCTTATCATTCGGGACCATGTTCTTGTTACAGGTAATGTCTACGCGCTCGAGGACTTCGCCCGCTTCTTTCCCAGACATATTGACCGAGTCAGTCTTAACCAGGAGAAGGTGATTGTCAGTGCCACCTGAGACGAGACCGATACCATGCTCCATCAGTGTACTTGCTAGGATCTTTGCGTTCCGAACGACCTGCTCTTGGTAAGTCCGGAATTCAGGGGCCAGGGCCTCCTTGAAGGCTACCGCCTTACCTGCGATCACGTGCTCGAGAGGACCTCCCTGGATGCCAGGGAAGATCAACGAGTTGAACTTTTTACCAAGCTCTTCACTATTGGTGAGAATGATACCACCACGTGGGCCCCTGAGAGTCTTGTGAGTGGTTGAGGTCACGACATCTGCTAGTCCCATGGGTGTCGGATGTACTCCAGCAGCAATGAGTCCAGCGATGTGGGCCATGTCCACCATGAAGATGGCATCGATTGACTTGGCGATGGCAGAGAATTTTTCAAAGTCGATGATCCGCGGGTAAGCCGATGCACCTGCGATGATCATCCGTGGGCGCTCTTTGCGGGCAATTTCTTCAAGACGGTTGTAGTCGATGGTTTCGGTCTTGGGATCAAGGCCGTAGTGGAGTGCTTTGAAGAGTTTGCCTGAGAAGTTCACCGGAGAACCGTGGGTGAGGTGTCCCCCTTGCGCTAGGTCCATCCCAAGGAACGTATCTCCCGGGTTCATGGTGGCGAGGTAGACGGCCATATTCGCCTGGGAACCTGAGTGCGGCTGAACGTTGGCGAACCCAGCATTGAATATTTTTTTTAGGCGTTCGATGGCCAGTGTCTCGATCTCGTCGACGAACTCACAGCCATTGTAATAGCGCTTCTTGGGATAGCCTTCGGCGTACTTATTCGTGAGACAAGACCCTTGGGCCTCCATCACCGCAGGAGAGCAGTAGTTCTCACTAGCGATGAGCTCTAGGCCAAGTTCTTGTCGGTTCTGTTCTTGCTTTATAAAAGAGGCGACTTCTGGATCGACGGATTCGATATGTTTCATCATGGGGATGCTCCTGGATGGTCCCATTTTATGAAAAATGGGAGGGGGTGCCTATTGATTTCAAGGACTTTTATGAAATGGTAACTCTTTCCTAAGAGCTTGATTAGAAAAGGGGTATTGGGGTATTGTGCATACAGTCATGGAAATATACCTTCTTATCCTCCTTCTTTCTATCGTGCAGTCGCTCTTTGGAGTGGGTCTTTTGCTCTTTGGGACTCCGCTGCTTTTACTTCTGGGACACGATTACACCCAAGCGCTCTTTTCCTTACTCCCTGCCTCTGCGGCCCTGAGCTGGAGCCAGGTCGCGGATCATAGAAAGGAACGACTTAACGGCGGGTACCGTCAGCGGTTCTTTCTTATTTGTCTACCTGCTCTGGTCCTTGGAATGATTGCCTCAACCAAATTTGACATTAAATGGGAGATTCGTTTCTTCGTCACAATCATGCTCGTCATTGCTTTCGTGCTTCGGACCTCTACCCGCTTGCGCTCTGGGCTCCAAGCGTCGATGAAGTCTAACCTTCCAGCGGCACTGGCCGTCATGGGTCTCGTTCATGGCCTTTCGAACATGGGAGGCTCGATTCTCACTCCTCTGGTTTCGAGTTTGTATAAAGAGAAGTCGAAAGTCCTGGCGGGTGTTAGCTTCGACTACGCTTTCATGGCCACGCTCCAGATCCTCGTACTCATGGTCGTTAGTGGCAAGTTATTAGGTGCACCCGAGGCCACCGGTGCGGCCATCTCCCTATCGGTTCGCTACCTGTTAGGCAAACGCGTCTTCGCGTTTGCCTCGGAAGAGAGTTATCAGCGCCTCTTAAGCGGCTTCATTCTGGCCAATGCCTTTCTTCTCGGAATCAATCTTCTTCAGTAAAACTAGGCCCTCCGTGGAGGACCTAGTAAAATCAGATGTCAGCTTTTTTGAAAAGAGTAGAGGAGTTGGTCCCACCGAAACCGAACGAGTTGTTGAGGGCGTAGCGGATTTCCCGTTTTTCGCTCTTATTCGGCACGTAGTAGAGATCGCAGTTTGGGTCCTGCTTTTCGAGATTGATGGTCGGTGGGATCATCCCTGTTTCCAGCGCCTTGATACAAAAGATTGATTCAAGCCCCCCAGCTGCGCCGAGAAGGTGGCCCGTCATCGATTTTGTGGAGGAAACTGCGAGCTTATAGGCATGAGCACCGAAGACTTTTTTGATCGCACCAGTTTCTGCGAGGTCTCCAAGAGGAGTTGAGGTTCCATGGGCGTTGATGTAGCCGACTTCCTCGCGGGCGATTCCGGCCATATCGAGAGTCTGCTGCATACAGATCATGGCGCCAAGCCCCTCTGGATGGGGGGCCGTGATGTGATTGGCGTCTGAGCTACCACCGAAGCCTACGACCTCAGCGATGATCCGGGCACCCCGTGCCTTGGCCTTCTCGTAGTTCTCAAGCACGATGATCCCTGCGCCCTCACCCATGACGAAGCCGTCTCGGTCAACGTCGTAGGGCCTAGATGCCCGGTGCGGCTCTTCGTTTCTTTTTGAGAGCGCTTTCATGGAGGCGAAGCCAGCAATTGTAAACGGGGTTATGACACCCTCTGTGCCACCGGTGATCATGGCGTCCTGACGGCCAAGCATGATCTCTGTTGCGGCCAGGCCTAGTGCGTGGGCGCTTGAAGCGCAGGCCGAAGCGATGGCAAAATTAATTCCCCGGAAACCCCATTTAATTGAAATGAGACCTTCGGGCATATTAGGTATGACGGACGGGATAAAGAACGGAGACACACGGCGTGGACCCTTCTCTAAAAACACTTTGTGGTTAGACTCTATGTGCGGAAACCCCCCGAGGCCGGTTCCGAAAATAATCCCAATCTTCTCTGAAGGGTAACCTGCTTCGAGGAGCTTGGATTGCCTCAGGGCCTCGTCCGTGGAATGAAGGGCGTAATGATTAAACAGGTCGAATCGGTCCTGGTCTTTAAGTTCCATAAGCTCCGGTAAGAGCTTAAAGTTTTTAACTTCGCCACCAAACGTGACTGGCCACCCTTCGGTGTTCTGTCTCTCCAGGGTCGAGATTCCGGATTTCCCTGCGAGCGCATTGGCCCAAACTTCGTCCAGGGAGTTACCCAATCCACAGATCGCGCCCATTCCTGTGACTGCTACACGACATAGTTTCATAGCTTATGATCCTCAAACTAGAAGGCCACCTTTCGGTGGCCTTAAAAGGTCGATTTAGTGAGATTTTGCTTTAAGGTAAGTCACAACGTCACCGATGGACTTTAGATTCTCAGTTTCGTCTTCCGGAATCTCAACGCCGAACTCGTCTTCCATTTTCATCATAAGCTCGACCATATCAAGTGAGTCAAGATTAAGATCATCAACGAAGCTCGTATTCAGGCCGATGTTGGCCGCGTCCATTTTCGTAGCTTCAGAAACGAGCTTAATTACCTTCTCTTGTAATTCCATTAAAATATCCTCCAAAATGTGAGATGCCGGCTAATTTATTGAATGTACAATCCGCCGTCAATTTTAATCACCTCACCAGTGATGTATCCCGACGCGCTGCTCAATAGAAAACAAGTTAAATTGGCCACTTCTTGAGTACTTCCGAAGCGGGCGAGGGGAATGGATTTGGAATATTCCTCCTTGGCCTTCTCATTCAGAGCTTCTGTCATATCCGTTTGGATGAAGCCGGGACAGATGACGTTACAACGTACATTCCGGGAAGCTAATTCCTTGGCGACTGATTTCGAAAAACCGATCAGGCCTGCTTTTGATGCCGCATAAGCCGCTTGAGAGGGGTTACCCATAAGACCGACGACGGAACTCATGTTCACGATGGAGACATTTTCTGCTTTAAGAAAGTTTCGGGAGAGGGCCTGGGTTACCATCATCGAACCCTTAAGGTTTGTGTCGATGATCGATGATATTTCTTCGGGCTTGAGCCTGAGGAGGAGAGTGTCCTTAGAAATTCCAGCGTTGTTAACGAGACCTGAAATTGGGGCAATGGTCTTAGTAAATTCATCGATTGCCTTCGTCATAGCACCGTAGTCAGTGACGTCAAACTTAAGGCCGGTTGCACTGCCGCCTGCTGTTTCAAGCTCTTCTTTGAGCTCCATCGCCTTCTTCTCATCACCGCGGTAGTTAAAGACGACATGTGCGCCCTGAGCAGATAGCGCAAGTGAGATGTCCTTTCCGATTCCACGGCCTGCACCGGTAATGAGAATAACTTTATTTTTTAAATCAGCGAAAGTTGCGATCATAAAGCCTCGACTTCAGAAAATCCGGTCTCCGTATCAAGGGAGATGACCTTCAGGTTAGGGTTAATTTTTTTGATAAGGCCAGCTAGGACTTTCCCCGGACCGCATTCTATGATGACGGTATCGTTTGGAAGTCCCTGTATGCTCTGAGTCCAGAAGACCGAGCCGCAGACCTGCTTCAGGAGGTTCTCTTTGAGAATCTCTGGTGCCGTTCCCGGGGCATACTCCTGGGCGTCAACGTTCGCGACGTAGGCCGTAGTTGGTGCCCGGAAGCGGATTCCATCGAGGATGGGACGCAGCTTGAGCTCTGCGGGTTTCATAAGAGCGCAGTGGAAAGGTGCTGACACCTGCAGTTCGATCGCCTTCACCCGATCTCCTGACTTTTCCTCCATCAGACGAATGGCCCGTTGGCAGGCATTTTTGTCACCGGAGATCACGATCTGAGAAGGTTCGTTAAAGTTGGCGGGAGAAACTTCCTCGTGATCGGTCGAGGCCATCGCGCAGGCCTCGCGGATGATGACCGCGTCCTGTTTCAGGATCGCGTACATGGTGCCTTTTCCGGCCGGAACCGCCTCTTGCATGTACTTACCACGAAAGTGAACGGCGCGTACGGCCTCCTCGAAGGTCAGGGCCCCTGCAGCAGCAAGAGCAGCATACTCGCCAACGGAATGACCGAGGACCCGTGCGATGGTCATGTTTTTGTTCCTAAGGAGCTCCGTGAGTTGCTCGAAGAGCATCAGGGAGTGAGCAACGATCGCTGGTTGGGTGTTCTCAGTGAGCTTGAGTTCCTCAGCGGGGCCTTCGAGCATGAGTTTCTTGAGGTCATAGCCCGTAGCGCTGTTCGTCCGCTCGAATAACGCTAAGTGGGCATAGACTTTTCCCATGCCCACGTACTGGGTTCCTTGTCCAGGGAAGACGACTGTAACTTGCATGAAATCTCCTAAGGAGGGTTAGTATTTAAGGCAGATCGCTCCGGCGGTAAGGCCAGCTCCAAAAGCGGCCATCAATAGGTTATCGCCGCGCTTGATTCGACCATCCCGGATTGCCTCATCCAGAGCTACAGGGACGGAGGCTGAGGAAGTGTTCGCATAACGTTCAACATTGATGATGACCTTCGAAGCTGGGATGTTGAATCGTGTACCCACTGCTTCGATGATTCTGAGATTTGCTTGATGTGGAATAAACCAATCGATCTGATCGAGGGTTAACTCCGCTTCCTTGGCAACGCGCTCAGCGTGTGCGGCCATAGTGGTGACTGCTGCTTTGAAAATCTGTTGTCCGTTCATCGTCATCCAATGCTCGTTTTTTTCAAGCACCTCGTGGGTAATACGCTTATTGGCGCCACCGGCCATGAGTGTCAAATGGTCTTTCTTGGTTGAGTCACAAGTAAGGATTGAGCTATAGATGCGTGAGTCTTCGTTCTCAGAGGCGCGACCCAAAACCGCGGCTCCACAGGCGTCACCAAAGAGGATGCAAGTGTTGCGATCGTCCCAGTTATTGAACGAAGACAGCATCTCCGAGCCAATAACCAAGATATGCTTGTAGAGTCCCGTCTTTATCATCGCATCTGCCATCGGGACAAGATAGATCCATCCAGAACAGGCGGCGTTCACGTCCAGCGTGGGGCAAAGATTTGTAATGCCGAGTTTCTCTTGGACTACCGCCGCCGTATTGGGCATGCTTTGGTCGGGCATCGTGGCCGAGACAAGGATGAGGTCGATGTCATTTGGAGTCAAGTTCGCTGCTTGAATCGCCTTTAAAGCCGCTTCTTTCGCCATCCCGCTCGGATTTTCGCCTTTAGAAAGGTCTGATACCCGCCGCTGGTGAATGCCCGTGCGTTCGACGATCCAGTCGTGACTTGTGTCGATGCGCTGGGAGAGGTCTTGGTTAGTGACAATGCGCTCAGGCAGGTAACTTCCGGTGCCTAGAATTTTAGTATTGAAGAGTCTCATTGATCTTACCTTTTACGCCTCTATTCCTTTCTATGAATCGAGACTGTTGATCCAAAAAAAAAGCCTTCTTTCGAAGGCTTTTTTTGTAAGAAATTTCTTTCTGAATTAAGCTTGTGCAGGAGCTTCTTCAGCTTTGACCTTAATTTCGAATACCTGCTTGCCCTTGTAGTGACCACATGATGGGCAAACGTGATGTGGGAGAACAGAGTCTCCGCAATTCGGACAGGCCTGGGGGAATTTTCTGTAAAGTTTATGATGTTGACCAGCTCTTCTCAACCCTTTCCGGGAAACGCTGGTTCTCTTCTTAGGTACTGCCACAAATGCCTCCGATAATATTAACTCTTGTACTTTATTGAGCTTCTTAAAAATGAGGTTTTATTTCTAATACAACTTCCACCTGTTGCCAAGCCCAATCTTGACTGGTCCGGCGGCGCCCCTATGGAAGCTCTTCTGAATCAACGCCCTCAAGCTTAGCTTCTGCGTCAAGAACTGGGTATTGGTTGTAATTGAGGAAGATCTGTTCATGAAGCATATCTTGAAAGTCCACGGTCCGTTTGCCATAGAAGTAAATCTCAAAGACATCGTTTTCGACGTAAGTTTCGTCAATCCCCTCAAATAATTCAGTAGTTGCAAGTGATTCGTCAACAAAGACGATCTTGAACGGAACATCGAGCTGGACTGTCATTGGCCTTAGCGTCCGGACACACTCAGTCACGTAGTCAGCCTCTATTGTGCCCTTAACCAGGAGAAACTCTCCCATATCTGTCTTGTTCTTCTTTTCAAGTTCGCCTGAAATAAAGATGGAGGTATCCTCGAGGTAGGCCTCCGGTGACTTCTCGGTTGCGTTCTCGTTCATCTCCATGAGAAAGCTTCGGACCCAGTCAGTTTCCTGGTCAAGCTCAAAAGAGAAGGGGACGTTAGACGGGAGTTTGATCAGATTAATCTTTGCGGCAACGTGCTTATTATCTATCTTATTCATAGGGCGCCCTTTAATTTTTTTCTGCTCTAGCTTTTATAAAAATAAACGGACAAAGAGAAGGGCCACATGGCCAAATGCGAAAAGATTTTGATAGCAGGCTTCTCCGGTGCTGGAAAGACGAGCCTTGTGCGAGCGCTAGAGGCCTGCGCTCCGGATGGGTGGGAACGATTCGACGACCTCGACCAACTCATCCTCCAGGAAGCTGGTCAAGGATCTGCCCAACTGGCGGACCTGATCGAAGCTATTGGCTGGGAGCGATTCCGGGTTCTTGAGCGTCAGCAGTTCGAGTCGTGGCTTAAGGAAGAGGGACGAGGTGTACTTGCTCTCGGTGGCGGAACTCTTTCACCTCTTCTTTGGGAGCTCTACCGGCGTGGTTCTCGGTTACGGTTCGTCCACCTCGATGTGCCGTTCGAAGTGGCATGGAACCGACTCCTTATGGACCTTGAGACGCCTCGGCCCATGCTCGCTCGGGGGCCTGTAGAGCTCGAGAAGATTTATCATGAGCGCCGCCGGGTCTTTCAAGAGATTCCCACAACCCTTGACGGCAAACTCCCGCCCGAGGATCTTGCCCTGAGGCTGTGGGGAAGTGTTGAGAGCTGATCCTGCGGGCCTCAAGTCGTCTTTCTTTTCTCCGGACTATTTAACTCGGGGTAAATGGACAGGCGCGATCCTTTACATGCTTTCTACTCCTACGATACCATTGAGCTGATGCTTTCATTTGGTCGGGAGGACCTATGCAAACCGCGCTTCAAGGATCGGATTTAACAGTTGCAATTCTGATGGATGACCTAGGCTGCGCGAAGGAGATTGCCGGAGCACTTCGGCAGCAAAATATCCTTGCGCACCTTTACCAGAGCCTCGATGAGTTCTGGGTCGCTAGCACAGTCCAGACTCCTGATCTTGCGATCGTCGATGTGACGAAGATGAGTCAGGGAAGCATTCAGTTTCGAAGTCACCCGAAAGTGATCGATAAATCCCTTTGTTATGCTTTTTTCTCCAAGGAGTCGACTAAGGTCCTCCTTCAGTCAACCCTCGGTCTATCACCTGCGGGATACCTTCACTACGACGTTTCCCTTGCGGCACAGGTGTTGGCCCTCGTTGGGCAACGCACTCTGGAGCTGCGCCAAGAGCGGGAGCGAAGCGACCTTGAGGCCCGGGTTCAGCGGCTCCAGGCCAGGTCTCAACGCCTTCTCTCCGAGCGCTCGGGCGCGGAAGAGTTTCGAGTGAATTTTGATTTTATCCGGACGCTCTGCGGAGAGATCGAAGCCGATTCAACTCGACAGGACTTTACCCATTCTTTGATTGGTAAGCTTGAGAAATGGGAGGCGATTGACGGCTACGGCATTTTTGAGCTCAACCCATCTGGCCAGAAACTGATGGGCCCTGAACTCGTTCGTAAAAAGTATCATCCCTTTCCCTCTCTTTGGCTGGGGCAGGCGAACCTACAAGGTATCGAACCATTTGCTCAGGAGATGGGGACGCAGGTTGCGCGCGATCTTTTTGAGACCGAACCGGTCTTGGTGAGGATTTCCTCCGGTGCCTCGAATCCAGACCTTCTGTTGTATGTCTCATCGCCTGAGGCCCGAATGGCCGATTTCCCTTGGGATGTACTCGAGGCCATGCTGAGCTCCAGCCTGCGCAAGCTCCGACTTTACCAGCAACTCCCTCACTACTCTTCTCAGTTCCTGCCTATGTGGGAGGCACTCGACGACATGGACCGGATGCAGAAGGCGGGCTTCGACGCCGATGTCCGGATCGTTTCTCTTAGCCTTATTCCTCTCACTGACGTCGCCAAACGCCGACTGACTAATAAATTCTTTTGGTCATCATTCTTTAACGATTTTTTCATTCAGCTTTCTGGGCGTCTGCAGAAGAGCACAAAGCTCTCTCTCTTTGGGCCATGGCACGTGATGTTTTTTATCCCAAAGGAGTCCGTAGAGGCGGAGACCCAGATGCTTCAGTCCTTTGTGAAGCAGTTCAGCTACTGGAAGTTCTTCGAAGATACTGCTCAGGTTCTCTCGGAAGACATGCTGCCTGTTCTCAAACTCGTACCGCCGTCTTCTGCTCATTTCCTGCGTCTCTTTGAGAAGGAGTTCAGCGAGCTAGCTCTGAGAGATGAAGAAAAGCGGCTTCTCATCAACCGGCCCAACGCCAAGAGAATCACTATCTAATGCGCTATCACACTTTTCTCGAAGTTAACCTTGGTCATTTGGCCGGGAACCTTGCCCTGATCCAGCGTCTCGCTCCTCACGCGCGTCTTCTTCCCATGGTGAAAGCCGACGCCTACGGAAACGGCATGGTTCCGGTCGCCCAGTTCCTCGTCCGAGACTGCGGCGTTCGTGATCTCGGCTGCGCTACACTTTGCGAAGCGCTGAAGCTCATGGAAGATTGCCCAGACCTGGATGCACGCGTGTTTATTTTCTCAGACTCGGAACTCGAGGATGACAAGCTCTCGGATGCCTACCTTAACTTCAATTTCGTGCCTGTCCTTCACAATCGCCGCGACCTCGAACTCGTACTCACTCAAACTAAATTCCGAAATCTCCCGCTCATACTAAAGCTCAACACTGGAATGAACCGGTTAGGCCTCAGCGAAGCCGACCTCATAGCGAGACTGCCGCGTTTGAAAAACCGAGGCGTTAAGCACCTGATGACTCATTTTGCCCGGGCCTCGATTCCTTTGGAGAGCGACGACCTCTGCCGTCGGCAATACGCGGAATTCATCCGGATTCGAAATTTTCTCGCCAATACGGGTGTGGCCGTTGAAGAGACTTCAGTGTCTAACTCTGGCGCCATCGAACAGAACTTCGGTGTCGAGGAGACCTTCGTTAGACCAGGCCTCATGCTCTATGGCCCTCCGAGTGTCTTGGAACCTGTATTTTGGACCGGCAAGCAAGTTTCACGCTGGGTGACCCGTGTTTTATCGACCTTCGAGGTCAAACAGGGAACTCCTGTAGGGTATGGAATGAACTCTGCAGATCGCGACTCGTCTTTTGCCATTCTTCCCGTTGGCTACGGGGATGGCTTCCTGACTTTCTACTCGGGAGTTCCACTGGTTTTAAACGGTCTTCGTGGGCGAGTATTTGGTCGCGTGAATATGGATATGACTTATTTCCAGTTTGATTCTGACCAGAGAGGCCAACTGAAGGTCAATGACGTTGTCGAAATCTGGAACCACGATTCCCGTGGGATTACTGATCTCGCCCTCCAGGCAAATACTCACGCGTACCAGGTCATGTGCGCGGTGACGAATCGGATCCCACGGGTCTATAAGGTGAGTTAACGATGAATCTCAAGGCCATAGCAGAAGCACGAGTCACGGATCTCGGGGAGAACATCCTCAAACACCTTCAGGGTCTGGGGGAGTTTACGAATTTCACTTTCAGGACGCTCTTCTGGACTTTCAAGCCACCGTTCCGGTTTAGGCTCCTCTTTGATCAGATCTATTTCATGGGAAATAAGTCGATCTTCATCATTTTTCTCACATCGATCTTTACCGGCGCAGTCTTTGCCTTCCAGATTTACCTGGGATTCAAGGCCATAAACGCCGACTCCTTCATCGGACCTATCGTGACGATTGCTCTCGCTAAGGAGTTGGCGCCTGTGCTTTCAGGCCTCGTTGTTGCCGGTCGGTGCGGGGCCGCCATGGCAGCGCAAATTGGAAGCATGAAAGTGACCGAGCAGATTGATGCTCTAGAGGTCATGGGAATAAACAGCTATCAATACCTCGCAGTCCCGCGGATCCTTGGTGCGACGCTGGCGATGCCTCTCCTCTCAGCGATTTTCCTTTTAATTGGCTACTGGGGTTCTTGGCTCATCGGAGTTAAAGTTATTCAGATCGACGAGATCCTCTACACGCAAAAGATCAGCGATTTTATGCGCCTCGGGATGGTCGCCGAGGGCCTGATTAAGGCCACGGTTTTCGGATATCTCATCGGCATCATCGGAACATACCATGGCTTTACAGTCACCGGCGGCGCCGAGGGCGTAGGTCGCGGCACCAACATGGCCGTGGTTTGGGGCATGATTACCGTTCTGGTTGTTGACTTCTTCCTGACGAGCTTTCTGGCGAGAATCCTATGACGGGCAAGTACGCTGTAGAGTTTCGAAATGTCTCGAAGAACTTCGGAGACTCGGTGATTCTCCGGGACCTCAACTTCGGTATCCAACGAGGCAAGATTACGACGATCCTCGGGTTCTCCGGGGCCGGAAAGACAACCCTAATGAAGCACATCCTAGGCCTGGTTATGCCGACCTCTGGCGATGTGATTGTCCTCGATCAAACTGTTAACCACCTTGGGGAGCTGGCACTTAGAGAGTTCCGGACGAACTTCGGCATGGTCTTCCAGTATGCGGCGTTGTTTGACTTCCTTAGCTCTTTTGAGAACGTGGCGTTTCCGCTTCGGGAGTTCACAAAACTTTCAGAGGAAGAAATTCGGTCGAAGGTCATGTCACTACTTGACTCTGTTGGGATCTTGCCAGAGGCGGCCAAGCGACTACCCTCCGAGCTTTCAGGAGGCATGCGCAAGCGTGTAGGGCTCGCTCGAGGCTTGGCATTAGACCCACACATCATGCTCTATGACGAGCCCACCTCGGGCCTTGATCCCATCACCACTCACACTGTTTATGATCTTATGCGGGATACGCAAAGAAGGAATGAACACAGGGGTTTTACGTCAATTATCATCTCTCATGACATCCATGCCACACTCAAATACTCGGACTACATCGTGTTCATGGAGAAGGGCAGGGTAGTTGAGCATTTGGATGTGGAAAATTTCAAAAAATCGGAAAATCCTGTCATCAGGAGATTTCTTGAGTTATAGCCGGAATCGATTATCATCAATTTAATAACCGATATGAATGTTATTGATTTTTACGGAGTGAGACTCATTGAACCCTCTGAAGGTTGGACTCTTAACACTTGTGGCGCTCGCCAGCGTAGTGGTGATGTCGTTGAAGATCACTCAGAATCAATCCGGGTTCGGAAAGCACATCCCGTATAAAACAATCCTCGAAGATGCCTCTGGCATTTTCGAGAAAACTCCAATTAAGGTGGCCGGTATCAATGCTGGTCGAATAAAGAAGATTGAACTTGAGGGAAATAAGGCTCTACTGACCTTTGAGATGCTAGAGGCGATCAAGATTACATCCTCGGCGAAGCTCAAGATAAAATCCGTGGGTCTACTTGGTGACAAGTTTATCGATCTGGATCTCGGCGATCAGAGTGGTGACCGTTTGGCAGCAGGTACACTGATAAAGACCGAGCCAGGAGAGGGGTTCGATAATCTCGCCAAAGATGCCTCTGCGGTCTTAAAGGACGTAAAAGAAATCACTGGAAACATTAAGGCCGCTCTCCGGGACGATGAGGGCCGGAACATGATCAAAGAAATCGTGGAAAACATCAGCGAGGTCACGAGAAGCCTGCGCCGGATCACCGATGGTAACGAAGAAAAGATCAACCGGATTATTGACGATGTTGAAGCTCTGACGTCTCAGCTCGCCCACGAGACGGACCGGCACCAGAAAGATTCCCTGATGGGTGATCTCTCTAAAATCGGTCCCATCCTAGACAAAGTCGATGCCACCGTAAATGACCTGAAAACTATTGTTGCTGATGTTAAAGAAGGCAAGGGTACGGTCGGGAAGCTTCTTCGCGATGATGCCGTTGTTGATCAGGTCTCTCAGACTCTTTCATCCGTGAACCGACTTGTGAACCGCATCAATAACATCGAAGCCGACATTGGTCTGTCTACTGGGGCGAACACGCGGATTGGTTCTGATACGCGATTCGAGCTGGATATTTATCCAGCGCCAGAGCGCTTTTTCAGGCTTGGCGTTGTCACCAATGATTTTGGACCTGAAACAGAGACGGAAACTGAAACATACACCACAGTGGACGGCGGTGAGGAGAGTAAGAGATCAGTTCGGAAGATCAACAAGTCCAACTTTAAGTTCAACTTCCAAATTGGCCGCAGAATCCAGCGGTTCGCTCTTCGCGCAGGCCTGATCGAATCCACGGGAGGCGTTGGTCTTGACTACTTCGTACCAGACTTCGGCATCAGGACCGGTCTTGAGCTCTTTGACTACCAAAAGGATGCGGGGCCAAATTTACGTTGGTACTCGGAGATCAAGATCTGGAACGTGATGTTTACCCGTCTCGCCGGAGAAGATCTTATTTCCAAAGATGGCAAAACAAGTGCTACAATTTCTTTGGGGCTCCGGTTTACTGATCAAGATCTGGCCGCCCTTATTGGCCTCTTTGCCCGGTGATTATGGATAAAAACTGGCTTATTCGGACACGCTCTAATCATATCCTCGGACCCATCTCTAAAGAGAAGGTACTTGAGCTTTATCATAATGGATCTATTAAGGCCGATGATGAGGTGTGCTCCGGCAACGGTTACTGGTTCTACCTACGTGAGGATGACCTCGTTCAGCGCTTTCTCATCGGTGAGGAAATTCAGTGTTTTAATCCTATCAGCGAAGCCAAGGATGTCCTTACGAATCCAGTGGCAGAGCATGCCCCTGTTCCTGACAGAGATCACGTAACCCATGTAGGTCAGATAGACCTCTCCGGTTTAAAGCAGCCTTCTCCAGTTGAGAAACCTGCTTCCTCTGATCCTTCACCGGTTCGACCGGAGGTGCAACCTCCTCGGAACCCCGCCCCCATCGACGCTGCTAGCGGTGAGAAAAAAAAAACTAATCCCTCATTAAGGGTGCGAAAGTCTCAGCCCCCATCCGAGTCTGTGGAGTTGAATAAACAGCGCTGGTTGATTTACGCGGGAGCGTTTGGCTTTATCATGCTCTTCCTTATGATCTACTTCAGGAAAAGTATCATTCAGCGGATATTTCGATCCGATCTAACCTTACCACAGACAACTCTCGTAAGTTTGGTACACGCCCAGGGCCTTCCCGTAGAGAAAAAAAAAAGCTTTTAGAGAGTGCCGTTATCTTAGAGAAGCTCACCCTGAGACCCGTCGCTGGGCTTGATGGTTTGCGCGTCCTCAGTTCGTTTAACATAGATGAAGTCACTTGTGCCGACTTTAACACAGATATTTATCAATTGGGCGTTCTTCTTCATCCCCCTGAAGTTATCAACGAGAAGTTCCTCATTCGCCTCCGAGACTGCGTGGTTAAACTTCCACAGGCCCATGCACTGAAGCGGTGGATGAGTTGGATCGGATCGCTCCAATCTCAGGGGACAACTCAAGAGGAGAGAATTGGATCCCCTTTCCTTACGGAGATCATTAATTCGCAGTTCAATCTCATCACAGATATCCAGGTTAAAAATAGGATTATCGAGGCGCTGAGCGAGGTTCCGGATGACACTCTACCTGAGCTCCTCCTTCGGTCTTACCTGTACCTCATGATAGGAAATGTTTCACGGTCTGATGGGATCTTGCGCGATTTTATCAAGACAGCGCCGAGATTGAATTGGGAGAGATCTGCTTTCAGAGCGAGTCGATACCATCGGATTGCCCGAGATCAGGCACAGCAAATTCTATCAAAGCTAGCTCGGCACCCAGCAGATCGAAGCATTTTTCAGCTTCTAGTGCTCTACCTCCGAAGCTATTACAACGACCCGGGCCTTTTACGTCTGCTGGATGGGATAGATACGAATGAAGTCGAAGCTAAGCTCGACCTGCGTTTCACACTGGCCGTGGCCCCTGAGCTGGTCCATTTTCGGCGGCTCTCGCTCCTCCCGGAAATGTTCCGGGTTCGTGAGCTTCGCGGTCCACGTATCCCTCTTCCCGAGCAGTCTTATTGGGTTTGGCCTTTTATAGACGTCGCTCCTCTCATCTCGGAGGCGCTTCTGCCTGAGCTCAAGCGACTGGAAGCTCAAGATCAACTTTGGCTCATTTACCTCTTGGATGATGAGCGTCTGGCGGACCTCTACTCGCGCACCTCTGGTAAGAGCTTCCTTCCTGGTCGACGAAAGTTTCTTAAAGAGGGCCTTGAGACAGAGGCTTCGTTTATGCTCTGCTTGTACAAACTAATTGAACTCGGTGATATCGATGAGGCGCTTGTCCGTAAGACGGCGGAGGTCATCCTTAGGTGAGCACTTACGCGGAGCCTGACTTCTATCGACTTAACGAGGATTCTCTTCGCCTCGTCGAATTCGTCACTCGGGCCATCGGTAGTTTGAGACCAATTCGGATTCTCGACCTGGGAGCAGGGTCAGGTGTGATTGGCATAGAACTCGCCAATGCCATCTTACCCTTAGAGCTGACTCTCGTTGAGGTTCAGCCGGAATGGGAACCATACCTCGCGCTCAACATCGCACAAGTTTTGCGGACTACGGTCTCTGCAAATGTCCATATTTCTGCCTTCAGCGACTGGAAACCGGCAGTGGCCTATGACCTTATCGTCAGTAATCCTCCATACTTTCTTCCCGGCCATGGGAGACCTGCTTCTGATCCACGGCGCGAACTCTGTCGCTCTTTTATTCGGGACGGATGGGCAGTATTCCTCAAAGCTATCGAGCGTTCCCTGGCCAGCGAGGGGTCCGCTTTTCTGGTCGTGCGCAACGACGTACGGATCCTCCGGGAGCTCGAGCAACACTGGGCGGGCACTAAATCCTCAGTGGCGTGCGATGGAAACCTCGCGTTCGTTACTTTGACTGGATGTAGATCGAGGTTAGGATCGCCCTGAGTTCAGGATCCGGCACATCTGCGAAGAGGCGGTCTGCTTCACTCTTTAAAATTTTATAGCGAGGGTCCTGTGGATGGAATTTCGGTGCGGGTGGTTTTCCTGCTGCGACCTCACTCGTCCTTCCCCCAGGACGGAAAAAGTTCTCCTGGGTTTGGAAGTTAAGACGCTTCACCACAGGACGGAGTTCTGGGAATAAGATGAAGATTTTCCGCTTTAGCTCCTCCGACAAAAAAGAGATATTCTGGGAGTAGCTAGCATGCTTAGAGAGGATAATCAGTGTGTCGCCTTTGATCTTGAGGGGACATGTCACAGCTGCGAGTGATGGGCCAATAAGATCAGGCCAGCTCTTGATCAAGTTAATGAAGTCAAAAGTCTGATAGAAGGTGTGGAGCTTTTCACGTTTAAGGTCATGTGCGTCGTACCGGTCCAACTCATCGTAATTTAAACCCTTAAACTCAATCTTTTTAAACATGATTCTCTACCACTAACCTAGCCCTTCGATCTTGTCCATGGTATAAAATGCCATGTTAAAGCTTCTCACTTTCTTGCTACTCTTTGGGTGCAGCGGTTACCGCTTCTCTCAGCAGGATAACCCGCTTTCACTTTACGGGATACAGACCCTCGCGGTCCCAATGTTCTATAACTATTCCAATCTCTCGGAACTCCACACTGACTTTACTCGGGAGACCTATCGCATTCTTACGGGCTTCAGTGGGCTTAAGCTTATCAACGGCCATAGTTCTGAGGCCGACGCTCTACTCATCGGAATCATCAAGACTCCAGAGAAGCTCATGGAATCAGTTCGCTCATCGAACTTGCGACTGGCCCAGCTCAAGGCCAAAAACGCGATTGGAACTAATCGCGATAGTTTCTACATTCCTGGAACTTCAGATGTTCAACTCTACCTCCAGATCATTGTGATTAAGAGGCCTACCGAAGAAGAACTCACCCTTCTACGCTCAGGGCTTAGTGACAAGATCCGTGGAAATTCGAAGGTTATCTTCAACGAGTACCTCCCTCTAAGAACGATCTATACGCGCGAGGTGCTTGACGACGCCGGAGTGCAGGTGGTGGGAACTCAGAACGCTGGAGTGCAGCGGAAGGTCCTCAAAAACCTTGCCGTAGACGCTGCGGTTAGCGTCCGGGATATGATTCTTTATGCATTCTAAATGGCAGTTGTGGGATTTCTTTTCTGTTCAGAATCGGGAGCTTCTCAAAAATCATGAAGGAGTTCTAGGTTTAAGTACCTTTGATCCAATATGCCTTAAACTTGCGAAAGATTTTCTGACTCGTGGTCTCGGAGATGCGCCACTTCATTACAAAATGGCGGCAGAGATAAACCGCAATTGGATTGAGCATGAGTTTTTGACCTTGAACTTGTTTGGAAACTCCGAGAGTTTTTTCGTGCATCAGGCACAAGACCTTGCCCCTGATCTTGTCGAACTCCTGGCGGGTGCCGGTGTTTCCGGCCGCTTCGTCCTTTTAAGTTTTGAGAATGAACTTGCGGGTTGGAAGAAGCTGGTGAAAGAGGGGAAGGTCCGAACCATTGGGATCGAGGCCCCGAAATTTTGGGAAACAGCAAAGCTCCTCGATTTTATCTGTGCTCATCTGCGCCTCCCTCTGGCCCACGAAGCTAAGTCGTGGATCTTGGACTCCCTCGAAAATAATCTCGCAGCGTTTTACAACGCCGCCTGCCTCATCAAGCTTAATCACCCGGATGCCCGTGAAGTCTCCTCGATCGAAGTACGAGAGCTCCTGACTCTTGAACGTCTGGACCAGTTCCAGCTTGCCTCTCTTTTTGCACGGAAAAAGTTTCCAGAGTTCTTCGATAAACTGGTCGCTCTTGAAGGAGGCTTCGATAAGGTACGCGGTTTTTTTATGTTTATGCAGTCTCATCTGGTGAAGATGGTTGATCCTTCTTACCTAGCACAAAAGTCACGCCTCACTCAGTACGACAAGGAGTTACAAAGCACCGCTAGGCTTTGGAAAGAGGCAGAGCTCATTCGAGAGGTCGAGCGCTTTAACGGATGGGAGATCCTCTGTAAGAAGAAAGACTCGCAGATCTGGCATTTGGTCAAAGATGCCGCTCTTCGATCGCATACTTCTAGCTTTGCCATACGATAACTTCTTGAGATAACTTTGAGCTTACTGGAATCGACCTAGAGAAGTTGTGCTGCGGCTTTTTATGTTATTCGGCAGGTATGACCTTGATCGAATTCAGTAAGCGCACGGCAAGTCTAACTTGAAATGATGAAGTTGCTTTACCAGCGGTAAATCGAGCTACCCCAACTGTAGCCAGAACCAAAGGCTGCAGATGCTACTAGCATGCCTTTCTTGAGCTTTCCCGTCTTAACTGCTTCTGCCATCCCAATGGGAATAGTGCCTGCAGTTGTATTCCCATATTTTTGAATGGTATTAAAAACCTTCGACTCAGGAATTTTCATCTCCTGAGCAATCATTTCATTGATGCGCAGGTTGGCTTGATGAAAGAGAAAAAGATCAATTTCTTCTAACTTGAAATTATTTTTATCTAGTGCCAGAGTGAGCGCTTCACACATTCTTCTCACAGCATTGGCAAAAACTTTTTTGCCGTTCATAAACGCATAGTGGAGATTATTATTCATGTTCTCATGAGTAATCCGCTCATTCCCCATCGCCGAACCGGGAGCTGGGGCCCATAAATCTTTAGCTCCAGCGCCTTCTGTAAAGAGGTGAGAGGAGATAAAAAATGAATCCTTTTTGGGATCATTGTTTTCAGTTCGTCTCATGATGATAGCCCCTGCACCGTCACCGAATAAAACCGAAACATCGCGCCCGCGGCTTGTCTTATCCAGACCCTTTGAGTGAATCTCAGCACCCACTAACAAGATGGTTTTATATTCTCCCGAACGTATGAAAGAGTTTGCGATGCTCATGGCATAGAGAAAACCAGTACACTGCTGGCGGATATCGATGGTAGGGATTTTTGTCAGTCCTAATTTGGGCTGCAAGAAGCACCCGACACCCGGAAAGTCATGATCGGGACTCATTGTCGCTACTAGAATGCAGTCAATTTCACTTTTATCGATGCCAGCGTTTTCAATGGCAAAAGCACAGGCCTTCTGGGCGAGATCGGAAGTAGCAGTTTCGACATCCACCCATCGGCGCTCTTCAATACCTGAGCGTTGGACTATCCAGTCATGGCTAGTCTCCATGATTTTTTCAAGATCATGATTGGTTATGACTTGTGGAGGAACGAACATTCCTGAACCAATGATTTCTGAGCTGTACATTTTTAACCTGTACTCAGTTTTACCGATGAGGCATTTTTTGCTATTGAAAAAAACTTAGTCTTGGACATGTTCTATTTTAGAAAGGTTTGGTTCCGTTGTCTAAAGAAATTTTAGTTTGACTGGATTCTCTTTAAGTATTCTAATATTTAGCATTATACAAGGGAGGGGTCTTGAGTAATCTAGCAATTATTAGCAGTTTTTTAGTGTCTTTTTTCATACATAATGGAGTGCACGCCAGTAGCATGACGTTTGGCAAACCAATTCCCTCTGATAATTTTTTGACCGAAGAAGCTTACCAGGAACAACTAAAGACTTCTAAAAAATCATCCACCTTTCGGAAGGTGGCCACCATAGATCGCCTAGATTATGCAGAGACCTTTAATGACGACTTTAAAAATTTAAGTTCAGAATTGATCGGTGGTCATACTTGGAAGGACGGCAAACAAACTGCCACCATTCTCCCTGGCGTAAGAACTGAAACTGACCTGGCCATTCTTGTTGCCAAATACAATAACGACATTAACTTTAACAAGCTATCAATTCAGTCTAAGTGGGTAGCTGCTCAATTGGCACTCCTCCTTCCATGGCGAGGTTTTTTTTTTCGCGCTCGTCCTTTGATGGAAGATTCTGATGCTCCTTTTGTTCATTCATTTATTGTCGGGTGGTTGCGCAACGCTAACGCAGGAGTGAATGCTTTTGTTCCTACACCACAATGGGTGTCTGGATTTGATTTTGTAGCCAAGCCATATGTTGGCATGCTCGCAGACATAAAAACCGATAATGATCTTTATTTCTTCGTTAAGAATGAACTTCTTCCTTCTTTGCAAAAGTTCAATACTCGCATGAATAACATTGTGTATGCCACCGTTAATGGTGAACGAAAGATAAATCCAGAGTTCAGACCCTTTTATTTTGATAACAAACTGATCTATAGCACTTCAAAGATTGTGGATGAGCAAGATCGCTATGTAGTGATGGGCCGCGGAGAAGTTCACTCTGTCATTTCTTCTGCGAACCTTACCATTAGTAGCTTACATGTCGCACTTGCTTATAACTGGAACGGATTGCTTAAGACGATCAATGGTGTTGCTACCGTCATGGGCTTCAATAATTTATTGTCCTCTAATCCGGACAAGATGACGGCAAAAGACCGCGTGAGCATAGTTCGTAATGCCAGACAGCTTTTCCGTATCATTCCTAAGACGAGTGAACTGCCAGACGGTGGAGCTACCTGGACCCGTGCTGCCTACCCGTGGTTCAGAGAAGGAGTAAGACAGGGCCGCATTGCATGGAATTTCACTAAGAATGAAGACTCAACCATTGGGAACCAATTCCCGCTCCTGGATCCAAGAACTTTTATTCCTTTCACACGCACCATCGATACTTCTTTTGAAAACATTTCTCACTTAATTGAAGGTCATGGTGTGCGAAGTTCATTAGTCGACGGTCAGGAAATTCAAGTCAACTTCCAAGCGATCTATAACAATCCACCTGAAGATTTAAAGGCTTTCCTGGCCACTGGCTTTGAAGAGGGGCCTAAGTCATTGGTAGAACCGATCACAAGGAAAGAATACAGGAACTACAAGTACGGAAACCCTAAGACCTGGAACCTGGGTGCATACCTCCCTTACTTTCCCGATATTGATCAAAAAGACATTCCGAAGGCCGCGAGGATTCTCTCCCAGTCTTGGGGAGCGAATATCCTAGGAGCTGCTCTCTTTCCAGTCTTATTCTAAATAGGAGAGTCAGCTGTGGCTTATAAAATGGTTTATCTTATCGGCACGGGCTCCTACCTTCCAGGAGGACCCGTTGGTAATGAAGATATTGATAAGTACATTCAACCTATCAATACCCGTTCAGCCAAACTCAAGAATATGATCTTGAAAGAGAACGGGATTGAGACTCGTTACTATGGTATCAATCCAGAAGGGCAAACACAATTGAGTCTGGTGCAGATGGCCTCACGATCAGTCACTAAGAGTCTTGAAGATGCCAACGTAGGGTTAGATGAAATTGAGATGATCGCCACCGGTACTTGTGGCGGTGACCTAATCGTTCCGGGGTTTGCCAATATGGTTCAAGGTGAGCTTAAGGCTCAGCCCATGGAGACCAGTACTCACATAGGTATTTGTGCTTCCGGCATTGCGGCCCTAAGACACGCCTCGGATGCCATAGAATTAGGTCGTATCAAGAAAGCTTCTGTTTCTGGGTGTGAGTTTCCTTCACGTCTCTTTAAGACCTCCCGATTCGTTGAGGGCTATGACGTGGACTTCGATTCTCACTTCTTGCGCTGGATGCTCTCTGATGGCTCGGGTTCTATGGTGCTCTCTAGCACACCTAGTCCTTCCAAGGTGTCTCTTAAAGTGTCAAATATTCATTTAAAATCATTCAGTGGTGACTACGCCACTTGTATGTACATCGGTAGCCCGATAAGTGATCATTCCAAGTCTTGCTATGATTACCCGACCATGGCGGATGCAGAAAAGCAAGGAAGCTATCTTTTGCGTCAGAACATTCGGATGCTGCCTCAGCTATTTGAAGTTTGCTTGTTTGAGTACGCCGCTCTTATCAAAAAAGGCGAAATCAATCCCAATGAAGTGGATCACTTTATTGTGCATTACTCTTCTCAGAAATTTGAAGGCGTCATGCAGGGTCTGTTAGAAAAAATGAATCTGATGATTCCTAAGGATCGTTGGTATTCAAACTTGAAGACTCGGGGGAATATGGGCTCGGCTTCGATCTTTGTTATGATCGATGACTTCTTGAAAGAAAGGGAAGTGAAAGTTGGTCAGAAGATCCTATGCTTCATCCCTGAATCAGGCCGTTTTTCGGTAGGCTTCGTACAGTTCGAAGTGGTAGGACCAGATGCTTCACTAGGACAAGTCACGGCTTCTGATACCGAGAAGACCAGCATGACCAATGAGGAATTTATCACAAAATCGATAGCTCCGGTCGAGGCAAGTGACGAGTATTCACTCAAACTCCGTAACCTACTGTTGAATCTGGCCGATGTATGGCATGGCTACCGCTCGCGAGTCTGGCGCACAAAATATTTCTCCAAGATCACCCGTAACCAACTTCTAACAGAAGACTATATCAAGTGGATTGAAAACTGGATCCCGCAAGTAAGACAGGGCTCTAAGTGGATGAGAACGGCCGTATCGAATATGCAGGACCCATTTGTGGATTTGAAAGCACTAATTGAAACTCATGCTTCCGAAGAGCAAAACGACTGGAAGATTCTCTTCCAAGATTATCAGAATGCCGGTGGTAAGGTGCAATTCGCAGATGAGTTAAATTTCAATGCCGGAGGAAAAGCATTGAATGACTTTATGTACAGTCGGGCCAACTCAGTTAATGCAGTCGATCTCCTTGGTGGAATTTACATTATCGAAGGAACAGGTCAGCGAATTATCCCGGTCATGTTGCCCCTGGTGCGTTCACAGCTGAGTCTAGGTAATGATTGCTTTAAGTTCTTGCAGTATCACGGTGCCAATGATGAACACCATATTCACCGTTGGTTGATTGCGGTCGAAATCGTGCTGGAATCCGACCACGATGGATCACTGGCACGCAGGATGGTTGAGACCGCAGATCGAGTGGCCGACCTCTACTGCCGTCAAATGGAAGAAGTTTTTGAATGAGGACAATACATCGTCGGGAAGATCCTGATCCGTGGCTTGCATTTCAGGACGATGCTAATCTTCCGCTAGATCCCCTGGCCAGGGACTCATGGATCGCTGATACCAGTCGCTGGAGCCGGCAGTTTCTGATGCCCATCATTCGTCCCATTTCCAAAGTGGTGATGGGATTAATTCAGCTTTATAAGATAATCTTCCCTAATGCCCTGACTTCCTCTCTGTTAATGCACGGAATTATTACCTGGGGACTTAAAAGATTCGTGACTCCTGAAGGAAATTATCTTCTTGTTCGTCACTTTCATCTAGGCTCTCAGATCTTAGAATTTCTCAAGCATAATATCGAAGGGGTGAAGATAGAAACCGAACCTCTTTATCCGCCCGATCTAGATGCCTTTAAGGACAATCTGATTCTTAAGCATGACATCAATCTGTATAATTTCGTAATAGACCTTAACCGGGAATTAAAAGAGAAGAACCTAAAAGTTAGTCCTAGATCGAGCTTTGATTTCTCTGACCTTCATCACCCGCCAATCACAATCGAGCAGTTTCGCCACGGGCGTCTTAATTTTATCGACATTCACACTGCGATTGAAATTATCCTGCCGTTGTTCCAGTTCCTCCAGACTGACCGGGCGTTTTGGCGCTCGACTCAAAGTCTGCAGCTTGATGAAACCGTTGGGTTGTATTTTGCGAATCTTCTGAATATGCATAACCGCCTCTTTTTAGTAAATAATCGCCATCCTCTGGTGCCGGCGGTGACGGGCGAAGCTGGATACCGATTGGTCCTGCACAGTATCTCCACCGAAGTCCTACATGCCATGCTGATGGAGCTGAAGGCAAGATCCGAACTTCTCTAGACCCTCATTCTCCCCATATGGCAGGCTTCTGATGGGCACATAACGGTTGGTACCTGCAGACCCGTAAGACTTTGATCTCCATTTTCTATGCATTGGGCGGCCCTATGCGATCACTTTTTGATGGCCATCATCGTCCACTGACCAATCAGGAATACAATGATTATGCAAAGGACGTCTCACGCGATCCCGTGCTGGCCTGGATGAGTAGACCTAAAGTTTATGTTACCCTGGTGGCCGTTTATACCCTTGGCGCATTTATTCGGGCCTATATTCATGCAGGTCTAGCTGGCGTTCAGCTGGCTTTCTTTTGCTACATCTACGTTTACAATTTGGGCGATGCCGTTGATAGCATTAGTCATTTTTTTGGATCGCGAAACCCTAGATCAAAACATCTGGCCACCAATAACCGGTTGATAGGAATATTGGCCTACGGCCAGGTCTGACATGTGAATCACAATGATTCAGCTTCGCTAGCGCGCTACGGACAGGGCTTCTGGCAAATAGATCTCAGCTATCAGATGCTGAAATTGCTCGCTCTCCTAGGAATAGTTTCCGTATTGAAAGTAGAAAAGGATTAGTCTTTTTTCGAGTACTGAGCATAGCGCTCTTCGGTTTGAGGATGAAGAGTCCCATTGACCCTGTCCCAGCTTCTGAGATAAAGACTAAAATTACCATTGTTGTATTTGTGATGCAGATTGTGGTGAGTGGATGTTGTAACCCAACTTCCCCACCAGGCATGCCAGGTACCAAGTGGCATGAGCTCATAGTTAAAGTGTCCCCACGAGGCAAAGAAGGCCGACAACGCCATGAATCCCACGAAAGTCCATGGATGCATTGGTACCCACATGACAACAGGATAGATGAAAACAATTTGCATCGCTCCCTCGACCCAGTGGAAAGCATGTGAGGCAAAGGGAGTAGGGATGCGCGAAATATGGTGCACATAATGAATGTGCTTATACGCCCAGGGAGTATGCAACCAGCGATGGTGGATATAAAAAGTCCAATCATGCCAGAAGAAAAAAATTAAAATATTGATGGGGATCCACCAGAGTGGATAGTCGACCCAATTATGATAGATGGTGGTTTTTCCATGGGCGTAGAGGTAAAAAAGCGGTGTGCAAATCACCGACATGGCAGCAAAGCTTTCAAGCGAATGACGGATCTCGTTCCAAATCTGGTTCTTGAGCAAAGCACCTTCTTGGATTCTTCTTTTTTTTAAGGCCTTAGAAAATACAAACCACAATGAGACGTACATAATTGATGAGATTAAGAAGTAGCGAAGGGATAGAAATAAAAATAGGATTACTGGAAACCAGGTGATGTGTTCGATCAGAAACTGAATGACATGATCCATATTTAGATTTTAGCATGCTGTATTTCGTCTTTCCTAGCACCGAAATACTTTTTCCACGTTTTTACGGTTAGATTTTACTCAGAAGTCCGCGCAAAACTACTAAGTCCCCTATCAAGCCTAAAACAAAGCCACTCATCATCATGAGCCCAATTTTGCGTACACCTTCAAAATCAGAGAATAGAAAGGAAGAACAAAGGATGAACATTAAAACCATGGTTAAAACTGAAGCTAGCCCCATTTCATCGATTCCGTCTTCCAATGACTTATTCTTGCCCTTGGCAAAAAGAAAATGAAGACCATTGTCGCCGGAAATTCCGACTAAGACCGACATGACTACGCTCGTAGCAAAATATATTCCGATGTCAAAGAATAGGAAAATGCTTATTAAAGTAACAGGGCCCCAAAGCGAGGACAAGATCAGTGGGATTACATCTTTCACGTTCATGAATAAACACAGAAGCAGAATTAACAGTGAGATATCGATCATGCTCATCCCAAAACTGTCAGTCAATGTATCCAGGATTTTGAGCCCAAATTCACTGTATGAAACCAGGATGTTCGCCAGATAGCAATCCTCTCCACAGATCGCTGAAACCTCTTTCCGCATCTTGGAGACTCGGACCACGTCAGTAGTTTGTGAGAAAAGTAAAACTCTTTCTGTCCCCGAGTCTCTAGCTATCCATCTCTCGCTGATGGGACTTGAATCCATCAAACTTCTAGCAAGCTTCTTGCGCGAAGGATTCGCAACTGGAAGTAGCAAATGAGTCTTGGTCTCCTGAAATCCTTCATTGGCCACAAACTCAGGTATGGTTCTCATGATGTCCTCAATTACCTCATTTCTTCTGTCCTCTGACAAAGGCTGGGGGAAGATCAAACTTACCTCTGACTTCCAATTTCTTTGCTTCAAAAGTTCCTCAGTTGACTTCGTGACTATGTGACTTTTGGGGAACACGGCTTCAGGTGAGTCCTTGATGGACAGATTGCCTCGGTACTGAAAGAGAACATAGACAAACGGAATAAGCGCCAGAAATGTGCACCAGCGTGGTAGTTTGAGTCGGGCCACCGCTTGTGATAGGTGCTGGATTTGTTCGGGAATTTCTGCGAGAGTAAATCCATTAGACCGGCGTTTTAAAAGAACCAATATCTTTGGTAGCGTCAGGTAAATCATAAACCATTCGATCATCGCCCCCACAGAGCAAATGAGTCCGAATCGACGAATTATTGCCAGATCCGAAAGGTAAAGGGTCAAGAAGCCAATGCTGGTTGAAAGACTGGTGTAAAAACCTGGGACCATGATTTTTTGGAAAGAAGAGACTATTGATCTTTGTCGATGGTATAGGACGATGAAGTAGATGTAGTCTTCAAGGGTTGCAATCAGAAGCATGATTGGCATCGCCGCCGAGAGGGAATCCACCGGAAATCCCATAAATGCCATGAAGCCATAGATGATTGTCAAGGAAATGAAATAAGTCGCTAGAAAGATCATGCCACTTTTCCAGCGGCCAAAGAAGAACCTAAATCCCAAGAGGGCAAACACCACCGTAATGATGTTCAGGAAGTTCATCTGTTCATAGGCCTTTTGGAGATAATACTGATAAGTCCCAATCCCAACCCAGGTTGCTTTGAGACTCGGCTCCTTACTCAGGACTTGGTCTCGAAACGATGCTTGGAGCGACTCATAGGCAGTGGTATCAAAGGAACCGAACATGCCCTTTTCCGGTAAGTTTCTTAAATAGAAACTGGCAAATACATCATCTTTTCTTTTATTGGTAAGCACGACACCGCTAGGACTCTGTGCGAGCTTTTGCAGTTGCTGGCTTAGTTCGGCCGTTCCCAGCTCCCTCTTCTCACAATCCTGTACTAATACCGGCCGAAAACTAAATCCGTCCTTCTCTTCCAGGATTTCTCGGTAACCATAGGAGGAATAAATGCGAGCAATCTGTGTCTGCCCCAGATGAACCTTGGTAAGCCATCTAATTAATAGACAATGCTGCTGGAAAGTGATTGGCTTGTCCTGATTCCGAATAAAGACGGAGCTCTGATTCTCTTCGTCGAAGTCAGTGTTCAATTTTTGGAACTGCGGGTAAGTCTGAAAGTCCTGATCCAAAAGATCAGAGAGCATAACTAAGAATTTCAGCTTATGCAGTTGGGTCAAAGCTAGTAACAAAATCAGGCCCAAACCCAACCATGTCAGCTTAAAGTGTTTAAAGGAAAGATGAAACAGAATGCGTAGCCCACGATGGAGCATGTGCACGCTTTTCCTAAAGACTTCTATCATGAATTCATTTTACTAATGGCGCTCTAGAAAGCCACAAGAAATGAGTGCGCAAAAAGGGTGGTGTCTGGACTGGGACCCTGCGTATTGAACCATTGAATAGAGACACTTAGACGCTTTCCGTTAATTAGGCAGCCACATCGTTGGCTGCCTTTCGGTAATTATCTACAAAAGTGTAGAACCTATTGAGTTTCTCATCCATCTCTCTTCTAAGCTTAAAGGGATTAAGCCTGCTCTTTCTAAATGAAAAATTCTACTCGTACTTAAAGACAAATCAAATCCAGGGCAGTTTAATTACCCAAGTTAAAATCAATTATTTGGCACTGTTATTCTAAACTGAACGCAGTTTAGTTTTCAAGTGCCGAGGACTTGAAACTCATCCGTCAACAGAGTCGACAGCTCGTCCCGGTACTTCCTGATGTAGCGAAAGAAACTGGTGCAGGCATCTT
>JAIYDC010000039.1 GCA_027487685.1 Pseudomonadota bacterium | reverse complement strand
GGTAAAGAGTATTAGTATTAGCGTAGGAAAGTATTCCGAATAACATCCTCTGGAGGATCATCATGGCTAAGAAAGCTACGAAAAAAGCACCCGCAAAGAAGGCAACAGTGAAGAAAGCAGCACCGAAGAAGGCTACTGCGAAGAAAGCTGCTCCGGCAAAGAAAGCAACGGTTAAGAAAGCCGCTGCTCCTAAGAAAGCTGCCGCTCCTAAGAAGAAGACTGCTCGCAAGCCAAACGCTGCGTTCATGAAGGCCTTCACTCCGTCTGTTGAACTAGCTGCTGTTATCGGCGCTGCTGCTGCAGCACGGACAGAAGTCGTAAAGAAGCTCTGGGCCTACATCAAGAAGCACAATCTTCAGAACCCTAAGAACAAGCGTAACATCCTCGCTGATGACAAGCTTTCTAAGGTTTTCGGCAAGAAAGAAGTTTCTATGTTCGAACTCGCTTCTCTGATCGGCAAACACCTCAAGTAATGCCTTTATGCCCTGACCGTTTAATCGGTCAGGGCATTTTTTGACTTTATCCTCGTTTCATTCTGCTGCTAACTCTCCCGGAATCTCTTTCACTCTCCATAAAACTGCGCATCCGATAGGAATAGACTTGTATCGACTTTCTCCGTCGATGGATCCAACTGTCTCTGGTAACGGTACAGCTTCAGATGCTCCCTGAAACAGCACGATCCGGCCTGGGAGAGTCATGCCTTCTTCGTCTCCCAGCTTGATGAGCTCATCCTCAGGGTCTGTGTCCGGCAATTTAAGGTCTGCAAAGAGCCTTAAGAAGCTTGCTGTGCGGGACCAGCTCATTTTGCCATCAAGCCCAACCTCGGGAAATTCACCTTCCCCAGCTGACTGTGAATCAAGGTTCCCATCAAAGGGGATCATCATCTTTCCGGTGGCGATTCGGGCCTCAAGGATGTCGATATAAGCATCCTTGTTGAGGTCATCCTGGAGTGCCGGACAGCGGCGAGCATTATAAAGCGCCTGCTTGATCCTAGTCCCCTTGGGCCCATGCTTAAGGTTTACTGAAGCCTTAAGGTTATCACCATTACGAGTCACTCCGACGTGGCCGATGTCTTGTAAGTGCAGGTTGGTGTTCACAGGCCAAATCTCTCCGGCGTACAGACCCTGGACATTCGAACCGTCTCTAGTGATTTCTTCATTTTGATTCAGGACGGGTTCGCTTTCAAGTTTCGGGTCATTGGAAGAGTTTCCAGAACTCCCGCAGGAAACGAAGACAGGGACACTTAGGACCAGAATCAGATTCAGATGGGTTTTAATCATGCGTTCCTCTTAGTGGAAGTTCAGGGAACGCCCATCTTAATTTGGAATCACAGGTTGTCACCATGCGGATCAAAGGCCATGGTGCAGTGGACATGATGCGAGGGAACTTACGGGGAGGTGTTAGCGACTGCTGCTTCTTCACAGAGGTTGGGTGTCGTTTGGAGAGAAGCAATGGGTGCGTTCCGGTATCCGCTCTCCTGGAGTTGGCGGATGTAGTCGAGGGAGAAGCTTTGGTGAGCAAAACTATCATAGTGGCGCAAGCGCTCCTGAACTCTCGGTGAACTTTTAATTCCGCAGTACCGGCGGATGATGGCGGAGCGAACTATTGGCCATGATGAACGGGTGTACAACGATGGATTATAGCTCTCATCCCAGTAGGGATTTACATAGGTTCTGAGGTCCAGTTTCCTTGCTACATACCATTTCCCGGCCTCGTCCTGAGAGAGGTATGAATCTTTCTCGTCAAAGCAGAGTTTTTTATAAAAGCGCAGACCCTGGTAGTTCGCCTCCATATCTCCATAGCTGAATACACCACTGGCCCACCAGCCCAAGACTGAGGCCTCATTCAAAAGACCGTAGCGGATGGCAGATTGTGTTGCTTCTATCTCGGTGTCTCCGGCGCGCAATCGTTTGAGGAAACGCTTAAAGTAGCGACGGCCAGTAGAGGCAAAGTGGGCCAGCTTGTCTAGTCCAAGGTAGACTCCGTTGATCTGAACGTTAGGCGCAAGGCCCGTAAACTGAAGATAGAAGCGAGTCTCATTGAGGATGCTATCCTGGACGAACTTTTCTTTTACTGGAAAGACCATTCCGGTCAGTTCCGAATGGGCGAAGTCTTCGATGGGATTATTTCCGAGGATCGTTTTAAATTCATTTGCGATGCGGTAGCTCACGGCCTCGCAGCTCACGGGTTTATTCAAAGCGTTCACTTCGGCCAGTGCATGTTCGATACGCTCTCCGAAGAATTTGTTGAATTCTTTTTCAGAGTCCGGCAGTGTGACTTCCCAAGCGAGGTAATTATCCGTCTCAAGTGCCAAGGCCTCTGCCGAGATGGTCATCAAGATGAAGAGTAAAACCGTAGAGCGCACACTTTTCCTTTGGTCATTCTATCGAGACTTCTTAATACCCTTTATTCGGATGGGAGTGGGAGAAAGCTTGTTCGATGGGAAAGAATTACCAACCGTCCCGTGGTCAACTTCTGCCCGGGTCAGTTGGCGATCGCCATTTGGTGCCTGCAAAGGGGAGTTGGCAGAGAAAGAATTCAACCACTTCACCTCTCCCGAGGGTGTTGCGAAGTTTTCTCCACGTGCTAGGATAGGGGCATGAAAAACAAGCCATTTGTCTTTTCTCTCCTCTCCTTCCTCTGTCTCGTGGAGCCTCTGATCAAGGTCCTCTACTTCAAAGCGAGCACTCAGTTCGACTTCGTCGTGATCCTCGCGAACCTTATGGCGCGCGACACGTTCCGCGAAGTGATAGACTTCTGGCTGGTTTTCCCCGTGGCGGGCCTTCTGATCCTGAAGCTTCGGAAGTGGACCTATTTCACTTTCCTGGGAGTGCTCCTCTACATCAACTACAATATTTTTACTTACGAGCAATACACCTGGCCTTACAACAGTGACTCACCTTTTTTTTACAACTACGCGGTTGCCCTCCTGTCCGTCGCTGTGTTCGTGTACTTCCTCTCACCTGCCGTCAGAGCGCCGTTCTTTGACCGGCGTGTGCGCTGGTGGGAGCCGAAGGCACGCTTCGCTGTCAACATGTCCTGTAAGCTTCAGACGAGTAATCTGACATTCCCGTCACAGATCCTGAACCTCTCTCAGGGCGGGGCCTTCGTGCAGGACTCGAAGTTCCTGCGGCCTGGAGACATGCTCATGCTGGAGTTCAACTTCCTGGGTCAGACCATTGCAGTTCCCGCCGAGGTCGTCTCCCGCCACGTCACCAACGGAACACCCGGCTACGGGCTTCGCTTCCAGTTCAAAAGCTTAAAGCAAAGTGTAACCATGGCCAAGGTGATTAAGGTCCTAAAGAAGTCCCGCCACGAATTCAAAGACCAAGAAGGCCAAGCCGCATAACGGTTCCAAGCTTGGAACCCCCTAAAAATTTTATACTTTGCTTCCATACTGACACAGTTGTCATGTATAGAGCCTCATGGAAATACGAGGATATTCAATTCAGCAGCGCTTGGGCGTGGGGGCCACGAGTGAAGTCCTCGGTGCGATTCGCTTGGATACTGGCGATTCAGTTGCTCTAAAACGCTTTAACCCGCTGATAGCGCATGATCCGGAGATGAAACAACGCCTTGAGCTCGAGGTTGAAACGCTCAGGAAGCTGACTCATAAGAACATCGTTCAGCTCCGAGGGATCTTTGAAGACGGGGAAACGTGGGGGCTTGAGCTCGAGCTCGTCGACGGGCCCGCGATGCCGGCATGGAGAGCTTCCCACACCTTAGCGCTCCTGGAGCCGAGACTCTGGCTCCTTGCTAAGGTCGCAGAGGCCCTTGCAACGGCACACGGACAAGGAATTATTCATCGTGATTTGAAGCCTGAGAATATCCTGATTTCGCGCTCCGGAGAGGTGAAGCTTGCGGACTTCGGACTGGCGCGGACCATAACCCGTGCGACGATTACGCGCTCGGGAGTTCTCCTCGGTTCACTCGCCTTCATGCCTCCTGAAATTCTCAAGCTCGACGACGCGATCCCGGCCTCTGACCTCTACTCTTTTGGCGTCATTGCCTACCAACTACTCTCGGGAGATCTCCCTCACAAAGCAGAGAGTCCCCATGCCCTCATCCGGCAAATCGGCGAAGACGAGATTGTCCCACCGATCGCTGTGGTTCCAGGGGTCTCTCATCGGATCAATTCTTTAATTTTGTCCTGCCTATCCAAAAACGTGGCAGGAAGACCACCAAGTGCGTGGCATGTTTACGCTGAGATTATGCTTGAACTTCAGGAAACGGGTCTACTGCCCTTCCTAGAAGATCTAGTCCGAACACCGCCTTCCGAGCAAGCTGTTGCAGAGGCACTTCGGCTTAAGCACGCCTCCCTCGTTAATGCCGCAAATGCTGCGAAGTCAGTTGGTGATAAGGTAAACGCAATCAACGCTCTTCGCTCCATCTTCCCTGACTCCGAGGCCCTTCCAGAACTGATGAACTTCTCTCCAGAGGTTGAGTCAGAGTCTAAGAGGCGGCCGTGGGCGATGGTGGTACTTTTTTTTGGACTTGCTGTTCCGTTCTGTCTCTGGATTTACTACAGCAAATGGACCTCGCCACCGGTGGCGGTCAAAAAGATGGTTGAACTGCCTCGGGTGACCGCAAGGCCTTCGGAACCGGTGGCCAGGCCGATTGCCAAACCTATAGCGAAGGTTTCTACTCCGCCAAAAGTTAAAGCTGCTACCGGCTTCATTCGCTTTGAGGTTCCGGAAGACGTCAAGGTCGTCGTCGGAGGTGCGGATGTCCCCAAGGCCTTATTCCAGCGTTGGGAGGTTCATCCGGGAACTCATAAAATTGAGCTTTTCAGAGAGGGGTTCTCGCCGATCATTGGAAACGTGAATGTTCTTTCTGGTGAAACGAGCGTCGTAAGAGTAGGGGCCCTATGAAAGTTTTGCTCCTGTCCCCCAAAACCTCTTTAATCATCGACGTTACAAATCTCGTGGCCATCGGCGGTGCCGCCTCAGGTGGAGTTCGCCTGGAAGGATTGGCCAAGGCGGACGACTATCTGGTGCTCTCGCCAAACGCTGGCGGAGTCACGATGGTTCCCCTGAAGGGAAGAAATAAGGGGCGCAGCGAGCTGGGGCCTCTCTCGAGGACCGAGATCGAGGATCTCATCGTCGTTCCTCTTCCGATAATGGTGGCTTCGGCAGAGGCCGAGGCGTTTCCACTTGGCCACCTGGAAGAGGCACTCGCAGAAGTTTCACACGCTCCGAACGGAGCCGCGATAACGGCGATCGTGCTCCGCCATGTTATTTCAAGCTGTGGCTTTGATCGCGGCCTCGTTGTCGCCAAAGATCTTAGCGGGACTTTCAGGGTCGTCGCTCATCAAGGGACGGATCCGTCGGCCCCATGGCTTTCTGAGTCTCTCCTGGCCGAGACTCTTGCGAATCGACGCTCGGTTGTTGTTCCTAACGTTTTCGGAAGTCGTTTTCAGAGGAATCAGAGCCTCATTGGAACGGGTTTCCTTTCCGTGGCCGCATGGCCTCTCCTTTGGGGTGGCGAGACCGTCGGAGCGATTATCGCGGGATCTCCTATCCCACAGGCCGAGAAAGAACTTCGGAATCCGATTCCGGCCCTCCTGGCTCCACTCGTCGCTCAGTACGTTGCCGCTTGGGTTAAGGAGAAGGCATTGGAGGAGCGCCTCCAAGGCCGGCTGGATAAAAATGACGACGGGCCATTCTTGACTGAATCTGCGGAACTCCGAAAAGTTCTCGACCTCTCACGAAAGCTCGCACCCTCGGACCTCTCCGTTCTCATTCAGGGTGAGACGGGAGTTGGTAAGGAAGTCTTAGCGAAGTGGCTCCATCAGAAGAGTGGCCGAGCTAAGGGGGCCTTCGTCGCCGTCAATTGTGGTGCGATCCCGGAGAATCTCATCGAGAGCATTCTCTTTGGGCACAAGCGTGGTGCCTTCACGGGTGCTGTCGCCGATCAGACCGGTAAATTCGTCCTCGCCCATGGGGGGACTCTCTTCCTCGATGAGGTCGCCGATCTTCCTCTCACGGTTCAGGGGAAACTTCTCCGGGTTTTGCAAGAGCGGGAGGTCGAGCCCGTTGGAGCATCGAAGCCCATTTCGATCCATGTGCGAGTTCTCTGCGCTTCTCATAAAGACCTGCGGCGCCTTGTTCAGGAGGGAAAGTTCCGTGAGGATCTTTACTACCGCCTGGCCGAGGTGACCTTCGAGATTCCTCCGCTGCGCCAGCGGCCTGAGGACGTGCTCTTGATTTGCCAGCAGTATCTTCAGGAAAATAAGATCGACAAAATGCTCTCCATCGCTGCTTGGGAGTGGCTCCCGACCCAGCGGTGGACGGGAAACGTTCGGGAACTTCTGAGTTCGCTCCGGCGCGCCTGCCTCCTTTCGATGGGTAAGGAAATCGAAGTGGGGGATTTCCTCGGTCCTGGTTCTGGTACGAAGGAAAGGTCCTGGCTTGGGGCCTTGACTCTCGATGAAGCGGTACGTGACTTTCAGCGAGAGAAGATTCGGATCGCGCTGAAGCTCGCCGGGGGAAATCGGAAAAATGCATCTGATCTTCTGGGAGTGAATCAACGAACTCTCTTTAGGTATTTGGAAGATATGCGAGAGGAGTTATGACGAACGTGTCATCGGTACTGACAGAAGTGTCAGTTCAAAATGTAAACAAGGTATGGAAAGTCAGTGGTTTAGCACGGAATCATGTTGGCCTGTCTTGTGGAATAGAGGAAGCATCCACAACAAACAAGGAGCTACATTTGCGCTTGCTTATCCTCATCGTCTTTTCACTCGCCGCCGTTCTTATCGGTTCAACCGAGAGTCATGCACAGGACGTTTACAACTTCTACTTTCAGAAAAATAATGGTGCTCAGACGCCACTGGGACCACTAGGGCCGACGCCTGTTCCCGGGCAAGCAACTGAATCTCAAGCCCCTTTATCTCCTCAGGTAGCGCCAACGACGATCCAAAGCAGCATCAAAACTGTTTCTGAGTCCAAGAGTGATTTTCGCAAATTTGACTTCTCTATCACTAGATCATGGGTAGGATCACCGGGGGTCGTGACGGATAGGAATATCCTTGGCACGGATCCGAATGATCCTGAATTGCTTGATACTTATACGTACGACGATGTTTTCACGCGAGATGCTTATTCCCTTGTTGGTTCATACCGCTTCAATAGCTTTGTTGCTACAGAGCTGGGTCTAACCTATTCCACAAAGTGGCAAACTGATGCCCCAGAAAAAGAAGGACTAGGAGATGGAAGAGATATCGACGGAAGCTTAGGCATTGCATTGACTCCGATTCACATTAATATCTTCGGTTACGAGCTTTTTGAGATCGGCGTTCTTGCTGGCTTTTTTACCCAGACTAGGTTTGAGATCGATATTGATCGTAACGGAAAACCTTCCATCGCCAAAGAAAAAGTCATTACTCCGTACCTTGGACCCCGCTTAGCAATCAACCTTACGCCCGAGCTTGGAGTCGTTCTCGATGGACGAATGAAACCAAAATCTGACGGTGGCGGAATCGCTTCATTAGGCTTTAAGTATAGATTCTAAAAGGGTTCCAAGGAGTCACATATGCGAGTGCATATTCTCATTTTCATATCTTTAGCTGTTGTTCTTATGGCCTCAACCGAGAGCCATGCCCAGGACGTTTATAACTTCTACTTTCAGAAAAATACCGGAGCTCAAGCGCCACTGGGACAACTAGCGCCTACACAGACTTCCGGACTGTCTTCTGAATCCACAGCTCCTCTATCACCTCCGTTGCCTCCGACGACGGTCCAGGCCGACGCAAAAATTTCGTCCGAACCAAAGAAGGCTTTCCGTAGGTTTGACGTCTCTTTTGCTAAGGCCTGGGTAGGATCTCCTACTGCTGTCACCGATCGGGTCGGCTCCTTCGGAAATTATAATGGCGTTGATACGCGTGAGGCCTACTCCCTAGTCCTCTCTTACCGTTTCAACCGCTTCGTGGCGTCCGAAGCAGGCTTAATTGTTTCGACCAATTGGCAGTCGGAGGACCCGGAAAAACGTGGGATGGGTAATGGAAAAGATATCGACGGAAACTTCGGCATCGCGTTTACCCCCATACACATCAATTTCTTTGGTTACGAGCTCATCGAAATGGGCGTCCTTGCGGGGTTCATGACTCAGACACAGTTCGAACTCGAGACTGAAGCGGAATCTTATTCTAATGATGGTTTCTTCCGCGACAAGAGTAAGACTGTCATCCCGTACCTGGGGCCTCGTTTAGCGATCAACTTGGCAGATGAGCTGGCGGTTGTTCTTGATGGACGACTGATGCCTAAATCTAACGGTGGCGGGATGGCTTCACTTGGCGTTAAGTATCGATTCTAAAAGGGTTCCAAGCTTGGAACCCTTTAGTACTCGCGGACGGCCGAGGGGTCGATGGTGGTTGGGATTGCGGTGCCGGAGAAGATGGTCTTCTTGTGGGAGCCGACGATGATTTTGCGGTGGGTGACGTCGACGTCCAGGAGGCAGTTGTGGCCGTCCTCGATGGCGAAGTAGGCGAGCCTTATGACAGTCTCGATTTCGTCATCGCAGTCGGTGACGGTGAGTGGCAACTCTTTGCGCTTCAAGTGGCCCGTTTTCTTGGTCTCTGCCTTGGTGAAAACGATCATGTCGCGCGCGCGCTCTAGGTTGGCCTCGTATTCGGCCAGAGGTGCCGCCACGGTTTCGTCAAAGCACTGGCCGCAGTAAACGGGATGAGAAAGCTCTTTAGGCACAACTCGTCGGAACGAAAAGGCGTCATTCATGAACTGCCCGCAGGACTTACATACAGGTTCGTTGCACTGGCCGCAGACGAAGTTCGCCTTGGGTTTTTTGCAAGTCTTACAAATCGGAGTGAAGTTCACTAATAGACCACCCTGGTACGGATCGAGCGTTTGAGTTCAGCAATGCGGGAAGAAAGGTCGTCGGCCTGGGAGGAATGGACGTCCATCACTAGGTAGCCGATCTCGGCATCAGTCGAGAGGAACTGCGCCTCGATATTGGCACCGGCCTGGGAGATGATGGTGTTGATTTCACCAAGCACACCGGGTTCATTCCGGTGGACGTTCAGGATCCGCGAAGTACCTTGCTTCACTGGAAGGTCGACGTTGGGAAAATTCACTGCGCCGCTGGAGGAGCCAATTTTTAAATAGCGCCGGAAACTCTCTGCGACCTCGAGACCGATGGCCCGCTGGGCCTCTTCTGTGCTGCCGCCAATGTGGGGAGTGAGGATCACATTCGGAAGATTCTGGAGCGGGGTCACGAACTTTTCTTTGTTAGAGGCGGGCTCAACCGGAAACACGTCCAGAGCGCAACCAGCGAGATGCTTCTCCCGAAGACTTGCTACGAGATCATCGATCACGACCACGGTTCCCCGTGAAGCGTTGATCAGGTAAGAGCCTTTCTTCATGAGCCGAAGTTCACGGGCACCGATCATGTTCATGGTTTCGGTGATTTCCGGAACGTGGAGAGTGACGAAGTCAGCGACACTCAAGAGCTCATGGAGGGAGGTCATGGCACGAGCGTTCCCGAGAGGCAGTTTCTTTAAAGCGTCGTAAAAAACAACCTGAAGACCCATGCTTTCAGCGAGAATACTCACCTGACTTCCGATATGGCCGTAGCCCACAATACCGAGCACTTTACCGCGGACTTCCCGGGATCCCTCAGCGGACTTAACCCAGTCACCCTGGTGGGCCTTACTGTTGCGGTCACCGAGCTGCCGCGAAAGAGCAATCATCTCAGCGATGACAAGTTCAGCGACGCTCCGGGTATTGGAGTGGGGGGCATTAAAGACCGCAACTCCCATCTTCCGTGCCGCCGCCAGGTCGATCTGGTTTGTGCCGATACAAAAAGCACCGATTGCTAGGGTTGGGGCCGCGTGGGTCAGGACTCGGGCGGTGATTTCGGTTTTTGAACGGATTCCAATTGCACAGTAGCGCGGCAGGAGTTGTACGAGCTCGTCCTCATTAGGTGCGTGGGCCAAGAGGTCGACATGGTAGCCATGGCCCTCGAGGAACTCTTTGGCCACAGGGTGAATGTTTTCAACCAGAAGGATAATGGGTTTGTCTTTGGATTTCATGACCATGATCTTAGTGAATTTTTGTCCCTTTGTAAGGCAATAAAACCGGAAAGCGTCAGGACTTTGCTGCTACGCGGGTAATTAACCGTTGCCATCCGGCGACGGATCGGGAAGACTATTTTCATTAACAGGAGGTTTTATGGAAAAGACAGCATCGGCAAAAAAACCAGCGCGCAAACCAAATGAAGGGTTCATGAAGGTATTGACCCCATCCGTTGAACTTGCAGCGGTCATCGGTGAGACTCCGATTCCTCGGACTCAGGCGGTTAAGCTTGTTTGGGACTATATCAAGGCGAACAATCTTCAGAACCCGAAAAATAAGCGCAATATTCTGGGCGACGCCAAGCTCACGAAGGTCTTCGGGAAAGAAGAGGTCACGATGTTTGAACTCACCGGGATCCTCGGGAAGCACTTGCACTAATTTTTCTCAAATTCCAAAGGGCCGAAAGGCCCTTTTTTCTTGCCCGGAGACCTCATGTCGGGTTCCTTAACTTGTTTCCTGCCGATGGAGCTAAAGACCCTTGAGTCTCTCCTCTCGGCCTACCAGGAAGACTTCGACCACTACCTGGCCGAGCTCTTTTCTGAGCATGAACTTGTGGCCTTTGAGTCCAAGCTCGACGCTATTGCCGCTGTTTCAGCACAGCCGATGTTCGACGTGTCGTTTGATGATTTTTACCCCGATCCTGAGAACGAGGAAGATCAGCGTGCCTTTTTCGCCCGGTGCCGCTCCACCCTTGTGATTGAGAATCTACCATTTTTTGAGTCGAATCCCTTTCAGGTGACTTACCTCAACGATCTGTTAAATAAATTCGATGAAGTTCTGATTGATCGGGGAGGTGTTAGTGAGCTCATCTTCCGAGACCTTTATCTCGCAGGACTCCGACGGTTCAAGGCGATAGACACCTTCACTCCCAAACCGAAAGTAGTGTCGATCCTTAACTCGGCGGCCAGACCCCTGCAACCCGTTGACCCCATCGACTTTCTTGTCCGGGATGTCTACCGGGAGCTGGACCGTCTCGGTGGAGGACTTCCAAGCTCAGATGAACTCTCGCCTAAGGCCCGCAAGATCCTTGAGGCGGTCCGCACTGAGCGCACTTCTCCAGACGAACTCCTCCGGCGAGCGGGGCTTAATGCCAAAGACCTAGATGACGGCCTGGAGTCCTTGAAGTTTTGGCTTCGGCGTCACTAGCGTCCACTCCTGTCTCTATGGTCACCACTGCACTTCTAGGAAATCCTGAGTGGCCGACAGGAAGAGGTGAGTAAAACGGCGGTGCTGTCTCCAAATTGTTCAGTTATAATCCCAACCCTAAGGGGAACTTATGCAACTACTCTCGGCCGACGTCGCTCGTGACATTATCCACCATGGTCTCTCACTCGGCGCCGACTTCGTCGACGTTTTCATTGAGCGGACACAGTCGGAGAACCTCGACTTTCGAAACCGTCGCGTCGAAGACGCGCAATCTGGGATCATCTTTGGTATTGGTATCCGACTTATTTATGGTGAGCAGTCTCTCTACGGATACACGAATGCCACCGACCGTGAGGAACTCCTGCGCATCACAGGTCTTCTCGGAGCGCGGATAGGTAAGACTGCCGTCCCTGGTCCAATCAACTTCGAGCGGCTCATCTACCCCAAGGTTCCTGTGGTCCCTGACCGGACAGTAGAAGCGAAGTATCGGCTCTCAATTCTGCGAGACATCGATGAGAAGCTCCGAACCGACGCCCGCGTCTCTCAGGTGATGTTAAACTACATTCGGAAAAATCAGTTGATCGAGGTCTATAACTCCGAGGGCCTCTTTGCCACCGAAGAGCGGCCCTACATTAGACTCTTCCATCAGCTGGTGATGAAGGACGGTGAGCACCAGGCCCAGGCCTTCCATGGCCCAGGTGCTGTGGGAGGATGGGAGTTCGTCGAGTCCCTCGATCGTGGCGCCGTGGTCGAGAACCTCCTGCGCCAGGCCTCCACCATGCTCTATGCTGACCCCTGTCCCGCTGGAAAAATGCCTGTGGTGATCGACAACGGTTTTGGCGGCGTAATTTTCCACGAAGCTTGTGGGCACCTCTTGGAGACAACTTCGGTCGAAAAAAAGGCGAGTGTCTTCTGGGATAAAATGGGCGAGTCCATCGCTCATTCGGCGTTGACCGCGGTTGACGACGGCACTGTGGACGGCGCTTGGGGCTCGCTCTCGATTGATGACGAGGGGATGCCGACCGAACGGACGGTTTTGATTGAAAATGGAAAGCTTAAGCGCTTCATCTCGGACCGGCTCGGAGAACTTAAAACGGGCCACAAGCGTACGGGGTCGGCCCGGCGGCAGTCCTATAAGTTCGCTCCTGCTTCGCGGATGCGAAACACCTATATCGAACGCGGGCCTCACGCTTTTGATGATCTCATCGCTAGCGTCCCTCGTGGACTCTACGCCAAGAAGATGGGTGGCGGTTCCGTCGACCCATCCACAGGACAATTTAATTTCTCCGTTCAAGAGGCATACTTGATCGAGGACGGAAAGATTTCTCGCCCAGTGAAGGGGGCGACACTCATAGGAACCGGCCCGGACATCATGACCAAGATCAGTATGGTGGGACAGGACCTCAAGCTGATGGCCGGCATGTGCGGCTCTGTCAGTGGGGCCATTCCCACGACCGTTGGGCAGCCACCTGTCAAAGTAGACGAGATCCTCGTAGGAGGTGAAGCATGAAGGCCCTCCTTGAAAAGGTTGTTGGAAAGCTCGTAGATGCCAAAGCTGAGGGCGATGTCATCTATTCCGGGGGCCGCTCGCTGAAGCTCAGTTCCCAGAAGGGGAGTATCGCCGAGTACAAAGTCACGGGCTCCAGGATTCTTGGGGTGCGGGCGATTAAGGATGGCCGTGTCGGGATCGCTTTTAGCGAGGCCCTGGATGAGGGGTCTTTGGGCCTCATGGTCCAGCATGCACTCACCAACGCTGAAAACAGTGAAGAGAATCCTTACGAGCGGCTTCTTGAAATCTCAGGAACTGTGCGCGACGAACTCACTTACTCTGAGACCGAAGTATCCATCGAAGAGAAAACCCGCCGGGCGATCACGCTGGAGACGGCCGTTCGCGCCGCCGACTCCCGGGTGAGTGCGGTACCTTATAACTCCTTCTCGGAAAACGATTACGAGTCCGCCTACTTGAACACACGCGGGCGACACACAGTTTTTGCCGACAAATCTTATTCTATTACGACTTCGGCGGTGATGGAGTCTGGAAGTGCCAAGTCGAGCTACCATGACTACGACGTCGCCCACACATTTGGGGAACTTCAGTGGGAAAAAGTGATCCGGACTTCTCTTGAGCATGCGGCAAATCTTCTCACGGAATCACCGCTTCCTACTGGTAAATATGCTGTGGTTTTCTCCCCGGACTGCCTCCACAGCCTCTTGGGTTGCTTCTCAAACTTCACTTCCGCCAAGGCCGCTGCGGATAAGTTAAATCCCTGGGCCGAAAAGCTTGGTGAAACCGTGTCATCAACAGAGCTGACACTCGCCGATGAGCCTCAGCATTCGGGTGCCTTCCGGCGCTCGCTTTTTGACGCCGAGGGCGTTGAACAAAAGCGCCTCGTTCTCATTCAGGACGGTGTCCTCACGAACCTCTACCACAACTCGGTGACTGCGCGGAAGTTAAGTAAACGGACCACGGGCCACGCCTCGAGAGGGGCGACGAGCTCCCTGAGTGTTGCCGGTACACACCTAGTTCTTACGGGGAAGAATCCCAAGCTTCTTCCCCCGCGCTACCTCGAAGTGATCCAGATGGATGGTCTTTTCTCAGGGGCCAATCGCGTGACTGGAAACTTCTCGGTGGCAGTGAAAGGTTACCTCTGGGTCAACGGTGAGCGCACCCAGACAGTTGGAAAGTGCACACTCTCGGGCAATCTGTTGCGGCTTCTCGCAACCGCCGAAGTCTCAGGACCAGCTCTCGAGGCCTCCACCGACCGCTCATTTTTTAGCGTTCCTCTTGTCTTTCACGATCTTTCCATTGCAGGCGTTTAACTACCCATAGGAGTCCTTATGTTTTTTGACCAGACCATCCCTCCGTTCATCAAGATCCTAAAAAATCTCTCGGCCATTCTCGATAAGGCCGATGCTCACGCCACTTCCCGGAAGTTTGATGTTTCGATCCTTCTCAATGATCGGCTTGCCCCGGACATGTTTAATCTCATCCGTCAGGTGCAAATCGCCTGCGATACTGCCAAACTCGGCGCCGCTCGTCTCGCCGGTAAGACCGGCCCTGTGAATGACGATGGGGAGAAAACTCTCTCTGACCTGAAAGAGCGGATTAAGCAGACTGTGGCGTATCTGGAGACTTTTGCACCTGGCGACTTCGCTGGGGCGGAAGAGCGTCACATTACTCAGCCACGCTGGGAAGGCAAGTATCTTCTAGGGGAGGATTATCTTCTTCAGCATGCCATACCGAATATCTACTTCCACGTCAGTGCTGCGTACGCCATTCTTCGGCACAACGGTGTTGAAGTTGGAAAGAAAGATTATCTTGGCGAGTTGCCCTTTAAGCATTAAGTGATACTTCACCTAGCGGGACGCCCATTGGAGTCCCGCTGGGTGCAACAAACGTGACGACTCGCCCTTTGAACCTCCCTTGCCGCGGCTTTTTGAGTGCGATGACATTCCTAGTGGCCTTGGTGGTGAGGGATGGATAAGGAACTCATATGACCCAAATTCCTCCTACCGAATTCTCCTTTCCTCTTTTCCACGACGTCCACTCAAGAACTGATTAAGTCCTCGGTCATTCAGTCCCCCATTATAACCTTTGGCCAATCCTTGAAGTGTGTCTCCTAATTGGCGGTGGCGGTCTTAAGGGGGAGCGCCTAACTAGATGAAAACTCCAAGGAGCATAAGGTTTTATCGTTCAGAAACCGAATAGCTCTATTATGTCCGTAAGACAATTTCGGAGAATGGTATGCAATCATCTATCGTCCTTTTGTTACTCGTCTCTCTAACCGCTACCGCGCACGCTCAGAGGGCGTCCTTTGATAAGAAGATTGCACTTCCGCTTTCAAAACTAGTAGAAAGTGCCCCATCTCTTGACTCATTCACAGACAATAAGATCGTTGAAATTCCTGTAGGGGTTGTTGCCTATATTGATAAAGACATAAATGTCGGGAACCTTATAATTAATGGGCAGCTCCATTGTGATCCAGTGGTTAGTGCTGAACTCCGTGCAAGCACCATCAACGTCAATGGGATTTTTCAGTGCGGAAGGCAGGCAGTTCCTTATCAAGGGAAGCTGATCATATCGCTAAAGAGCATCCCTTTGGATAAACCTGAAACTCCCGAGTCGGTCGACGAAAAGGCCAGGGCAACGTCGGCATTCCGAGGACTCATCGTTGGTGACCGTGGTCAGCTACTTCTTTTTGGGGCGTCAAGTCGTTCAGGTTTTGTGCGCCTCGATCGCACAACCAAAGTCGATGATAATGAAATTTTAGTCAGCGAAGATGTTAGGGACAAGTGGAAGGCCGGTGACGATATTGTAATTGCAGCAAGCTCTTACAATAATAATGAACACGAAGTATTTAAAATTTTATCTTTTGATAACCTTAACCCTCGAATTATAAAGTTAGATAGCGGAGTCAAGAATTCTAGTGACATACCTAAAAGAATCAAATTTCAACACTGGGGTGAAACCGAAACACTTACTACGGCACGTGGTATGGTTGTTCTGGATCAGCGGGCCGAGGTGGCGAATTTAACCAGAAATATCGTGATCAAACCATTCGAAGATAAGAATAATAGGATTTCTAGAGATGATGTGATCGGCGCCCAGATTGGGGGACACGTCATGGTTAACCGTGGCGGACGCGCTAAGATTGATGGAGTAGAATTCTTCCGAATGGGACAGGCCGGGATCATGGCACGCTATCCCTTCCATTGGCATTTTGTGGGGAACGGAACTGGTCAGTATATCAAAAATTCAAGTATCCATCAGAGCTTTCAGCGCTGTGTGACCATCCATCAAACCAATAACGTTACTGTGGAAAATAACGTCTGTTACAATTTTCGAGGTCATGGATTCTTCCTTGAAGATGGGAATGAAGTTGATAACGTGATCACAAGAAATCTTGGGATCTGGGCGCAGTCCCCGAGCTCCTCTAAGATTCTTCTTGCTTCTGATAACCGTGACGGTACCAAGAGCGGAGTCTCAGGGCCTCGGTTCCCGGCCGTGAGCGTGTTTTGGATTTCAAATCCGCAGAACACAGTGACTCATAATCGTGCCGCTGGATCTGTCGGAACTGGCTTCTGGATGGCGTTTGTACCTGAGGTTCGGAAGTTCAATAAAGTTTCAAAAGAATTTGATGGGGAACTTCTCGCCTCGCCCCTCACGACAAATACGAAGAATTTTTCTTTCAATGTCGCCCATACCACACAGGTTGGGCATACCTGGGACGGAGCGCCGAAAGTTGCCCTTCCTGCCCCTGGTAAGAGAAATTCCTTTGATATGCATAATCCGAATAATATCCAGGATCGCAAAATAGATTCTGCTCATTATCGGCCTCAAATCGTTCCGGTCTTTAAAGGACTTGTTGCTTACAAAAATATTCAGACTGGAATTTACTTCCGCGGAGACACGGCAGTGTTTGAAGATGCTCTTGTCTCCGACAATGGTCGTTCCATGTTTTTTGCGTTCAATCAGATTGTTAAAAACTCCACCATTGTGGGATGGAGTAAGGCCCACACTC
>JAIYDC010000070.1 GCA_027487685.1 Pseudomonadota bacterium | reverse complement strand
GCTTTTTTCGTAGCTTTCTTAGCCATGATGATCCTCCAGAGGATGTTATTCGGAATACTTTCCTACGCTAATACTAATACTCTTTACCATTCCGACTTAAAACACAAACAAAAATTGCAAATTCCCCTCGAAAAGAAGGATTTTTTATTCGTAACTCAAGAGATCCTTGGCCTTTAGCTGTCCCCCGCGGCCTCGATGAATTGATCCAAGAGGCCCCGAAGGCGTAGCGCCTCGGGTACATCGAGGGTCTCATAGACCATGCTCGCTTGGTTCTCAATCTCGAATACCGGCATGTCCTCGGCATCCGCCGGCATGACGAGTTCGAACTTTAATTCTCCGATCTTTACCTGCAGTTTAGTCATAAACCTCCTACTCCCATTCAGGGTGGACCTCGAAGGTCTCCACCTCGTCTCGATCAAGCTCCCGAATGATTTTCCCTATGTCAAACCCCAGAAACTTTTCCCCCGTCAGGGTCCTGACGGTCTCAAATAACTCCCGGGCCCGGTCCCGGTGCCCTAGGACCGTGGGATCCTCAGCGCCGGCCCGGAGCTTCACACCCATGGCCCCCAGTTTTATCATTCCCTTCAAAAACTCTGCTACGGATCCCGATCGAAGATGCGCGTTCCAAAGGGCCTCAAAATAAACGTGGCTCTCCCAAAAATAGCCGTGGTTGTAGAGATCCAGGCCATACCGCAAGGTCTCACTCTCCCACGGCTTTTCTGGGTCCAGCGGCGGTGACACTGGCTCCGGTACGCCTTCCATATGGCCCCCAGTTTTCTTCGGGTGGGGGTTAACCCCTGGAATGAATATGTAGGGAGGGAGCTCAAGTCCCGGAGAGTAGCGCTTCAATGGGACCCCTTTTCATGGGGTGTCTCGTCGAAGAACCCTCGTACCGTTCGCTTCAAGTCCTCAAGGTTGCCGCGCTTAAAAAACGTGGCGGTGACCGCAAAAACGGCAAAAGCTCCCCAGAAAACAATGATCAATAACAGGACGGGTTCCCCCAAATCAATGCTCGCCATAAAAACCTCTCCTTCTACACCCTCTGATTATAGCTCGATTCGCGCAGCATAAACACTGTCCTCCGTCCTCGCTGATCTCCTCTTATTAAGCAATCGACTTATTTGAAGCTCGAGGCATCCTTTACGGTTTCTTAAGACTAGAAATGAGCTAGACAGAGGAGAGAATCGGGACGGCAATCATCAAAGAGGCCTATAGTGAGTCCATGGACATAACACTATTCATGACGATAATTGACGAGGAAGCGAACCGCCTGCCGAAGGAGACTCCAGAGTCCCTTGACCGGAACGATAAAGGTCCAGAGCAGCAGGAGTCCTTGCCCCAGCCGCTAGCGCACCTTCCCTAGAGGAAAGATTAACCTTGTCGAGGTTTTGCTAGATATCTGACGGGATCACTTATCTCCTATAGTGACCCTCATAAAGAATCGACGATTAAACCCCGCGCTAAGAGGTTCCACCTTTGGTTGCGTTTAGTAGACTTTTCCCCTACGCTTAATGCATGACATACCTCCTACTATTCTCTCTTAGTTTCGCCGCCCTTGCCCAAGACTTTAATTTCGACAAAGAAAAAGGCCGAGCTGTTCCTGCCTTCGCGGGCCAGCTTAAACTCATGAAGGGAAAAGTCTTCAAAAAAACCCCTGAAGGGCAGGTGCCAGTCTCACCCGGCGAGCGCTTCCGGAAAAGCGACATCATCTTGACGGCGGAGAAGTCCTTCGCGAAGGTCCAGCTCGTCGACGACACGATCGTAACCGTCGGTGCTGCCAGCGAGCTCCGGTTAGACGAGTTCGACTTCATGGATAAGAACAATCGAAAACTCGTAGTCACTCTCATCAAGGGTCAGCTCACGGGGGACGTAAAGAATAAGGCCAAGCCTGGGGACATTATCTTCAAGGCCCGTTACAGCAGCATGGGCATCCGAGGAACTTACATCCTGATGAACCACCAAGAGCGAGGATCCCTTTTCCTCACTGACTATGCACTCCTCTCGGGCGATGCGGAGGTCTCAGACCATGCCCAGGGGACAACACCCATCAGTCGCGGTGACCGCATGACCCGGATCTACAACGAAGCGCAAGCGAAGACCATCAACAAAGATGGCAAACTTACTGCAGATGAGTTCTCAACACTTGAGGCCCGCGGCATCGATGAAGACACCCAGGTTAAGCCATTTCTCTCTTATTCTTCTTTCGATGGTCTTATAACCGAGGAGGCCACCCCAGCAGCGCAAACTACGGCGCCGGTGGGAAGTGAATCTCCACGGAAAGAACAGGATGGAAAGTGGAAGGAGAATCTGAAGAAACTTAACGATAAGCTCCGTAAGCAGAATCAACAGCGGTAGCAAACATTCTTTATCCGTTCGAGGGGAAAGCTATGAAACTTACGATCTTCATCTTGGCCAGTGCCCTACTCTATTCCTGCGCCTCTACCATGCCCGGCCATCAGATAAACACTGGCTCACAGGCGATCACTGCTACGGTCACGGAGGATGATGTCTTGAGCGATAATCGCATCAAGATGCTGCAAATTTCACTCAAGAACGAAACCGACGATTGGCTTGAGTTCGACGGCGCTCTCCTTGAAGAGGGAAAAAACATTGAGGTTTTGGTCGGCGGCAGGATCACGGCCTGGATTGATGCTCGAATGATCGAAAAGAAAGTCTCTGACTACAATTGGTCTCTTGCACTCTCGACATTAACTTTAGGCGGGGCCGCTGTTGCAGGAGCTTCTCAGCATCAACGGACGGCAGAGACCGGCGCCATCGTAAGTCTCGGGGCCGTGACAGGCCTCGCCGTGATGGGCTTCCAGGATACAAAGCGCCGGGTGGACTTTCAAAGCGCCTTCCCTGAGCGGCACATTTTCCGCCCCTTCATCATACCTCCTCGTAAAGTGATCCAGCGCTGGATTCTCCTCGATAACAAAAACGATGAGACCATTGTTCTCAAAGGATTAAGTCAAAACGGTGTCAGCTTTCGGCTTGAAATCCAACGTTCAAAAGAATCGAGTCGTATGTCTCAGCGTGCCATCTAGCTACTCTCCCCTACCCCATATTTCACCAGCGCCCCGCGAGTAAGTCTCCATCGCCTCCCACTTCATCCATTCGGTCCCAAAGTGGGGCCGCTTCCGTCTTAAGTACCGGCTTGATCCCGGTGTAGACCGCTATCTTCCCTCCGGGCATGCCCCAGGCGTTCACCTCAGGACTCTCGATCAAGATCCAGTCCCAATTAAAGTCTTCACCCGAAGCCTTCGCGATCCGAGGTGCGACGCGATTGAGCCTCTCAGTCCATATAACGTTGTTTGAGATCTTTGCTTTAACCTGCATATCCTTGTAGGCCTTAAGTGCGTGGCCGTTGATCACCCTCTCATTGGGACTAAGCATAGAGCAGCTCAAGAAGAGAGCGTCCGCCGTTCTAAGGGTCTGATTTCCAACAGACACCATGCTCAATTAGATTTTTCCTTAAGCAGTGCCGATCAAACTGATCCAGACAGGTAGAGTTAACCCAACAGGATGTAGTCATTATGGGCCAGCCTTTTCACCAGCTCCCCTCCTTCCAGATACCCTCCCTCATCGAAAAAGCTTCACTCTTCGGGGGTAGAGTCACTCAGCCCTCGGCCTCTTCAGGCCGTCCCGCGACGATAACGCAGATGAGTGTTAACCGCGACACCTTCACCATCACGTTCAGTAGCGATGTCTTCATCGAGCGCGAGCGGCCGCTGGAAATCCGACTGAGCTACCGAAGCATCTCCTTTCAAGTCGATCCCCAAGAGTTTTCTATCCAAGGGGATGTCCTGGTCGGCCGTGTTCCTCGAGTCGCTCGGGCGATTGCGGTACGGGACAACGAGCGGTACGCCTTTCCCCTCACGGCGGTGGTTCACGCAGCAATCCGCCGTGTGGAAAAGCGCGGCTGCTCACTAGCAGGAATAGTCCAGATGGTTGACGTTTCCAGGAATGGTCTGGGGATCCTTCTGGTGAACCCAGAGGTCGACGGAATTTTGCGCAATGATCATCTTTGGCTTCGTGAGATTGGTGGCATCGAGCTCGAGTCACCGATATTCGGGAACGTGGTCTACAGCTTCGAGAAGCGCTTTAAGGATTCTATCGATTTGAGGTGCGGCGTCTCCCTGGACAGAGAAATCCCTGAGGATGTTTTCGCCGATCTTCAACGCCAATGTCGGATAGTGCTTCCGGCCTAAATAAGTCATCCCTCTCCGATAGATAGTCCATATACTAGAAGGGAGTCCCGAGGGCCTCCCTTCCGCCAGTATCTACTGAAGATAGCGATCGATGGTCCGGAGATGCTGCTCCTGGATCGGAAGGAGATCTTTCTGGATCACCTCACGCAACTTCGAGTCCATAGAGACATCTTTCATCGCCTCTTGATACTCGCTCAGACCGTGCTGCTCACCGACCTTAAGTGCCCGAAGTGCTGCTTTGTCCCCGAAGAACGACGCACCACTGGTAAAGGCCGCAGCGAATGCTCCCCACGGGCCCGGGGTCTTAGGCGCGCTCTCCCGGAACTCTGCTCCGGCGAAGCTTTTGAGCTTGTCCACCGCTTGAACATGGTCTTGGCGGATGGCAGAGAGTTGTCCCTTTTCAGTTTCATCCTTGATTCTACTTAAGATGGCGTCGATGCTCTTAACCGCCGACATCTCTCCACGGATCAGCTCGTCAACTTGCTTCATAAAATCCTCCTGTTTCAATCCTTGAGAATCAGTTCTCTTGCAGCTAGTTTCATCACCCAAAGGGCCTTCGTAAATATAAGCCTCCCTTCAGATTAGACCGACCAGTAGTATTAAGTCGAAGGAACCTCGTTCACCAGCGGCGCCCCGCGCTCGAAAGCGCGGATGTTTTCGAGTGTCGTATCAGCGATGTTTCGGAGCGCCTCACGTGTGAGGAATGCCTGGTGCCCCGTAACGATCACATTCGGGAACGTAAGAAGCCGGGCGAGGATGTCATCAGTCAGGATATGACTTGAGAGATCGCGGAAGAAGACTGCCTCCTCTTCCTCGTAGACATCGAGGCCCGCCGCTCCGATGTGGCCCGACTTAAGCCCTTGAATCAGGGCCTGGGTATCGATAAGGGCACCACGGCCGGTGTTGATCAGCATGACCCCAGGTTTCATCTTGCCCAATGCTGCCTCGTCGATACAGTGGCGGGTTTCCGGTGAGAGCGGTAGGTTGAGAGAAATGATATCGCTTTCGCGGAAGAGCTCATCACGAGACACATACTGGCAGCCATGGGTGCGAGCGAAACGTTCGTCGGTTGTCCGGTCGCACAGGAGCACACGGCAACCGAAGCCGCGCATGATTTGGGCCAGCACTTTACCAATTTTTCCGACGCCGACGACTCCCACGGTTTTCCCATGGAGGTCAAATCCAACCAGGCCGTGGAGGGAGAAGTTTCCTTCCCGCACGCGGTTATATGAGCGGTGGGTATTACGATTGAGAGTCTGAATGAGTGCTACCACGTGCTCGGCCACGGCGTAGGGAGAATACTCCGGGACACGAACAATCGGGAGATCAAGAGAGCGCGCCGCCGGTAGGTCAACGTGATTAAACCCTGCCGACCGCAGAGCGACCAGGCCCACTCCGCCAGATTTTAAAATCTGGAGTGTCTCCCGTGTAAGCTTATCATTAACGAATGCACAGACAGCGTCGAAGCCCTTGGCCGCAAAGGCAGACTCAGGTGTTAACCGAAGGTCCAGAAACGTAAGGTCGAAATTAAAGTTTACATTGGCCGCATTGAAGGCCAGGCGCTCGTAGGAATGGGAATCAAAGACGATGACTTTCATATTCTTCTCCAGATTTTAATAAGTTCGACTACGGTCACCGGAATGGCGCCAATGAGGGCGAGGAAGAGATGCTCATGCCATGTGAGCGGTGCCAGTTGGAAGATCCCTCGAAAGAAAACGAGTTCAAGCAGAACCAACTGGAGCACGATGGGAACGAGTACACTCCCGAGGTGATAAAAATTCAGAGGCAGTTCAAAGTAGCTGCGCATCTCGCTCCGGCAAGAAAATGAGCGAAGAAGGGTCGCGTACACAAGGAGTGTGAAGGCGAAGGTTCGGGCCACGGCCACCGGCCGGGTTCCAAGGACTGCATTGTAAGTCAGGAGGACGAGCACCATGATAAGAAGGGCCACCAGAACGAGCTCCCAGAGGAAAGGTCTGTCGAAGAAACTTCGTGGGGAGGGTCTTTGACCTTCACGCAGAAGCCCATGATCCAGCGGCTCTGCCGCCAGAGCGAGTGCTGGAACACCGTCAGTTACGAGGTTAATCCAGAGGAGATTCAAAGGAGTAAAAGGAATCGGAAGCCCCAGGACCGATGCCCCAAGAACGATAAGAATTTCCGCCAGATTGGTTGAAAGGAGGTACTGAATCGTACGCTTGATATTACCATAAATCGCCCGGCCCTCTTCCACACCTGAAACAATGGTTGAAAAATTATCATCGGTCAGGACCATGCTCGCTGCCTGTCGTGCAACTTCAGTTCCCGCTTTTCCCATGGCCACGCCGATCTGCGCCTGCTTAAGAGCAGGCGCATCGTTAACACCGTCTCCCGTCATCGCAACCACATGCCCGCTCTCCTGAAGCGCCTCAACGATTCGAAGCTTCTGCGCTGGGGCGACGCGGGCGTAGACCGCCGTCCGTTCTACCCGTTGCCGCAGCTCCTCCGAAGAGAGAGCGGCGAGCTCCGGTCCGGTCAGAACCTCATCCAAAAGCTCCGGGACGATAATCCCGAGTTCTCGGGCAATAGCACGCGCGGTGACCGGATGATCCCCGGTGATCATCACAACCTTTATCCCCGCACTACGGCACGCCTGAATCGCCGCCACAGTGTCCGCCTTCGGGGGATCGGCGAGGGCCACCAGACCTAGAAAATGGAGTCCACGCTCGACTTCATCAGCCGGGGCGATAATCGCTCCAGGTCTCGTCCCAACGGCCAGAAGCCGTTTGCCACTGGCACTTAGCCGTTCAACCTCGGCCAGGATCCGCTCCGCCTCATAAGGCACAAGGTCACAGCGCTCAACCATCGCCTCGGGTGCCCCTTTGGTGACAAGCATAAGCTCTTCCCCGAGTCGAACGGCAACGCTCATCCGCTTGCGGTCACTATCGAAGCTCCACTCATGGATGCGTGGGCATCTCGAAATTAAATCAGATACAACAACGCCCTCTCCCGCTGCGTATTCCATGAGCGCACGCTCAGTCGGATCTCCCGCTCCCCCGTGCTCAAGGGAGGCGTTGTTGCAAAGAACCATGGCCTCAAGGAATTCGCGGCGTAAATCTGGGTTTAAAACAAAACTGTCTCGGACCTGCATGACTCCCGTTGTGAGCGTTCCCGTCTTGTCTGAGCAAATGATGTCCGTCGCCCCCAGAGTTTCCACCGAGGCGAGGTTCCGGACGATCGCATTCCGCAGAGTCAAACGTCTAACCGCCAAGGTAAGAGCAAGAGTCACAACCGTCGGTAGGCCTTCGGGTATCGCGGCAACTGCCAGTCCTATCGCCGACATCAAGATGACTCCCCAACTTTCACCCCGCAGGTAGTAAAGGACAATAACAATGGCGATGACCATAAGGCCTAAGTAGAGAAGACGCTGACCGACGACGGCCAGCCGCTCCTGAAGTGGAGTAGGCTTCACCGTGGTGGCATTTAAGAGTCCCGCAATCTGTCCGATTTCCGAGTGCATGCCGGTGGCCGTCACAATCGCCCGGCCAGAGCCAGTCACGACGGCGGTGCCGGCGTGGAGCATGTTACAGCGGTCCGCTAACGGCGTTTCGGGTGGGACGCGCTGGCGAGACTTCTCAACCGGAAGTGACTCCCCTGTTAGTGGAGCTTCGTCGGCCCCGAGGCCAAAGGCTTCCGTCAGGCGAGCGTCGGCCGTAATATAATCCCCGGCCTCAACTACCAGCAGATCCCCTGGAACGACGGTCGAGGAGGAAACTCGACGTACGACCCCTTCCCGAATGACCCGCGCTTCTGGAACAGAGAGCGTTCGGAGTGCATGGATCGAGCGCTGGGCCTTCAATTCCTGGAAGGCACCGATGCTCGCATTAATCAGTAAAATACAAAGAATCACGATGGCATCAAGAGCGTGACCTAGGATGAACGAAGTCAGGGTGGCCGCCGCCAAAACGTAGACCATGGGCTCAGTAAACTGACGCAGCAAAATCGTCAGAGGCCCGACATCCTTCTCCTGAGAAATGAGATTGTCGCCAAAACGGGTATGGGCGAGGAGGGCCTCGGCATCGGTGAGTCCCATTCGGAGATTCGTTCCCAGATTTCGGGAGAGGTCCTCCTCAGTATCAAACCATCCAGAATTCATGCGCCTCGTTTTTTATGACATGTGCCGATCTCATCCTAGCCAGGAAGTGCCTATTGGAAAACAACCGCTGCAGCGAACTGCGACTAGCACCAAAGTTTGAGTTTACAAGTATTGATTCCCAGCAGCTGATAAGGCGGACACCACCCACTCAGACCTGTTGCCAGGGGCACCAGGCCAAAAAGGAACCAGCGGTTCTCTGGCCCGATGAAGGCGAGTAAGGAGATGCCAAGACCAACAGTGATGCGAAGCATGCGTTCCATAGGGTGGACATTAGTTTTCAATTTGACCTCCGATGAATGATGAACGATGACTTGCTTTTAGCACCGCTCAAATCTCATCAAAATGATCGACTCCGGAATAAAAGATGACATAAATCACTGGGTCATGCTTTTATCTTTTCATGAGATCCATGGTCCGCCATTTCTGGCTCTTTTTCCGAGAGGTTCGCTTCCTCCTGAAGTCTCCATTCTTCATTATGCTGACGATTGTCGGCAACGGCTTCATTTTCCTGGCAGGACTCTTGTTTTGGGCCCTAGAGCACGACGCGAATCCCAAGGTTGACCGCTACATGGACGCTATCTGGTGGGGCTTTGCGACGGCAACGACTACCGGCTACGGGGACATCACTCCGGTAACCGATGCGGGAAAGATCCTCTCCATTCTACTCATGCTCGCTGGCCTCGCCCTCTTTTCCATGTATACGGCGCTCTTTGCCGAAACTATTATCTCCAGTAGAAACCAGGTCCCTGAGGAATCGCCGGAAGACGTGGACCGAGATAAGTTTTTCCGGTAGCTTCTCTTCGCAAGGAACACCTCGATGAAAGTCTGCACTCACCTCTCAGAAGCTCTCGCCTCTATTAGTTCTCACCAGACTGTCTTTGTTCATGCCGGAGCGGCGACACCCGGGCCCACGTCCACTATGTCGTGACCGAATATGGCCATGTGAATCTCTACGGGAAAACACTCGGAGAGCGGGCCCGGGCCTTAATCAGCATTGCCCATCCTGACCACCGTCATGAACTCGAGCGCGCCCTCTTTGAACTCAATCGCGGCCGCGCACCGACAAGAGCTTAGCACAGCAGATACCTGACTACTTTGGTGCGCCATTAACCATCTTTTAACTTTTCCTTCCGGATTCCGATAGTCAACTTAAGACTAACCACTTTCACCAGGGATTGGTGAACGTAATCCAAGGAGGATACTTGTTGAATAGTGATTGAAGATTCACACTAACATCGCTTCAATTCGCGCGCAAAGAAATTTGTCCGAGTCATCTCGGACAGTGGAATCGTCGTCCGCAAAACTGGCCTCCGGAAGTAGAATAAATTCCGCTAAAGACGATGCTGCCGGCTTAGCGATCTCGAGCCATTTGAATGCCCAAAAGATGGGATTCCGCCAGGCCTATAGAAACGCCAACGATGCCGTATCCTACCTCCAGGTCGCCGAAGGGGGCATGGCCGAGCAAGCAAATCTGTTGCCACGACTGAGAGAACTAGCACTCCGCTCAGCATCGGATACTGTGAGCAATGAGGAAAGAGACATTATTGAATACGAGTACCGAGAGCTCTCTGACGAAATTCAGCGAATCGCAGAAAGCACGCGCTACGCCGATGAGCAACTCCTCGCTGCGACCGATGGAGATTATAAAATCCGTGACTTTCAAATAGGTCTTCACCATGAGGCCTCTTCTCAGCTAACCCTTGGGCCCTTAGATCTTCTGACTGACGATGATCACCTGGGAATCAGCACAACTTCAACCTGGAATAAAGAAGACGCTCAACAAGGTCTGGCCTTTATCGATGAAGCGATCAATGAACTCTCAAGTCAGAGAAGCTTCATCGGTTCGTACCAGGCATCACTCTCGTCTTCGATGGCGCATCTTGAAACACAAATAGAAACGACCGCAAGTGCCCAAAGCAGGATCGCCGACACAGATTACGCCGTTGAGACGGCAACCAATATCGCGGGCAAGCTCAAAGTAACTGCTGCTGCCAAGGTCATGGTAGATGCCAATAACTTCAGTGCAAACGCCCTTAAGCTTCTCAAGCAGTCATAACTACCGCTCAGACATTGAACGAAGCGGATTTGCACCTGAAGACCGCCCACCTCCACCGAAAGGAAACTTAAATCCCAACACCCCTTCGTACTCTTTCCCTCTATTCAGGCCAGGATTAAAATAGGCAGTCCCGGAAAAGAGGATGCGTACTTTCGAGATCGAGAATAAGTGACAATCTATGGTTACGTAACTCCCAAGGGCCTGATTGCTGGTAAGAGTATAGGCTTCAGTAATCCCCGCTTCCTGGGCCGCAGTGACGTTGTTCTTGAGAGTTTCCTTCACGTTCTGAAACGCGAGCCCAGCGCCTATTCTCAGCGCCGGTATCGTGTAAACCCCAAAGCCAGCAGTCACGGCAGAATTCCGATGAATAATCGAGTTCTTCGTATCATCGTGGATGAATTCGGCTTCTCCATTTGCGACGCGGTAACCAAGTTCAAACTCTAAGTGGCCAAACCTCTGACCGATAGTAAATTTCATCGGCTGCTTCCTGACACCAAATCCGCGTTCGGCCTTTCCCGAATCCACGTACCGGGACATGCCGTAACCGCCGTAGATGAAGGGTTTCGCTAATGAGTGGGAAGAAATAAGAAGGCTTACAAAAATGAGAAGCAGGGAATTCATAAGAGTATTTTAATGTGTATTAAAGCAATCTTTACTGCGGAAATTAATGCCCCTTTGAGACCAGATTCCATTCGCATATGATAAGTATCGGAGATCCATAATGTCTCGTCTCAATCACCTCATTCTTCTATGCTTCGCTGCTGGATGTCTCGCATCCGAAAAGGTGCCCGAGACTTTCACGGATACTACGGATTATTTAATCCAGCCCGGGGACCTGGTTGTGAGTAACGGAGGAAACCGGGATGTTGTTTTGCTCGATTCCAACGGAGTATTCAAGGCGACTTTACTCAACCTAGGGGTCAGCGATACACCTAAAGGAATAGCTTTCAATCAGGCCACTCAAGAGATCCTGGTGGCAGTCGACGGCGGAGATCGCATAGCGGGAATTTCTGTAAATGACGGGACCGTCACCGATTTCATCAACGAAACCTCGAATTTGTCTGGCACACTAGACGGTATTACCCAACTCCCTGGCGGAGACATTTTGATCGTTGAAACAAACGCCATCGAACGCTACACCAACACTGGAGCTCGGATCACGGCCGGTGGGTGGCCGATCACTCATATGACAGCAAACACGCAAGTCATGACACTCAGTAGCGGCAACTACATCGTCGGCTCAAGTACCACCGACCAGGCACGGATCTATAACAATGCCGGTGTTCAAGTCTCTACGACGGCGGGGTCTGGCGTCGCCTCCACGACGGATATCTTTGGGGTGATTCCCTTGGCGGACGGGAGAAACGCAATCGGCTGGAACGGCACGACGGATACAATTCAGGTAAGGTCGGCAAACCTCACAGCGACAGAAGCTTCATTTTCGAATACGAACATCCTCGGTAATCCGAGGGGTATGGCGCAAAAAGCTAATGGGAATCTCTTGATCTTGGACGCAACCTCCAATCACATTGTCGAGATCACGCTCACAGGAACGCTCGTCGATACATATGGAGAGGGCATCAATACACCTAACCACATTTTTGTGGTGCCAGAATTTGATTGAAAACCACTTCTCTCTAGCGAGACCCACCAAGCAACAGCCGCTTTAGAATCTTTAGGGGGCCGATTTTGGCCTCAAGGAGATCGAGGAGAAGGATCAGAAGATCTTCTGTCGTGACAATACCAAGATCCTCACCTGTGGCAGCATCCTCTATAATGAAACAGGAAACTTTGCGGTTAACCATCTGGCGCACAAGGAACTCAAGTTTTTCTGTATGCTTCATCTTGTGCACGGGCGAAGACATGTACTCAGTCACTTTCTTGTGCTTCTGAATGTGCCCCTGAGGCCGGTTGTCAGGAGAAAAGAAAACGGTCATCGCCCGCTGAACATCGCGATCACTGAGAATTCCAACTAGCTTGGTCCCATCGCTCACGGGGAGGTGGCGAAAATTCTTTTCCTTGAGGATCCGTTCCGCCTCGACCATGGAGGCGTCGATAGAAATGGTTGCAAGTCCAGGGATGAGGATGTCTTTTATCTGCATGAAGGCCTCCATTTGGCAGTATGATTATGGCCCGTGATGAAGACTTTGTACATCCGCCAACCGAGAAGAGGCCATCCTGCGTTAAACAGCGTTTATCCTGGCCCGATGATCCATGACACTTGTCTTCGCCGGGACCTTCCTTCAGAATAATCCGGTGACCTGCAACTAAGGAGAAACCATGAAACTCTTTCTGATCTTCTTCCTCCCGCTCTTAACAACCTCCCTCCTGGCCACCCCAACTCCCCGCGAGGCCTTTGCAGACACCCAGGTCAACAAGGCGGTTTTTATCGATGTCCGTGAAGCCGATGAAGTAAAGACTGGCATGATCAAAGGGGCCCTTTGGTTTCCTCTCTCTCGCGTCCAAAAGGATGAGAATTGGAAAAAAGACTTAACCGCCCTTACCTCCGGTAAAAAAATCTTTCTCTACTGCCGCAGTGGTAATCGGTCAGGCAAGGTGCTGGAGATACTGAAAGGAGCTGGCATCGAGTCCCAGAACCTGGGAGGCTATGAGGACCTGCGGGTACACCTGCCTGGAAACAAACCGTGACGTTTCTCTCCCCCCAATGGACGCTTCTGGCCGGAGTGGTGCTGGCGTTGGTGCGCTCCCCAGATCCTTCGATCAGGGCACGGGCAAAAACCTGGGGCACCTACCTCCTCCAGGCGAGCATCATCCTCCTTGGCGCCGCACTTAACTTTTCGACCGTCATCCAGGACGGTGCGCGCGGGGGCCTCGTAACCTTGGTGTCGATTCTCGCTGTCTTCCTCTTGGGATACGCTGGGCTCACGGTTCTCCGACTCGATCGTACCCTGGGCCTCTTGATCACGATGGGCACCGCCATTTGTGGCGGGAGCGCGCTAGGTGCTCTGGGCCCGGTACTGGGTGCTGAAGCAACAGTAATGGCCATCGCTCTCGCCATCGTTTTCCTTTTAAACGCGCTGGCCGTCCTGATTTTTCCGCCTCTTGGGACGCTCCTAGCACTCTCCCAGGATGCCTTCGGAACCTGGGCCGCGTTAGCGATCCATGACACGAGCTCCGTTGTCGCCGCTGCATCTGTGTATGGGTCTCGAGCGCTGGAGGTCGCAACGACCGTGAAGCTCACTCGTGCTCTTTGGATCATCCCGGTGACTCTCACCTTTGCGCTCTTCTACCGTAGGGCCGACCGAAGGCCCTCGTTTCCGTGGTTCGTGGGAGGATTTCTTGGAATGTCCCTGGCCTTCACCTTCCTCCCAGCGCTCACTCCCCTTAAGGCTTCCTTCGTCGCAGTCTCCCGCTTGGGTTTTTCACTCACACTGTTCCTTTTGGGTCTGACGTTTGACCTCAAGAAATTGCGTCAAGTGGGGGCACGCCCCTTCCTCTTCGCTACGGGCCTATGGATTCTCGTCGTCATCCTATCATTAATCTACGTCATGAGGCCGACAACTTAATCAAAGGATTGGAGCGAGGCTGTTGGCGAGGTGACTCGCCAGCCGGTGACGGAATGTACGTCGTCGAAAGTCGAGTCGATCAAGTTCCACTGAGGCATCAAAGTCTCTCCGGAGGTAGAGGTCAATGTCCTTAATCAGCTCGCCGTCGTCGGTGATGATGGAGTTTTCAAAGTTAATGTACATGCTACGAAAATCAAAGTTTGACGACCCGATGACGGCAATTTTTTCGTCGAGGAGGATCACTTTCTGGTGCATCATCCCGCGCCGATACTTATAGACCCGTATACCCGCCTTCACCAACCGTTCGAGATGCACTTCCATCGCCAGTGCGACGAGGAGATTGTCGCTCTTGCTGGGGACCAGGATCCGGACGTCCACCCCGCGGATCGCCGCGATAAAAAGAGCATCCAGAATTCCTTGGGGAGGAACGATGTAAGGGTTCGCTATCCAGAGGCGATGGGAAGCTGAGTTGATTATTTCAATGTGGTTCAGAAGATTCAAAGAACGCTCCTGCGAAGGCCCTGAGTTCACCAACAGAATCTGACATTTTCCCGGCGCAACTGGCGGCGCCAGCCTCGAATCAATCGCCTCACCCTGGGAGAACCTCCAGTCTTTGATGAAATCAATCTGGGCCAGGCTGGCCACGGGCCCTCGGATGCGCACGTTGGTATCCCGCCAATCGCCGATATGAGGGTAGTACCCAAGGTAATCGTCCCCGATATTAATTCCTCCGAAGAACCCCGTTGCGCCGTCGATGATCAGAAGTTTCCGGTGATTCCTAAAATTCAACTGGAGCTTATTGAGTCGTATGGGTGAAAATTCTCCCAGTGAAACTCCAGCGTCTTTCATATTTTGCAGGATCGTGCGTGACATGCGAATTCCAAGACGCTCGTAGAGGACATAGATTCGAACTCCTTCCCGTGCCTTTGTGATCAGGGCCTCAGCGAACACACTCCCAATTTTATCCGTCCGAAAAATATACATCTGAAGAAAAATATAGCTTTGGGCATTATTGATCGAAGTAAGCATTTCATTAAACGTCTCTCTCCCATTGAGCAGGAGCTTGGCTTCATGGCCACCGAGAAAATCAATATTGGTGTGCACCAGAAAGCGCTCTAGAGGTGTCGTCTCCTTCGTCACACGAAAGGGAGCAATGCCGGACTCAATCTGCCGTCGAACGTCCAGTAGCTCCCGGTCATACTGGTCGTAGTCTTCGATCTTTTTTTTCCCAAAAAGCAGAAACGCCGGAACGGCGAGAAAAGGGAAAAGTGTCAGCGCGATGAACCAGGCCATCGTCCCCTGAGGCGTTCGTGACTGAAAGGCAGAGGTTACAGCGAGTCCAAGACCGCTGAGGTAGAACGCTGCAATGATTGCAACACTCGCAAAGTCGATGTGAATACTCACCATGCTATGACCCTCCCCTCGCAAGGATACCAAGACTTCTCTCCACAGAAGAGGAGGCCTGCGTCGAGGAATATCAACTAAGGTCGCCTTGGCAAAAAGAGACAGGCATACGACTCTTCAACTAGCGGATCGCTGAAAGGAGTCCATGGAACAACATCAGCACCCATTACCGTCGGCTGCCAAGGGGTCCCCTGAGCTCACCGAGCGTCTGCATGAGATCTTCTCGCAGTCTGGCTTCATGCCACATGGCCACTGTTACCTCTGGAAACCGCTCCTCGTCTCACTCCACGTAATCTCCGATACGCTGATCGGTTCTGCCTACATCTTAATTTCATTCACCCTCTGCGCACTCATCAAGCGCGTTAGGGTACCTTTTAATCAAGTGGTTATATTTTTTGCAGTCTTTATCGGCGCCTGCGGTCTGACGCATCTGATGGAAGTCTGGAACCTCTGGCACGCCGACTATTGGTGGGCGGCCTGGATCAAGATCGTCACCGCCATTGCTTCTGTGGGAACAGGAATCTACCTTTGGCAGCTTCGGCATTCCATCGTGCTGGTCGCCCAGGCCGCAAAACTCGCCAATGAGCGCAGGCTTGATCTCGAGGTGCTTACAAAAAAACTCGAGGTGACTGTCAGGGAGCGGACCCACGAACTTGAAGCGGCAGTTCGGGCCCGGGACCAGTTTCTGTCGATCGCCTCCCACGAGCTTAAGACACCTCTTACAACTCTGAAACTCGTGAGTCAGATGCAAGGGCGAAAGCTTGACCGTGATCACCCTATGAGTCAGGATGACTTCCGCAAGTTCACGCAAAAAGTTAATAAGCAAATCGAGCGACTGACCCTGTTAGTAGATGACATGTTGGATACCTCCCGAATCCAGGAAGGACATCTGAAACTGCAATTGAATCCACAAGATCTGGCGAAGCTTGTTCGCGAATTGGCCGAACGATTCACACCTCAGATTCTGGAACAAGGCGGAGAACTTAATCTCAATAGATGCGAATCCATCATAGTCCTCTTGGACACATATAGGATAGAGCAGTTGATAGGGAATCTTTTGATGAATGCAATCAAGTACGCCCCCGGAACCCGCATAACGTTGGAGCTCTTTCGTTGGCCTGGTGACAAGGTTCGCCTGGCCATCCATGATGAAGGACCAGGAATCCCACTAGAAGCTCACCACCGCATCTTCGAACGCTTCGGGCGAGCGGCCACAGGAAATGAAGCGTCTGGGCTGGGTCTTGGTCTCTTCATTTCGCGTGAAATCGTGACTTTTCACGGTGGGAAGATCTGGGTTGAAGATGGACCTGGCAAAGGGGCAAATTTTATCATCGAGCTTCCCTTAATAAATGGGCCCGTCGTTTTTTAAGGATTCCCAAAGACAGTACCAAACAATATATTCATCTTTCACCATTATTGCCTTGAGGGGCCCGAAGTGCTCGATACTGAAACCCTGGATAGTTTGCCAAAGGATAGCTACAACGATATTGCCCGGCTTGCGGCCCAGATCTGCCAGACCCCCGCTGCCCTGATTTCCTTCGTGGGTGGAGACCAGGTACGGGTAAAATCCCACTTCGGTTTGGACCCCTCCGAAATCAACCAGGCCATGGCCATCTGTGCCCATGCTCTCTGTGGTCCTCAGGGCCTGATGATTGAAGATCTCGCTTCCCACGAGCACTTCAGACAGACCAAGGCCAAGTTCAGCGACCATCAATTCCTGGCCGCTGTACCTCTAACAACACCCCAGGGTCACCAGATCGGCACCCTTTGTGTCATCGACCTTATCCCCAGACGCCTCGAGACCTCTCAGCTCGATGGCCTTCATCTTCTGGCCCGCCAAATCATGCTTCAGCTCGAACTTGTTAAGTCACTCCGAGAGCAACAAGACAGGGCCAATAACAAAGACAAATGGGTGGCTGCAGACAGGCACCGCCCGGAGAAGGAAAGACTCGAAACCATCGTTAATAATATCCCTGTTTTCCTTTCAATTTATGACGAACAAGGACATTTCGTATGGGCGAACCCAGCGTTCGAAAATGTCCTAGGCTGGAGGGTTTCTGAGGGGCAGGCCCATAATCTTTTGCCCGAGTTCTACCCTAATCCGGTCAAGCGTCAGGAGGTCATTAACTTCATGAGTTCACCGCGGCAAAATGAATGGATGACTTTTGAAACCCATACCAGGCATGGTTCCGTCATCCCGACTTCTTGGATGAACGTGCGCCTCTCAAGTGGACACTGCATCAGTATTGGAAAAGACATCTCCATCCAAAGGCATCAAGAAAAACTCATCCGTGATCAACAGGCCAAAATTGTCGCTGCCGCCAAGATGTCCTCTCTCGGAGAAATGGCCGCTGGAGTCGCTCACGAAGTCAATAACCCTCTGACGATTATCCTCGGCAATACTAAAATCTTAAAGCACCTCACACTTTTGGACGAAGCAAGACCTCAGGATATCACAGACGCCTGTGCCAAGATCGACGCTACCGTAGGGCGCATCGCAAAGATCATCTCAGGCATAAAGACCTTTGCTCGTGACGGATCCTTGGACCCATTTGAAAAGGCGAACCTCGCGAGTATCGTCCAAGAAACCCTCAGTTTCTGTGAGGCACGCTTTAGGAACAACAGAGTCACCCTCACTGTCGAGCCCTTCGAGGAAGACCTCGAGCTAGAGTGCCGCTCAGTGCAGATCAGCCAGGTTCTTTTGAATCTCTTAAATAATGCCTTCGACGCCGTTATTCAAAAACCGACTCCTTGGGTTCGACTTGAAGTTAAAAATGACCAGCACATGGTGGAGATCATCGTCGAAGATTCAGGGTCTGGTATCCCCGAGTCCATCAGGGAGAAGATCATGCAGCCCTTCTTTACCACCAAAGAAGTGGGACAAGGAACTGGCCTTGGACTAAGCCTATCCAAAGGCCTCATCGAATCCCACCGAGGCGCACTGGTGTTGGACGTCGACGCTGCGAACACTCGCTTCCGTATTCGAATTCCAAAAAAGCAGAACACGTAGCCATCATTCAGGCCAGCGCCCTCACCCTTTTCACGCCGTCCCCAACTCGTGGATGATCTGGAGGAACGAGGAGGTTCATGATGAAAGCTCACGAGATGAAAAACGAACTCGAGAAAGTGGCCAAGATCGTCCCTGAACTCAGGAGAGAGCTTGATCAAACCTACAGCGAAGACACAGGAAGAAAGACGAAGCTTAAACTACTGTGGAAACAGTACGAGTCCAAGCACCGTGAGCTCCGGGACGACCGGCAGTACGGGTACCTTAATCTCCAGTCCTAAAGCATATCAGGCACTCTTCTTAGCTTCGTCCATCATCTTCAGGAAAGTCTCTTCGATCTCCTTGGCGTCTTTGAAGCTCGCCGCCCTATCACCAGAGATAGTTCTTAAGGCCTTACCGATTTTGTTTAAGCGGATCACTGTGGCATCGATGCGCCCGAGTTCAGCGATAATTTTATCTGACGGTTCATTTTTCTGGAGAAGAAAGCGCATAATGTGTACGGTTCCACTGATGATCGCCAGAGGATTATTAATCTCGTGGGAGACACCGGAAGCGAGGTGACCTATAACCGCGAGCTTCTCGTGAGAGCTGATAACATCCTTCTGTTCTAGTACTGTTTGGGAGAGGTTCTGAAGCTCCTGAAAATTCTGTTTGGCAAGCCGGAGCGCCTTACGGATCTCAAGCTGTGCCACCACCTGCCTTGAAAGGATCTCGAGAAATGTTAACTGATCCGCAGATAGTTCCCGCGGCTGATGATCAATCACACAAAGAGTTCCGAGAGCAAACCCCGAATCATTCACCAGGGGAGCGCCCGCATAGAAGCGCACGTTCGGTGCCCCGACTACGAGAGGATTATCTGCGAAGCGATCGTCTTTAAACGAATCGGGAACAACGAAAATGCTACCCGGGTTCACGATCGCATGGCCACAAAAGGAGACGTCCCTCGGTGTCTCCGGAGCGTCCAGACCGTGCTTGGCCTTAAACCACTGGCGGTTACTATCAATCAAACTCACCAGGGCAATAGGAGTCCCACAGATATGAGAGGCCATCTTGACGAGATCGTCGAAGGATTGTTCCGACACCGTATCAAGAACTTCATATTCTAAGAGGGCCTTGAGGCGCTCGAATTCAACTAATGGGGTAGGTGCTTTAAGCATGGTCGTCTCCTGTGGGCCTAAGATTTCTTAGGTCCCTATCGTCCCGTTATTTTTTAATTCGCATGATTTTTATCATTTTTCGATTTTGTCTAAGTAGTCCTCAAGATCTAAACTACCGAGAACACTTTGCCGGCCTTCAAAATGAGTCAAACTTGCTGAAAATGCATAGTCTCATGCTAGCACTCATTATACTTCTGACTCTTTTGTTTATCTTAACCCAAGCCTTAGGACTGGAGTGCTCGGGCATTAATCTCCAGACTTTACTGCAATCAGTTACGAAACCTAGGCATCGTTACTGTCATAGACTGGCCCATGAGTAAAGGCTCCTTTCCTGTTGCTAGGAGATTGTCTATAAATCATCGAGCAGAATATTTCGAAGAGCTTTGGGATACTTTGAGTCTGAAAGAGTCATGAGAGTAATAAGCATTTCTGATTTTTGAACCACCCATTTCACAGAATAGCGGCCGTTATAGATGGGGAACATGCGGATACCTTTGAACTTGTCCTGCTCACCAGAATCAGGAAAATTCCTCAGTCTTTCTTAAAGCGACTCAATTTCTTTTTGAAAAAAATCTACTTCCTTATTGCTTGGTCTTCAGATTGTTCTAGATTTGATACAAGAATCCACACAGCGGCTTCTTCCACATCGGTGAGAAACTGGTCAGAATCTTGGATTATGAATTGGGACATTAGCCTACGGTTTTTTTTGTTTTTTTGCCAAGAACTCTTTCTTTGGCGTTTTCAATTGCACTGTCAGTTGAATTTAATTGAGATCTCTTCACTCGGCCGGGGACAACATCACTAAGACATTGTGCCACTCCACGAAGAGAGGCAATTTCAATTTGGAGCTTCTCAAACTCATCAGCGTTAATCAGGACGAAGGCTTCACCAGTCTTGCGGGTGATTTTGATCGGCTCATGTCTTGCGGACTCCATCCAGTCCTTAAGGTTAGTGCGAAAATCATCGGCATTGGTTCTTTCCAAATAATAACCTCTCAATACTTACGGTTCCATTAACCGTACGGTCAATCAAGTCACTATGAAAGAAGGAAAGAGTGATTATAATCTATGGACTTTGCCCCGTTTTAAAATAGGTCCTTCCCAATATAGACCGGCCCTATCACCCCATAGAAAACCGAGATTGGCGCCAGAAGACATTCCGTACGATGATGACTTCACCAACAGATTCTAAAACAGGAGGAATCATGCAAACGATCATCAACACCCGATTACCCGAATTCAAGGCTCAGGCCTACCACCAGGGCGAGTTCAAAACCATCACAGACAAAGACCTTGCCGGCAAGTGGGCCATCTTCTTTTTCTATCCAGCTGATTTTACCTTCGTCTGCCCAACGGAATTGGTGGACTTAGAAGAGAAGTACCAGGACCTTCAACGCTTGGGCGTGGAAGTCTACTCCGTGAGCACAGACACCCATTTTACGCACAAGGCATGGCACGACACTTCGGAATCCATCAAAAAGATTACCTACCCTATGTTAGCGGATCCTACAGGTCACCTAAGCCGTGCATTCGGCGTTTATATGGAAAATGAAGGCCTTGCTCAGAGAGGAACATTCCTGATCGATCCGGATGGAAAAATCAAGCTCGCAGAAATCAACGATGATGGCATCGGCCGCAACGCCGACGAACTTCTCCGGAAGGTTCAAGCGTCACACTTCATCCGTAGCAACCCTCATCAGGTTTGTCCGGCGAAGTGGAAACCTGGAGCACAGACTCTGAAGCCGGGCCTTGACCTCGTAGGTAAAATTTAATTGAGAGGAAGTTATGCTAGATTCGTCTATCCTTGAACAGCTAAAATCAGTTTACCAGGCACTTGAGCATTCGATCATCCTCGAGGTTTCAGAATGCCCCAGCGAACACCAGAAAGACCTCCTCTCCCTCGTGGAAGACCTTGCCGGAACCTCCGACAAGATAACCATCAGGCAAAGTCGTGAGACCTCTCTGGTTCCAAAACTGTCACTCCACTACAAGGATGAACCAACTGGCGTCACCTTCCTCGGCGTTCCCGGAGGCCATGAGTTCACGTCCCTCGTCCTCTCGATCCTCCATGCCGACGGTAAGGGAAAACTTCCCGATGAGGCGATTCAAAACCGCATCCGTCGGCTCAAAGGACCAGCTGAACTTCGGACCTTCGTCTCACTCACCTGCGAGAACTGTCCCGAGGTCGTGCAGGCGTTAAACCTAGTCGCCCTCCTGAATCCAGGAATCACTCATGCCATGGTCGATGGAGACCTGTTTCAGGATGAGGTCAAGCGGCTCGGGATTCAGGGTGTCCCGTGCGTTGTAGTGGGAGACAAACTCCTCTCATCTGGCAAAACAAGCCTCGGGGATCTTTTGAACAAGCTCGAGGCCTTACTCGGAACGGACGAATCAGTTGCCCCCGGGGGTGCCAATACCAATCTGGGATTCTACGATGTGGTGGTTCTGGGCGCAGGGCCAGGAGGCGCATCGGCCGCTATTTACTCTGCTCGAAAGGGTCTTCGCACGGCGATCATCGCCGACAAGATCGGAGGCCAGGTTCAGGATACCAAAGGCATTGAAAATCTTATTTCAGTCAAATATACCGAGGGCCCGCAGCTCGCAGCACAGCTTCTTCAGCACATAGGCGCCTACGAGATAAAGCTTCTCGAACACCGGCGCGTGAAGGCCATTGGCCAGGGAACAATGAAAAGAATAGAGCTCGAAAGTGGGGAGTATCTTGAAACGCGCTCCCTCATCGTTGCTACCGGGGCCAAGTGGCGTGAGCTCAATGCCCCTGGTGAAAAGGAGTACCTCGGCCGCGGAGTCGCTTTTTGTCCCCACTGTGACGGGCCCTACTTTAAAGGGAAAGACATCGCGGTGGTCGGAGGTGGAAACTCAGGCGTCGAAGCGGCCATCGACCTGGCCGGAATCGTCGCCTCAGTGACACTCTTAGAATTTGCACCCGAACTTAAGGCAGACAAGGTCTTAGTCGACAAGCTCAGCTCACAGCCCAACGTGAGAGTCATCAAGAACGCTCGCACAAACCGGATCATCGGTGACGGTGAAAAAGTGACCGCACTTGAATATGAAGACCGCGGAATGGGAGAGTTCCACTCAATCAAACTCTCCGGCGTGTTTGTGCAAATTGGTCTGGTTCCTAATAGTAGCTTTTTAAAGGGTGTGGTCGACCTTAACCGTTACGGCGAAGTCGTCATTGATGAGCGCTGCCGGACTAATGTGCCGGGAATCTACGCAGCAGGAGACGTAACCACAGTTCCCTATAAGCAGATCATCATCGCCATGGGCGAAGGGGCCAAAGCAGGGCTTTCATCCTTTGAAGATTTAATGCTCAAGTAGCGTGACGGCTTGGCGCACTTTGAAATATTTGTGCTAAGCTCTTGCTATGTTTTCTACGCTGCTTAAAATTCCCTATCTCAAGGCGAAGTACAAATACTTCCCAGACAAGGCCCAGAAGTTCTGGGCCCAGGAGCTTTTAAACTCCCAGGGACTCTCGGCCAAGCTCGGGCAAGTGCTGGCCCAAGGAAAAGAGTCTGAACTCCCGAAGTCCTCTATTCCTGTTGCTAAAGCAGAGGCGCTCTTCCGCAAAGCATTTCCCGGTGAGGTGGAATTCTCACAAGAGGTGTGTGCGGCATCCATGGGCCAGGTCTTCTTCGCCCGGCGCGCTGGCCAGGAGCTTGCGATCAAACTCCTGCATCCCGGGATTAAAGAGAAACTGCGTAGTGAGATCGATAATGTCCTCCTCCTCGGAGGCTATTTCGCCAAGACCAACCGTTTCACCTTCAACCGGGACGTCTTCCGGGGATTTCTGACTGAAGTATTCCAGGAGGAAACGGACCTCGCTCGCGAAGGTCAGTTCCAGGAAAAGTTTCTCCGGATCTTTGATCAAGATCAACGCTTCAAAGTTCCTCGAGTCATTGAGGAACTCTCTTCCTCAGACTTCCTCACCCAAGAGCTCGTCCATGCACGGCTCGCTCGAGATCTAAAAACTTTCCCCCATCATCACATCTTCGACTTCTTCTTCACCGCCCTCCTTGAGCACGGAGTCCTTCACGGAGACCTCAACGATAGGAACTGGGGTCTAGGGCAAAATGACGTCGTGGCGGTCTATGATTATGGCTGTAGTCAGGTCGTCTCCGGTCGCCGTGTTAATGGCCTTAAAAAGCTTCTCCAAAACCATGATGTCGTGGCAGGCTTTCTTGAGTTTGGAATCCGTCTTGAGGCGACGCCGTTTAAAGGCCATGAGCAGGAGCTCCGAGATCGCCTCTTTGGTCCTCTGATCGACCGACCGATCGCGCCGGACCTCGCCTACTCGCAGGAACTTCAGCACACCTATGGTGATAAGATCAAAAGTCTGCGGGAATTTACGGACCCGTGGGTCCTCCTGATGATGCGTAGTCTTTTCTCCCTGATCCGTGTCTACCAGGACCGCAAAGTTCCAATTCCCTTGGGCGATGTCATCGCCCGACACCTGACTGTTATAAATGACCCAGGGAAGGCCACAGGCATCAATATCGAAGTGCTAGAAGACGGCAAGCAAGTCGTCTCCATGACTCTCCCCATGAGTGCCCTCGATAATATGGAAGGCCTCATGCCGGACAAAGTTCTTGAGCGAATCCAACAGGAGGGCCTCAATCTCACTGACCTCATCGTAAGAGTTAAGGCCTCGGACTACGCTGCCCAAGAGCTCTTTCATCTTTCCATAGAAAGTCGTAGCTATAAGGTGTGGATCGACTAGCAACTGACCTATGGCAAGGCGTGAAAATGGAGAAGGCTTGTAACAACGGCGTCGATCGCCAGGGAAGAGCTCCGATCAAATTCAGGAGCATACTTCGCCGAATGTCCTGAGATCGTCGGATCCTTCTCGTCCAATTGCCCTACCCACATGAAAAGAGATGGCGCCTTGACGGCGAGACCAAACTTCCCGAAATCTTCTCCGCCTAATGCCGGCTCACCTTTAAGAATTTTCTTGTCCCCAAATTTTTTCGTTAAAACGTTTTTTGTTTCATCGGCCAGTTGAGGATCATTAAAAGTTGCTTCAACTCCGTGAGGAAAACTTACCACAGGTTTTGGTGCACGAGCTGTCGCAGCAATCCCATTGGCCACTTCAACGATGCGCTTTTTTAAGTGCTCTCTGACATCCTTATCATAGGACCGCATGGTGAGTTCAAGCTTAACGTTGTCCGGGATGATGTTATGCTTAGTCCCGCCATGGATCGAACCAATGCTAATCAGCGCTGGCTGGAGGGCATCAATCTCGCGACCGACCAGCGTCTGGGTCTTCAACACAAATTCCGCCGCCATCATAAAGGGATCTATGCTCTTTTCAGGTAACGATCCATGGGAGCCTCGACCCCTGAACTCCACATCTACAGAATCGGAATTGGCGAGTGCAAACCCATTCGTAATGGCGATGGTACCCTTGGGGTACCTGCCACTTGTGTGAACCGCCATCAGCCGATCGGGACGAGGGACTTTTTTAAACAACCCATCCTCGATCATGGCACTTGCCCCTTTGAGTGTTTCTTCCGCCGGTTGGCCAATCACCACAAGAGTTCCTTTCCACTGATCCTTCATACTGGCCATGACTTGAGCTGCGCCCACAATGGTGGTCATATGAAAATCATGCCCGCAAGCGTGCATTTTGCCTGGAACTTTACTCTGGTAACTGAGCCCTGTGTTTTCCACCAGAGGGAGCCCGTCCAGCTCAGCGCGGATGAGGGTGACAGGTCCAGAACCATTTTTCATAACGCCGGCGACTCCGAAGCCACCGATGTTATCTATGACCTGGTAGCCAGATAAACGGAGGGCGTCCCCAAACTTTTGAGCGGTTCGTTTTTCTTCACCGCTGAGTTCTGGATTTTCATGTAAGTCTATGTAGAAGGACTTGAGTGCTGGTTTATTTTTCTGCAAAAGCTCCAGAATGGTCTTTCCCTGAGTTTCCTCCGATGAGGCGTGGGCCAAAGAGAGAAGAAGGAGAAAAGGAACTGAAAACAGTGCGACCATGATTCGTACTCCGGCGTTTGAATACCCTGATCATACTCTATGCCAGAGATTTTAGGTAGCGATCGTCTATTGAACGAGTTCATTTTTTTTAAAAACGAGGAGTCGGTTGTTAGACGGCATTTCATAATCCCGGACAAGCCCAAGGCCATTCTCCGAGAGCCCTAAGGTCACGTCTTCAAAATTTCTGAGTCCCATGTGCGGTGCCGTTTCCCGAAGCGAGCGATCAAAAGTGCGATTTCCATCGGAGGTGAAGTTCCCCTGATAGTTAAAGGGGCCATAGGTCAGGAAGCGTGCACCGGGCCGCAGGTGCCTGCCGAGGTCGCGCATCAAGAGGCGGCACTCTTCCCAAGACATGATATGAAATGTGTTGGCGGTAAAAACAACGTCGAAGACACCATTGGGAAAATTATCCTCACCGACCTTAAAGATTCCCGGTCCGATTAGATTCGGAGCACCGGACTCATCGAGCCAGCTTCGGATTCCCGGGTGATTTTCTCGTTGATCCGAGGTCACCCAGATGAGGTGAGGAAAATGAGGCGCAAAATAAACAGCGTGCTGGCCCGTGCCCGAACCGACCTCAAGCAGCCTCGTGTCCGTTGACGTAATGACATCCTTCAGGACTTTGAGAATCGGGATCCGGTTTCGCTCGCAGGCCTCAGAAAAGGGTTTGTCCATCATAACCTCACCGATAAAGTTTATCATACTTTTTCGACGGAATGCCTGCTATATTCGGTGGAAAACTTACCAGGAGAAGAGCTCATGAACCTCGACCAAACGCTCTCCGCTCGCGGACATAACCAGTGCGAACTCTGCCAAAATTCCAATGACCCGAGCCCCTTCGGTCTCACGACACCGCCCACACCGGAAAGCGCTCTTCTCCTATGCAAAACTTGCCGGGTCCAGGCCCTCGGGGAAATCCCTCTTGACGCCCATCACTGGCGCTGTCTCAGCGAGGCCATCTGGAGCGAGCACAGGGCGGTAAAAATCATGAGCTACCGACTCCTCACACAGCTAGGAGTTAACAGCTGGGCCCGAGACCTTTTAGACCAACTCTATCTAGAGGCCGAAGACCTTGCCTTCGCCAGGGAAGGTCTAGACCTTGAGGCCAATGATGGTGATACTGATGCACCCACCCTGGATAGCAACGGGACTCGTCTCCAAGAGGGAGATTCCGTGACACTCATCAAAGACCTTGAGGTGAAAGGGGGAGGCTTCACAGCGAAACGTGGGACTCTGGTGAAGAATATTAAACTTGGGGACAACCCAAAAAACATTGAAGGTCGGGTGAACGGTATTCAAATCGTTCTGGTGGCAGCATTTCTCAAAAAGAGCTGAACCCTTTGCCGAGATTGGCGTCCTGTGGCCATTGCCCTAAACTATTTGTTCACGCCAACCAACAAAGCGAATCCATGAAACTGATCACAATACTCTGTCTTCTCTTTTGTATGGATGCTCGGGCCCAGCGACAGAAAATCGATCCCATCTCTTTCGGGGGAGTCAAACTCGCTGAAGAGCGCATGCCTATTGACCTCGACGCCTTCGGCATTGAGAGCGAGGGTACCTACCAAGTTAAAGGGGTCATGATCCGAGACTCACTCCAATGGGTCCGTCTGGATCGCTCTCTGCTCCTTCCCAGGGCCCTTTTAGAGGTTTCGTTCAACGCCCCACTCACTCACCGTTACTCATGGAACTACGCCAACCAAAAGATCATCCCTCTCTTCGATCAGACCAGAGGGCACTATACCGCACGGATTTTCATCTCGCTGTTTGAATCACTCCCTCTCCAACTAACGGAAGGGGAAAAGATCGTGAGCGTCGTGCGCATTCTTCCCTCGCCTAAGCTGCGCGCACTCCTGATCGATTACTCCTGTGCTCCCTACTCCGTCGAGCTCTCCGGAATTGATAAAGACTTCATCTCCGTAGGTTGCAAAGTCCAGCGAACTGGCCTTTTCGGCGAAGAAAAACCCTACCTCGAAGTGCTTCTTAGCTCCGCGGCTTACCGAATGAAGGATCAGTCAGGCCCCCCCTACCTCGTTGCATTTCATGAATCAGGTGCTGCCAACATTTCCCTGGTGAACTACCGGGGTGAAGAGAAGGTCTTAAAAATATCTGCACGAGTTCCTGCAAAACTCCCGCGGCTTCGCTTGGCCGGAGGTCTTGGACCTTATATGCTGGAGACCAAAGATAAAAACGGTGACAAGCGCTCCCAGATCGCTCCCACGGCCATGCTGTACGGAAACTTCGCTCTCAATGAGACCACATCACTACGTTTCTTTGACTCTTACTCGAGGAACGCAGCAACGTTTCATAATTGGGGGACCTACTTTGCCTGGGACCTGGCGGAATTCTGCGACCAGCGCTGCGTTCTCACTTCTCTGATTGGTGCCCAAGGAGTTGAGTTTCGTGCGGCCGGAGGTGCGACGACACAATCGGACCTGATCCTCCCCCAGGGCCTTGAGTTCATCTACAAGCATCCCTTCGGACAATTAAACTACAAATTTTCTTATGGAATGTTCGCAAGTTTTTCAGGTCTCTATGATTATGAGAACATCTGGATTCGCTATGGCAAAAGCTACTTCTGGGAGCTCAATTATATCGACTGGAGACAAGATGATCGAAGAGCTGCAATGATCGGCCTTTCCATCGGTTTCCCGTTAGGAAGCTTCTTCTAGCTAGTGACAGGAACGCTCAGACAGCGCACCTGAAAACCGTTCAGCGCGCTGAATTTCATTAAGCTTCGCGACACGAAAAGTGATCGTCAGAAGTCCGATCAGAACCAGACTTGCCCCATAAGTTTTCGGCAGCTTCGATCTGAGGGGCGATAACACTGTCCGAATGAGCCCTGGAGCGATGACCATACTCGGTACTGTGCCAAGCCAGAAGCAAAACATGGACAGAAGTGCCAGAGTTGTATGCTGAAGCGCCACCGTTCCGAGAATAATGCCATACAAAAGTCCACAGGGAAGCATGATGGAAATGAAACCCGTGAAGAACGCCCTGGTGAAGGTACGATTTTTCTGAATCAGAAATCTCCACAGACGAGCGTACGCCTTAGACCAAACTTTCGGAACCGGGAGTTCAGCTTTGCGCCCCCGGAAGTTCTGCATCCCCCAAAAGACAAAAAGGGCCCCAATTAAAAGCCCAGGGGCCAGCGTCGCCCAAGCAGGAAGGCCCGCAATGTTTAGGAACGATCCCAAAAAACCGGCGACCAAGCCCAGTGCGAGGTAGCCTAAGAGGCGACCCAGCTGATATCGGGATACATCACCCGCGCGCTCGCAGCTGGCGCTCACAAGGCCCCCGCACATCCCAACGCAATGAAGACCTCCGCCTAGACCCGCGAGGAACGAGACCCAAGGAATGAAGTTCTTAAGATCCGCAAGAAAACTAACGAACTGGTCCGACAATTGTCACCTCCTTCGTCGCGAGTATAGCTCGAGTTTCAGAGTCCACCGCACTCACCTGGACTACCCGGGAACCGCTTTCAAGTTCTGTGATGGGAAACTTCAAAAAGAGAACGATCTTTTTATCCGGAACATTGACGATCGTAGGATGCGAATTAGTGACAGCAGCGATGTCCGGATCGTTCACGACAAGGTCAATGTTATAAGTCTTACTCCCTTGGTGCGAGAGTTTAAGCGTAAAGTGATTCACCACTGTCCTGCCTTCATCGATCAGAGTAAACGGAACTTTTGAACGTAAGAAAACGAGGTTCAGATTGGTACTTGCATTCAGGAAGACAAGAAACAGAGAAACGAACGTTAGCGAGATCGCGACATAGATCCCAGACCGGACAGTGGCCACCTTTCGCGGCTTCCCGATCAGCTCGTTCTCGGAACTGTAGCGGATGAGTCCAGTAGGCTTACCGACCTTGGTCATAATATCATCGCAGGCATCGATGCACTGGGTGCAGGCGATGCATTCAAGCTGAGTTCCCCGGCGGATGTCAATACCAGTGGGGCATACCTTGACACAATTGTAGCAGTTAATACAGTCACCCTCGGCGGAGCGCTCAATCACTCCGGGATCTCGGCGGGGCTCACCCCGTTTCACGTCATAGGCCACAACCAGGGAGTTCTCATCCATCATCACAGACTGCATCCGCCCATAGGGGCAGGCGATGATGCAAAACTGTTCCCGAAACCATCCGAAGTCCAAAAGAAAGATCGCTGTTATCACCATCGTCGTAACGAAGAGGGTCCAGTTATCTCCGGGTGCTTGAAGGGTGATTCGAAAGAGCTCCCGCGGTCCTACGAAGTAGCCGACCAAAGTGTGAGCGATGTGAAGGGAAATGACAGCGAAGGCGAGCCACTTGCCTGCTCGGCGCAGGCCCTTACTCAAGCTCCATGGGGCCTTATCGAGTTCACGACGCTGCCGCGCCTTCCCCTCAAAAAGGACTTCGATTTTCATAAACATCGCCTGAATGAAAACGGTTTGCGGACAGGCCCAGCCGCACCAAACACGCCCCAAGAGGCTGGTCAGAAAACCGATGAAGAAAAGACCAGACGCAACTATTAAGAAAAAAAGAACGGGCAAGACTCCGTGAAGAGTCCCCCCCAAGAAAGTAAATTCTCGATGGGCCAGATCCACCAGGAACGCGGGTCTCCCATTAATGTTAAACCAAGGAAGCACCAAGTAGATGACAATCAGTAGCCAGTACAGAAGCGAGCGCCGATCCTTCCACTTCCCCTTTACGTCCTCCGGATACAAGTAGATCCGATTCCCCTGTTCGTCGGTGGTCGCGAGGCGCTCTGGATCTAGCTCGAAGATGTTTTTACTTTTCAACCACCGTCTCCGATGTCTCAATCACCTTTTCGCCCTGAGGCTCTTTGCCACCCTTGGCGAAGGTGTTCTTCAGAGACGCCACATAGGCCACGGCCTGATAGATCTCGTCTTTGGCCAGGAGTTCGGCCCATGCTGGCATCCCATTTTCTTCTGAGCCGTTAAAGACGACATTATAGACGGTCCCAGGTGTTCCCTTGGCCAGCAGCCAATGATCATCTGTAAGATTTGGCCCGATGTCTCCTTTACCCTTTTCACTATGGCACGCTTCACAGTTCACCTCATAGACCATAGCCCCCTTTTTGACTCCGCCGTCTGCGACGATCGCCTGGTAGTGCTCCTGATTAAAGGCGCTATTGGCCTTTTTAAACTCCGCCTGAGCGACCAGCACTTTGGCATAGCTCTGGGTGAATTCTTGCCGAAGCGTCGCTCCGCCCAGGAACTGGTAGTAGACAAAATAACCTGTGGCGAAGGCGCAGCAGGTGTAGAAGATTGCGTTCCACCAACTTGGGAGCGGATGGTTCAACTCCTGGATGCCATCATACGAGTGGTCAAGCAGGAGGTGCTTCTCGTCGTCCTTAACGTCGAGCTTGGAATTTGGATCGTGCGGGTTATTGCTCATTGCCATTGTCCTTTCGAGAGAGGGCCCACCGTCTTAGGGTCCTCAAGAGGTATTTGAGAAACGTCCTCGTAAAACGACTCGTTATCCGTGCGGAACGTCCAGTAAACGTAGGCACTGAAACAGACGATGAAAATCACCATCGCAGTCAGAGGAAGCCACGGGAGATCCCAGTGAGATAGTACTGCCTGTTTCATTACTTCACCTCCGTGCTGGGGAGTTCAACCGGTGTTTCCGGCAGCTGGCCATAGTCAACACCAAGGCGCTGCATGTAAGAAATCAGGGCCACCACTTCCATCTGTTCAATCTTGGCCGGAACTCCATTCTCTACGAGTTCCTTCGAGATCTCTGCCGCCTGTGCCTGAGCAATCGCAACGGCGTTGGTGATTTCCTCTGTCGCGTAAGGAACTCCGAGTTTTTTCATCACGGCGAGTTTTTTCGAAAGCGTAGAGTAATCAATCTTATTGTCAAAGAGCCAGGTATACCGTGGCATGATGGAGCCCGCAGTCACGGCGCGTGGATCGTAGAAGTGCTTATAGTGCCACATGTGCGGGTACTTTCCGCCGGCACGAGCGAGATCAGGACCAGTACGCTTGGAACCCCACTGGAACGGATGGTCGTAGACGAACTCTGCGGCTTCGGACGGCTTACCGTAGCGGAGGACTTCGTGGGTCATCGGACGAACAGTCTGAGAGTGGCAGGTGTAGCAGCCTTCACGGATGTAAATATCGCGGCCATAAAGTTCGAGGGGTGTATACGGCCTGACCACGTCCATTTTAACGATGTAGTTCTTCGCCATGAGACTTGGAACGATCTCAATCGCCGAGCCAACGAGGATCGCGACCACCGAGAGGACAGAAAAGACCATCGGGAGGCCCTCGAGCTTCCGGTGAGAGCTTGCACCTGGTTCGAGGGAAGAATCATCCAGCGCGTAGGATTCATAAACTTCAACGCCCCTCTTTTTACCGCGTTTCGCAGTCATGTAGAGGTTGTAGATCATGAGGAAGAATGACACGAGAACCAGAGTTCCGCCGATCGCTCGGACCCAGTACATCGGAACGATCTTCACTACAGTTTCAATGAAGTTCGGGTAGATCAGGCGACCTGCGTCGTCCATCGCTCGCCACATCAAAGACTGAGTGATGCCCGCGACCCACATGGAGACGATGTAGAACACGAGTCCAATGGTGGCAAACCAGAACTGAAGGTTCGCAAGTTTCTTGGAATAGAGCTCCGAATTCCAAAGCTTCGGCACGAGGTAGAAAAGAACACCGGCGATCATCATGTAGTTCCAGCCAATGGTTCCAGAGTGAACGTGGCCCGGAATCCAGTCGGTGAAGTGCGCGATGGCGTTGACAGACTTAATAGATAGAAGAGGGCCTTCGAAGGTTGCCATACCGTAGAAAGTAAGTGAGGTCGCCATGAACCGCAGTCCCGGTTCAGTGCGAACTTTGTCCCAGACGCCCCGGAGGGTCATGAGACCATTGATCATTCCCCCCCAGCTTGGCATCCAGAGAGCGATGGAAAAGACCATGCCGAGAGTCTGCGCCCACTCCGGCAGAGTGGTGTAAAGGAGATGGTGCGGCCCGGCCCAGATATAGATGAAAACAAGGGACCAGAAGTGGATGATCGACAGGCGGTACCAATACACCGGACGATTGGCCGCCTTCGGAATGAAATAGTACATGAGACCAAGGAAAGGGGTGGTCAAGAAGAAGGCCACGGCGTTGTGACCGTACCACCACTGAACGAGCGCGTCCTGGACGCCAGAATAAAGGGAGTAAGACTTCAAGAGCGTAACCGGCAACTCCATCGAGTTGACGATATGAAGGACAGCGACAGTCACGATGGTCGCAATGTAGAACCAGATGGCGACATAGATGTGGCGCTCGCGGCGGCGGACCAAAGTCCCAAAGAAATTGACGGCGAAGACCACCCAGATCGTCGTGATCAAAAGATCGATCGGCCACTCAAGCTCAGCATATTCCTTACCCGTGGTGATCCCAAAGGGAAGAGTCACTGCCGCAAGGACAATAATAACCTGCCAGCCCCAAAAATGGATCCGCGACAAGAGGTCGCTAAAGAGCCGCGCCTTACACAGCCGCTGATGGGAGTAATAGATCCCAGCGAAAATAGCATTCCCGCAAAAGGCGAAGATCGCTGCATTGGTGTGAAGTGGGCGCAGCCGGCCGAAGGTTAACCATGGAACCCCAAAGTTAAGCCGCCATTCGGCCAACTGGAAAGCGATCACCACCCCCAGAAGAATCGCCACCGCCCCCCAAAGGACGGTCGCGATGACAAACGACTTAACGATCTGGTCATCATAGGAAAAAGTCTCTAACCGCCGGTTTGCGGTCGGAGGACTCGTGTGGGTGGAACTCATTTTCTATCCTCTCTTGGCGTTGATGAGCGGTTGATATTTTTTTCTTCAAGCAGCATACGGAAGCGTGGTGTTTCAAGGTCGTCGTACTGCCCTTGACGTGCAGACCAGATAAAGGCCCCAATGAATGTCGCCCCGAGGAGAAGTGCCAAAGGAAGGAGAATAATCAATATTTCCATAGGCGCCTCAGTTTCTTCGTCCCAGCAAGAGTCGAGAGCAAGACAGTCAGCGAGCTTACCGGCATGATAATCGCTGCAACGAGCGGTGATATGTAACCGTGGAAGGCCGCAAGAACTGAAAGAGAATTATAGCAAAGAGAAAGAACAAGATTGCGGCGGATGACTCGCATCGTTTCACTGGCCAGGATCAGAAGCTTCTCCACCGGAACAAGACCCGGGGTCGTCAGGTAGACATCGGCCGCTCGCAGAGAGATATCCATCGCCCCGTGAACGGCAACTCCGACGTGAGCATTACCCAAAGCAATGGCATCGTTGGCGCCATCACCTATCATCATCGAGCCGGGAGTTTTCTTAATTAGCTCACTCTTGGCCTCTGGGCCCAGCTCAGCTAACGCTTGAGTCATCGGCAGGGATACTTGCGCCGCAATCCGCTCAACAACTTCTACTCGGTCACCAGAAAGGATGCTCACGCCTAAACCCCTCTGCGTAAGTGCCGCCACTGATCCTGCCGAGTCAGGCCGCACCGTATCTGCAACTTGGAATTCTGCTACGGGAACCCCATCTTGGAATATACGCTCTTTTTTGATTTCGTAAAAATGTCCTTCAATCGTCCCGGACACTCCTGTCCCGAGGGTCTCCCGATACTCAACGACCGGAAGCGAGCTTTGTTCAGAACCTTTGATAAAAGCTTTCAAAGCTAAGGCCACAGGATGACGAGACCGGACCTCGAGGTTATGGATGACGTCTTTCAACGGTACGACGGAAGTGCCCATCGCCTGGAAGTCCGTTATCGCAAGCTTGCCTAGAGTGATCGTTCCGGTCTTATCGATGAAGACATGCTTCACTTCCGCGAGTTTCTCAATCACCTCGTCACTCTTGATGATGATCCCCTGCTCTGCGGCCGTGGCCAGGGCCCGGGTGAAAGTCAGTGGAACAGCGAGTGCCAATGCGCAAGGGCAGGTCACGATGAGAAGCGTAAGGGCCCCTTCGAAAGCGTGCCTGAAGTCATGGGCCTGCAGGAGTTTAAAAAACAGAATCCCGGCCAGTAGAAAAACTGTTAGTGTAAAATACTTTGAAACTCTGTTGGTGAGGTTAATGATCTTCGATCTGTTCACCCAACCGTTCTCAACGTTTTTCAGAAGCCGTCCAATCCGTGAATCCTCGGCCACGTTCTGGACTTTGATCACTAGTTCCTGGTCCAGGTTCTCGGTGCCTGAGAAAACGGAGTCACCAGCTGTGACTTTGACGGGCAGTGATTCTCCGGTCAAAAGAGAGTTGTTGAGGTTTGAGGCGCCTCGGAGAACGATTCCATCGGCCGGGATAAACTGTCCAGGGAGAATTTGAAGCACGTCATCGCTCTTAATGGAGCGGGGATGGATCTCACGAAACTCCCCTCTCTCCTCTCGCAGGACACTGTCGGACTGGTAGAAAAAGTGTAGGTCAGTTGCAGAGAGACCCTTCTCCTGAATTTTTTGCAAAAAGTAGCGGGACATAAGTAGCAGGAAAACGAGTGCAGTGAGGGAATCAAAATAGTTATCAAGAACGCCAAGCCAGAGGTTGGTGAGCCCCATGACACCGCCGACAATGAGAGAAAGGGAAATCGGGATGTCGATTGAGAGGGTCTTATTTCTAAGGGCACTCCAGGCGTTGTGATAAAATGGATACGCACAGTAGGTAAGCACTGGGACTGCAAACACGACCGTGAGCAGGTTGAAGAGCTGTCCAAAACCTCCGTCCGCGCCTGCATAGAGTGAAACGGCGTAGATCATAATATTTCCGGTGGCCGCACCGGCGATGCCGATCCGGACCAGGAAGGCGCGCTCTTCCCGAGTCTTGAGATTCGCTACATCCTGGTTACGCTTCAGAGGATGTGGCCGATATCCAAGCTGATGGAATTCCTTCGCCACGAGCGAAAACTTACCGTGCTCCCCAAGCTCAACGGTGACCACGGAGCGTTCAAGGTCGAGCTTCGAACTATACACACCGGAAAGGAACTCAGGAAGCTTTTCAATAAGCCACAGACAAGCGAGGCAATGAATGCCCTCAAGATAAAACTCCATCGTCGTAAGACCATCGGAGTTAGCGTAAGAAAACTCCTTCCGAACCTCCACGTCATCTAGAAAATCAAAGCGAGTGGGCCTGAGCTCTACGGGTGAGCGGCGCTTAAAAATGGCAGAGTTCTTTTTGATGTCATAATAGGCTTCGAAACCCTTCAGGTGAAGGACGTTGTAGACCGCAATGCACCCTTCGCAGCAGAAAGGCCTCGCGTGCATCTCATCCCCATCACCATAGACGGCAGGAAGCGCTATCTCGTCACAATGAGTGCAGGTTTCCATAGTTATCGTCCGCAAATATCTGAATTGTCATTTAATAATTAAAAGAAGTTTATCACTTCCTAGAAAGACCGAGTGTGATGTAGGTCAGGTTATGATGCGATCTTTCTTCGCCTATTCATCAAGACCGATGAAGAAGTAACTCTTTGAGCCCTGAAAAAATGACACGCCAGCTGACGAAGTCTTAACTTTATTGAAATCAGAATCAGGTGTAAGTTCCCGCGTGATTACCAATAACAAAAAGGAGTCTCCAATGAAATTGATGATTATGATGCTCGCCCTTATCACAAACCTCGCATTCGCTGTTGAGATTGAAGGGTCAGATTACTCTAAGCGACACATCAAGGCCCTCGATCGCGCAATTATTAATAATTGCGGTTACTTATTTGACTACGTTCTTGTTTCATCTGAAGAAGAAGTCATACAAATCGATCAAGGGACTCGAGACGTAAAATATAGAACTATACTCTCGGCCGTTAGGCGCATCGATCAGGGTATTTCAGATAACTACAGAATCTCTATCCTCTCCGAGTATGCCGACCATTATGACCATGTTGAAAAAGATTGGGGCTCCTATTCGGTCCAGTATGTCCGTTGCGATTTAGTTGACTAATAAATAGGCGGGCCCCAAGCCGAGCTGGGCCCCACCCATTTCGGATATCAAAATCTCACCACGGCCGGCGAAAGCCCGACCGTGGTGATCCGTCATTCCCCAGAAGTCATTTTACATTTTTCCGTGCCATCTTAAGTAAATGCAAAAATGTCACATAATTTTCCAGAAATCCGATACCGCATAGGTAACTGGAGAGAATTTAAAATGGCACAAGTCTTAGCAGGCAAGAAGTTAAAGGTCCTTATCGCCGACGATGATAAGGATCTTCTTGAAATGTTAGTCGATATCTTTACCTCAGATGGAATGGATGTTGTGTCGGCCACCGATGGCCTTGATGCCTGGGTAAAGTATGGCGAGCAGGAATTTGATGCCGTCATTACAGATATCAAAATGCCCAAGAAAGATGGTTTAAAGTTCGTTGAGGAGATTCGCAACCTCGAGACTGAAAAAAAAAATGTGCCTGGGAACTCCTTTGTCAGCATACCTATTTTTCTCATCAGCGCTTCAATAGATGACTACCGTCAGTCCATAGACCGCCTGGCCAACATTGAAGTCATCGCAAAACCCTTTAGGCCAGTTGAAGCCTTGAGAATTGTAAGGAAAGTGCTTAAAGGTTCTCAAAGCAAAGATTCTCAAATTGATAGTGTTAAGCTCAGCGCCGGTGAATATGTGATGCGGGAAGGCGACCTCAGTACAGATATTTTTTATGTAAAATCGGGTCAGCTCAAAGTCACGAAGAAAAGTTCTAATAATACGGAAGTCACAATCTGCACCGTGAAGGCCGGAGAGATTGTCGGCGAGCTTGGTTTTCTCTTACACAAGCCCAGATCCGCCAGCGTGGTCGCAGTCTTAGACACAGAACTCGTGCCCATACCGAAAGACAAATTCGATCAAATTTTTTGTGATCAACCGAAGTGGTTTAAAATGTTGTTCGAAACCATCGCGGCAAGGCTTGAGGACACGACCCAATTTCTAGTAGAAGAGAGATCTAAGACTAAAACGTAACTGAAACTGTCTTGATGTTTGAGTCTTCCTCGATCTTCTTATCCGGTGGTCGTCCGATGCGGATGTAAATGGCGCTAGGGTTTTCATTCAGAAGGTCAATCACTGCCGAGGGAGTCTTAATCTGCCGAGGTAGCAAGGCACGTCCGGAGAAGAATTTAATCCTCCAGAATTCCATAAACTTGGTTTTGCTCATACTGAGAACTTCTGAAAAATCCTCAGACGAAATCAACTGAAGGTCATCGATCATCAGGACAACAGAGTTCCCGTTATCCCAAGTCAATTGCTCAGCTCTTAAAAACTTCTTAACAGAATCTCTGTCGATGGTGGCGAGGTTACGCTTACTGACGGATACGTATACTACTGCGGCTGCGACGTTGGAAAGAATTGACTGGACAATAATAAGGGAAGCAATAATACTTTTGTACATTACTAAATGATATTCCATTTGAACAAACTGTAACCAAGAAAATATCTATATGTTAAAAAATCTAATTGCTCTCATACTTCTGACGACAGCACCAGCGCTGGCCCAGAACATTCACTTCTTCGGAAGTATTAGATCTTCAGAAAGTACAATAAAATCTGATGACGTTATCTTCGATCGGGTTTCAAATCAACCGACCATCTCTCGCTTAACGACCGCCGGCATAAGCGCAGACGCAAGCTTTAATGATAAATTTCAGGTCTTGACCCAGCTCATCTTAAAAAGCGATAAAAACATTGGAGTCGATCTCGTACAGCTGCGGTATTTTGCTCAAGACGGATTGCTACTCCGACTAGGAAAGCAGAGACTTCCCAACAACTTACACTCCGAAAATATTCAGGTCCAGGCCTTGCTTCCTTGGTTGAACGCTCCAAGAGAGATATATAGTCGCGCCCCAATTTACTCATTTACCGGATTGAGTGCCGAGAAGAAGCTGGGAAAGTATTTTGGACTTCATGGATATTTTGGTGATACCGATGACGAGTTTGATGGTGAAACAGGGGATTATGTCTTCAAGACTCAAAACTTGTATGGGGCCAGGTTAAATTTTATATCTGGAATCTTGGAGGCTTTTGTTAACCACTACCGCGGGAGTGGCACTCTTAATATTAGTTCACCGAGTTCACTATCGTCGGCCGGATTCCCTGAGGGAACCAAAGGTACCTTTAATCAAAATTATACATTACCACGGATCACCGGGACCACAGCAGGCTTTCAGCTCAAGCCTGAAGACTTCTTCTTAATCTCTGAGTACAGCCTCATCCGCTCGACAAGCCCTGTGGTAGAAACTCTCGAGGCGGCCTCCGTCACATTGGGAAAGGACCTGAGCGAGTCCTGGACTACCGCGGCCACATTCTCCAGCGACCTGGATGTCGCATCGAGACTAAGTCCGAGCAAAACGACGACTTATGCTCTCAACTTTAATTACCGGTTTGACCTGAATAACGTCATCAAGATTGGTTTCGAGCATATTAATTACAAAGAAATAACTGTCGCGTCTGGCTTCGCCTCTCCCCTACCAACGACAACCAATGCGAGCACTTTCATAAATTCTTCCCCCAACGGCAATTTCGACATCTATTCGCTAATGTGGGCCTTTGTTTATTAATGAATCAGTACAGCGTTTTTCCCAAACGTCTGACGATTTTTGCTCTGGGCTTCATCGGCCTGGTTCTTGGGTTCGGCCTGTTTTCAGTCTTAAGAACTTCTGAACTCATAAAATCCTTTAGCTCCAGCGATGTCCCGGTTCTTCAACTCTCCTGTGCCGCAACCAGGCTCATGTCAGAGTCGATTGAATCAATAACAAAGCATGATGTTGATCAGGCGCACATTGGACTTCAACTGCATGCTCTGGATGACTCCATTAATGAGATCCTCGCACTGACCTCTGATCATCCTGACCATGCTAAGAAGATGACCTCCTCATCCAACTACAATGAGTTTCAAAAACTTCTCCACATGAAGGTTTTTGATTCGAAAATGCAGGGAACTCTCACGGATTTAAAGTCTGATCTTCAAACGCTGATTGAGAACTACTTACTCAAGAAGCAAAGTATCATCGAACAAAACATCCAGTTCGGCTACATCTCAGCTATCGTCTCCCTCATAGGAGCAGTCTCATTTTTTATCCTCATCTATTTCATCTATACAAGTTATCAGAGGAACGTTGATAACCTTCAAGATCTTACTCAGCGGCTGGAGAAAGAAAGACTTTCGACAATTCAGTCATCAAAACTAGCTTCTCTTGGAGAAATGGCGGCAGGACTCGCCCACGAGATAAACAATCCACTCGCTGTCATCGTTGGCCGATGCGAAATTCTTCTCTCTCAAATTACAGACGGCACTGCTTCTGACCGGGAGGTCATGAAGACGGTCACTAAAGTTTCGGAAATGTCGAACAGGATCTCGAAAATTGTGACCTCCATGAGGAAGGTCGCCAAATCTTCTGACAATGCTGAGCTCACGAACTTGGGCCTCTCAGGAGTTATTGAAGACGTATTAAATCTTGTGAATGAGCGCATCAGAAATAACTCGATCAATCTTGATCTATCTCAAGTTGATCCAAATATCCACGTTCAAGGAAACTTCACTCACCTTTCCCAGGTTATCATCAACCTCCTGAACAATGGTGTAGACGAACTCAGTAAATTGCCTGAAGGTCAGCGGAATATCTGGATAAAGAGTACTGTGGCCGGGGATTTTACCTACCTCAAGGTTATTGATTCAGGCCCCGGAGTGCCCGACGCCATAAAAGAGAAGCTTTTTGAACCTTTCTTTACCACGAAGGAAGTTGGAAAAGGGACTGGTCTGGGGCTCAGTATTTCAAAGACTCTCATGACAGACATGGGTGGAGATCTGACTCTTGAGAAGGATGCTGGCAGAACAGCATTTGTATTAAAGCTCACTCACCAAAAATCCTAGCATTATTTCTCATGCCCCCCCCAAACGAAAACCGGCCAGGATAAACCCGGCCGGCATACTTGAAAGCGTTACTTAGGAAAGATTAGTTTCCGCCATTGCCGCCGTTAGAATCAGTAACAGGGGCGCAAGAGTAACCGATGAGACGGAAACGACGGCCAAGAACACCCTGGACATAGTCTGGGTAGAAGCAGTTAGCTTCAGCTTCTTCCCAAGTCTTGAAGACTGTGAAGTTGTCAGAGCG